>JAHJCJ010000073.1 GCA_018812825.1 Candidatus Omnitrophota bacterium
GGCAATTTCTAGCCTAAGAAGACCGGACATTTCGGACAAAATTTGCGAGGAACTACCTCTCTGAACCCAGAATATTCTTGATATAGCGAGGTATTGCGCATATAATTAGTTTTATAAATACAGAGAGGTTTCTCTTTGTGAAATATGAGAGTGGCCCTGAATTTACCTTATTTTCGTAAGAAATTCATCCCGAACGTAGTGAGGAACAACGCGAAATATGGGTAAGCCTAAAGGCTATTGATTGGGAACGATTAATAGCCTTTTATTGTGGTAGAAATTTTTTAATAAATAAATGTTGAGACAAAAACGTCCCCTAACTTTCCTTATATTTATTTTGATTGTTTCTACAGATGTCCTGGAGACGGTAGCGCAGTTTTGTTTTAAGAAGACTGCGCTCCTCCAACATTCGGTAGCTATTACTAGCATATCTGACGTTTTGCGTTTCATCTCTCTGGCCGTAGCTAACCCATTCCTGTGGCTTGCTTTGTTTGCCATATCCGTAATTTTTTGCCTCTGGATAACTATTCTTTCTAAAATTGACTTAAGCGTTGCTATACCTGTAGCCAGTTTTAGTTATATTACTATTCCGCTTGTTTCAATTATCTTTTTTGGAGAAAAAATCCCATTCCTGCGCTGGATTGGAATTGGCTTTATTTTGTTGGGAGTTGTTTTGGTGTCTTTAAGCAGCCATCGACAGGGGAAAGAGGCATAAATGGAAGTTAGTATACTTTTTATAGTAAGTTTGATTGTATGTACTGACTTTTTTGATACAGTCAGTCAACTCTCCATGAAATTAGCCATCAACCAACTTGATGCGCAGGTTAACTCCTGGAAGAAGACTGGAGTTTTTCTTTTTAATCTTCTACGGATGCCGCGCCTGTGGGTAAGTTTTGTTTTTAGCGCTGCCTCACTCTCTGTTTGGTTATTCGTACTCTCTAAAGCAGATTTGAGTTTGGCCTATTCCATTGATAGCATGCGTTATATATTCATTACCATCGCCTCTTTAATCTTTCTTAAGGAGCACATCGGAGTTATGCGTTGGTTAGGCATTGTTTCGATTGTTTTTGGAATAATGCTGGTTACCAGGGTTTAAAGAACTAAAACATGCCTTATCTTACGACTAAATTAACTAATCGAATTCATGAGTTACCTGAAAAGGAGTGGGCTAGTATTTTCCCGGGTATTTTAGAAAACTATCATTTCTGTAAAGCACTTGATGATTCAGCTTTTCGAGCAATAAATTTTTATTATGTTATTATTTATGAAAATCAAATTCCTATTGGTGCTACTACTTTTTTTATTATGGATTTTCAGTTGGATATGGCAGTGCAGGGCTGGTTAAAGTCTCTGACAAAGGGAGTAAAAAAAGTTTTTCCTGGTTTATTCGGAGTAAAGATAGTTTTCTGTGGCTTGCCTATGACTAGGGGCATGATCGGTATCTCTAAACATAAAGACGAGGTATTGGGGATGTTTGTTGAATGCATGAAGAAGTTGGCAAAAGAGAAGAAGGCAGCAGCTTTAGTATTTAAGGATTTTACTACTTCTTATGATGAATTATTGCGAGGTCTCCTTAAAAAGGGATTTAATCGTATTGAAAGTATGCCAAGCACGGTTATGAATATAGATTTTGATAATTTTGATGGATATTTAAAGACGCTTAGTAGTTCTTCAAGGGATGGCTTTAAACGGAAACTTAAGAAGATTGCTCAAGGGCCTAAGTTTGATATGGAGGTTACAGACCGGGTTAGTCTCGAACTTTCACATCAGTTACATGAGCTGTATATGCAGAATTTTCGTACTGCGGAGGTAGAATTTGAAGAGTTACCCCCAGATTTCCTTTTTAATATATCTAGTAATGCCACGGACAGGTCTAAATTTTTCCTCTGGAGGCTAGATGGTAAGCTCGTTGCTTTTGCCTATTGCCTTGTCTTTGAAGGTTATCTTATAGATTATTACCTTGGTTTTGATTATGCGTTCTCCCACAAATATAATCTTTATTTTGTAAGATTCTGGGATCTCCTAAATTGGTGCATTGATAATAAAATTAAAGTCTATGAGATGGGCCAGAATAGCTATGAAGTTAAGCGTAGATTAGGTTTTGAATTTATGCCATTGCATGCTTATTGTAAACCTGTTAGCAAATTTTTTGTACCGTTGTTTAAGTTTTATAATAAATTTTTAGTATTTGATAAATTCGATCCAGTTTTTAAAAAGATGAAGAAACAGCAAGAATTAAGCGTCCTTAAGCCATAGCCTTGTGGATTTCCCTAAAACCGTGTCGGTTCCCGAAGCGCAAAATGTTACATTTTGCCCCTTTAATAGGAATAAGAATTACCACCAAGAATACCGAACAAGGCGGATATTTTGGCAAGGAATAGACCTCTCTAAAACCAGAATATTCTTGATATAGCGAGGTATTGCGCATATAATTAGGCTAATAAATTAAGAGAGGTTTCTTCTCGGCTCATACGAGAGGGACCCTTTTTCCCCAGGGTAATGAAAAATGACATCTGTAGACAAAAAGAATAATCTCGATGTTCGAGCAACATGTCTAAATTGCATTGATGGGCGCGTGCAATTTCCGGCCTTACATTGGATTCGCGAACAATATCATACTGATTTTGTGGATGTTATTACTGCAGCGGGCATAGATGGAGTTCTAGCTTCACAAGATAATATTGGCGAAATTATTCGTAGTATTAACATCTCTATCAATGTTAATAAGTCTATCCGGATATTTGTTGTTGGTCATTATGATTGTCGAGCCAACCTTGTTGATGAAAATACCCATCGTGAGCACATAACCAAGTCTGTCAAGCGGTTGAAAAAGCATTGGCCAGAACTTGAAATTATTGGGCTTTGGGTTAATAGTCAGTGGCAGGTGGAAGTTTGGTGTAAGTAGGTTTTGACTTCGTCTAACCAACGACCACATTTTCTCCTATTTAAGAGGGAGGAAAATTGGTTCTTGCGAGCAACGCGAGTGGGGACCTAGGAAAGTTGAGGATCTAACCAATATTTTTCCGTAACATTTGTTACGTGTTTTGTTTATCTGTTTACAGAGAGCGTGTTTATAGCAAGTCATTTTGACGCGCCTTGCCGGAATATCGAAGTTCGCTAAAAACTATAATTATATGGTATAATAACATATTATAATGATAAAACTTTAGGATGTTTAATGTGCTTTACTCTGCAGGACAAATGTAGTTTTTGTACTATGTGTTATATGGAGAAATAATTAATGGCAAAAACTAAAATAATCTGTACTCTAGGCCCTGCATCGTCAAACGAGACGGTGCTTAGAAAAATGATGTTTGCCGGCATGGATGTCGGGCGACTGAACTTTTCTCACGCTAAGCCGCAGGAGCTATCTAGTCGCATAGGTCTTATCCGGATCCTGAATGCCAAATACCGCAGGCGTATAAAAATCCTCGGCGACCTTCAGGGGCACCGTATTAGGGTAGGCGGGCTTACTACTCCGCTTGAACTTAGAAAACATAAGATTTTATGGCTTACTCAACAAAAGCTAAAAGGCGCGCATGAAAAGATATCTTTTGACTATCAAGGGCCGCTACGCAGTATTAAGAATGGTTACCAAATATTCATAGATGACGGAAACATCGCCCTAGAGGTTATCGGCAGGGGTAAGCACAGGCTCAAGGTTAAGGTAATAGCTGGCGGTCTGCTGAAGGAATATAAGGGTGTAAATATTCCGGAGGCAAGGCTTGAATTCGGCGGTATAAGCCATAAGGATATGCAGGATATATTTTTCTGCGAAAAGCACGATGTTGAATATCTCGCCCAATCATTTGTACGTACCAAGAAAGACATTTTAGATGTAAGAAAATTGCTTAAGGCAGATTCGCGGTGCCGGCTTATTGCTAAAATAGAAAACAGAGAAGGCATAAAGAATATTGATGAAATAATCAAGGTTTCAGACGGTATCATGATAGCGCGCGGAGACATGGGGGTATCGTTACCCATCTACGAAATTCCAGTTATTCAAAAGATGATTATAAAAAAATGTAACCGCGCAGGTAAATTTGTGATTACCGCCACACAAATGCTTGAAAGTATGACTGATAATTTAAGGCCTACGCGTGCAGAGGTGACGGATGTGGCAAACGCTATAATAGACGGGACTGATTTTGTTATGCTTTCGGCAGAATCAGCCGTGGGGAAATATCCGGTTGAGACAGTTGATATGATGAATAATATAATAAAATTCACCGAAGGTTATTTAAAAGCAAAGAAAACTTCAGAATAAATAGAATAGACACCCCGCGCTAATTGGTATTGCGCGGGTGTTGTCTAGGTAGACAAGGAGCTAATGATGAACAGATTAAGAAAGTATTTTATAACCGGGCTGGCAGTGGTAGTACCGGTTTTTTTGACGGTCTATGTTTTGGTGGTTCTATTCCGTTTCACCGATAACATTTTAGGTAGATTTTTAAATATTTATTTTAGGAATACCATGGGGTTTTATATTCCCGGTTTAGGTGTTCTCATTTTTCTTTTACTCATAATCTCGGCAGGATTTCTGGCTAACCGTTATATAGGTAAAAGTATCTTTCCGTTAATGGATAGATGGTTTTCCAGTTTACCATTAATCAGGAATATTTATCCTACTTTTAAGCAGGTTATTTCATTTATCCTGGCGCAAAAAGAATTCGGATTTAAGAAAGTGGTCTTAGTAGAGTATCCTTCAAAAGGTATATGGTCTTTAGGATTTTTAACAAACGAAGGATTTCAAAAATTAAGCCAAATATCAAATAAGGCCATGGTATCAATATTTATACCCACTTCTCCCGGGCCATTTACAGGAGTTGTTATTTTTGTGGGCAAAGAAGATTTAAGTTTTCCGGATATTTCTATCGCAGATGCCTTCAAAATTATTATTTCAGGAGGTGTTTTTAAATCATAAATCACTAATGCTCATCTCAGAGAGACGGGTAAGAAATATCGTAAAAAACGGATTCCTTCGGTGCGTTCCCTGCGTTCGCTTGCTTAGGATTTCCCTAGATAAAAGCTTTAGATACTTAAAAAGTTTAATTTGCTCAAATTACGCGAGGAATCGACTATCTAAACCCGGGAGTTTCCTGATAACCGTCATATTCAACCTTATAATGTATACCTGTAAGCAGGGAAAGGTTTTTCTCGGCACATAGGAGAGGGACACTAGGAATATCCTTTTCTTCGCAGTATCGGAGAGTTTAAAGGCTATGATCAAAAACCGGTCATAGCCTTATTTACTCTTTACAGAGAGTCTTTCTGCCGCGTCGTATTTCTGGGAGCTTTGAGCGGGATGAGCTTAATGAGTCGTTGCGATTCTTACTGATTATGATACAATGTAACTGTAATTAAATCTAAGCGGCTTGGGGATACGTGAGTATCTCTGGAGGATTTATTAGATGGCCTGGCCGCTATATGATAAATAATGTTGTAGGGGTGATAAATGAAGAAAGTTCTTAAGCAGTGGGGATGGTATAAAGTTTTGGCAAAAGGAAACGGATTTAAGGTTAAGTTATTGTATCTCAAGCCGTTCGGGAAAACAAGTTTACAAAGGCATAAACTTAGAAGCGAAATATGGATGTTCCTTGATAGCCAGAAAGTAAAGACAGTAGGAAAGCTTCGATGGCACCGTTTGAAAAACTCAAGCAGCAAGGGTGTAAGGTTAATAGAGGTACAAACAGGAATCTGTCAAGAAAGAGATATAGAAAGACAGAAGGATTAGCTGGAAATAAACATCATGGCCAATGATATTAAGAAGATAGCGTTTATAGGTAATTATTTTCCAAGGCGTTGCGGCATCGCGACTTTTACCACGGATATTTGCGAGACGTTCGCAGCCCTGAATCCTTCCATGCAATTATTTGTTATTCCCGTTACAGATACTAAGGAAGGTTATGATTATCCCGAACGTGTCCGTTTCGAGATTAAGGAACAAGATATGCTTTCATATAAGGCAGCGGCGGATTTTCTTAACCTTAATAATATTGATGTTGTCTGCCTTCAGCACGAATTTGGTATTTTTGGCGGAGACGCTGGCAGTTACATATTGACGTTATTGCGGCAATTGAAGATGCCTATCGTAACGACTTTGCATACAGTATTACAGCATCCATCTGTGCGCCAGAAACGCGTGATGGATGAATTACTTGAGTTGTCTGATAACGTGATTGTAATGACGCAAAAGGCCATAGATATCCTTCAGGCTGTGCATAAGATAGACGGGGCAAAAATAGCATTGATTCCACATGGAATACCTGACGTTTCTTTTATTGACCCTAATTTTTATAAAGATCAGTATGGCGTCGAAGGCAAGACCGCTCTTCTGACGTTCGGGCTGCTTGCTCCGCATAAGGGCATAGAGGTTGTTTTACGCGCACTTCCTAGGGTTATAGAAGAATATCCGAACGCGGTATACATAGTCGTCGGTGCTACGCATCCTAATCTTTTAAGGCATGAAGGTGAAACATACAGGCTTTTTTTACAGCGTCTTTGTGATGAGCTTGGGATTTCGAAAAATGTTATTTTTCATAATCGGTTTGTATCTCTTGAAGAACTCAAGGAGTTACTTGTGCTTGCCGATATTTACATTACGCCGTATCTTCAAGAAGCGCAGGTAGTTTCCGGTACATTAGCCTATTCTTTCGGCGTAGGAAACGCGGTTATCTCAACTCCATATTGGCATGCCGCCGAACTGCTTAGTGATGGCAAGGGTGTTCTCGTGCCGTTTAACGATTCGCAAGCGATGGAGAAGGCGATCCTAAGGCTTATTGGTAATGAAAACGAGCGTAACGCGATGCGTAAAAATGCTTATCTTTTAGGCCGCGAGATGATCTGGAGCAATGTGATATTAAAATACGCATCTATATTTGATAAATCCAGATTGAAACGTTCTCCTGTAATGCAAAATAAGATAACAATGTATCCTTTTGAACAGGTGTTTCCTGTGTTGCCTGAGATTAAACTTGACCATCTCGTGAGAATGACTGATTCTACCGGAATCTTTCAGCACGCCATGTTTAATGTTCCTAACTTTTCCGAAGGATATTGTACAGACGATAATGCGCGGGCGCTTATTCTCGCCGTAATGCTCGATAATTTAGGCACTGTAAACCTTCTTACTATTGACGATCTTGCGAGCCGTTATCTTGGATTTGTCAGGTATGCCTGGGATTCTTCCGTTGGCCGTTTTAGAAACTTTCTGACCTTTCAGCGAAACTGGAAGGAGGAGGTGCCTAGCGAAGATTCTCACGGGAGGGCGTTATGGGCTATTGGTATCTGCATTGGTCAATCCAAAAACGAAGGATTTGTTCAGATGTCAGTTGAGCTTTTTGAAAAGGCCCTTGCTTCTTCATCCTTATTCACTTCGCCGCGCGCATGGGCTTTTATTTTACTCGGGATACATGAATATCTGCAGCGTTTTCGGGGAGACAGATTTATCCGGAACTGTCTGCAGATACTCGCTACGCGGCTTTATGATCTTTACAAAGCGAATACCAGCACGGAATGGCTTTGGTTTGAATCGTCTTTGACTTATTGCGGCGCTAAATTGCCTCACGCGCTTTTAGCAAGCGGGCACGATCTTAATGATGAAGCAATGGTAAAGGCGGGGATAGAGGCTTTAAATTGGCTTGTAAAAATACAGACTTCAACTCGTGGGCATTTCCAGCCGGTAGGCTCGGATAATGCTTATCATCGCGGTGGTATAAAACCTGCTTTTGATCAACAGCCGGTAGAAGCCTATTCCACTGTTTCAGCTTGTCTTGAGGCCTATCGCGTTACAAAAGATAAGGCGTGGTATGATGAGGCGGAAAAAGTATTCCAATGGTTCCTTGGCGGCAATGATCTGGGCATTCCTTTATATGATCCGGTAACAGGAGGATGCTGTGATGGGCTTCATGTTGATAGAGTAAATCGCAATCAAGGTGCTGAATCTACGCTCTCATTTCTTTTATCATTAACTGAATTAACGCATATGGGAAATATTCTCGAAAGTCTTAAGGAGCCCTTAGAGGAATGATAAAGAATACCGGTATAGCCATTACTCCTGATAGTGAACGCGTAATTATCAGGCCGTATGTTCCCACGGACCAAGCGCGCGTCTCAAGGATCGCTTCTCGCGTTATGGCGTTGGAAGGACCTACTGCCGAAAAAGAACTTAAGAAGATTAGGCGCGATTTTGCGGCACGGCACCATAATCTTGATAATATCCTCAAACATCAATTTGAAGCTGTCCGCGCATATCTGCCTTCTGACTTCCTTGCTTCAAAGACGCGTAAGCTTCTCATCGGAGCCTGTTTTGTCGGTGAGCGTTCATATGAATCAACAGCTCTTTTTAATCCCTCTATTGTCGCGCATCCGGATCAGTCCGGGGTTTCTCGCGGCTCGTTACGCATTATTATTTCTTTGCGCGCGACAAGTGAAGGGCATATATCTACATTGGTATTTCGTTCGGGACTCGTAGATCAGCATGGATCCATATCAATTGATAAGGCTTCCAGTCTTGCTTCTATCGCTGAGCCGAAACTGAATGCACTTTACGATAAAATATGTTTTATTGGTAAACTTTATGAAATGGGGCTGGAAAATGACTGTTCAAAATACATTACAGCACTATTATCCGATGAGTTTACTATGGAACAGCTGCAGGATAAGGTTAACGCTTATACCATTGAGCATCATCCCATAGTTCAAACAGACAAGCTTACCTGTGAAAAGATTTTATGGCTGGCGCGATGTAATTATGAAGTTTATTTTGATCCGCGGTTTACGCTTTCAGAGCGCGTTCTATTTCCGCTCTCGCCTAGCGAACAGAATGGCATGGAGGATGCGCGTTTTGTTTTTTTTAAGGACGATGATGGGAGCGGAAAATACTATGCTACCTATACGGCGTATGACGGGAAGGTAATTCTTCCGCAGATAATGGAGACAAAAGATTTTTCTCATTTTAAAATGATTACCTTGAACGGCAATGCGGCGGTCAACAAAGGGATGGCTTTGTTTCCGCGTAAAATAAACGGACACTACGCGATGATCTCCCGGAACGATAACGAGAGGCTTTTTCTCATGTATTCTGATAATATCCATTTCTGGTATGAAGCTGTTCCGATTATGGAGCCTTTGTATCCTTGGGAGTTTGTGCAGATCGGAAATTGCGGTTCTCCCATTGAGACTGAGCGCGGGTGGCTTCTTTTGACTCATGGTGTCGGCCCGCTGCGTCAATACTCCATCGGCGCGGCTCTGCTTGACCGCGATGATCCTTCGCGCGTACTTAGTCGTTTGAGTGAACCGCTTATTCACTGGAAGGATGATAGCCGTTGTGGGTATGTCCCAAATGTCGTCTATTCCTGCGGCTCTATGGTTTATGGCGATACACTTATTATTCCTTACGCGTTATCTGATAAGCAGACGACTATCGCGCTGGTATCGCTGCGTGAGATCTTAGACAAGTTGTCTTAGGGAAAAGCCTAGGCTGTTGCAAGGAATATAATCAAATAATAGCAAGAAGGTTTAAATAACCCAGAGGAATTATTTTTACATCTTTGCATAAAAGATATAAGCGTACCCGGGGCTGAAAAAACAGTTTCCACAGCAGCTATGGTATAACAAAGCGCAGTAAACTCCTAAATAATAAAAATTCTAAACTTTTCCACTACGGGAACTTATTTCTTGAGGCGTTACAGGCAGCTGTAACGCTTTTTTCATTAAATCAAGATCTTGATAAATCATGAACTGCCAAAACCTATTGAAAGTAAGGTATTATGAATGTATAATAACATAATTCTATCCATTATTTATTTTGGCGGAAATATTTTTTGTACTTAAGGATAGAGTGTTTACTTTAGTTTTCATAGAAATAGGCTATGCATCAAGTTACGCAGAAGACGGTAAATATTTGGTAACTATCAATTTGACAGCAAGGCATTTGAATTAATAGCGATAAAAATGGTAAAAATTAATCCATAAAAAGGAGCGGTATGAGAAGAAAACACTCTTTATTTATTTTCATCACTTGTTTTGTATTTCTAAATGTCAACATGGTTGCTGCATGTACGACCATCCTGGCGGGTAAAGCTGCCACTAGCGATGGTTCGGTGATAGTCTCGCATTCCGACGATGGGTTGGGAGATGGGCGTCTTATTTATGTCCCGGCCATGGACTATAAGCCTGGTGTTTTGCGGGCGGTGTTTTATTCGCATTGCGCATTAGGTTTTATGCCGCAATGGGGCGCTACCGAAAGCCATCGTATTGTGAGTAAGGACCGTGGGCCAGGCTACAACACTGCAGACGATCCGGCCAGTGTTGCGCTGGGTTATATTCCTCAAGTAAAGCATACATATGCTTATTTTGATACAAATTACGGTATTATGAATGAACACCAGTTGTCCATTGGCGAATGCACTGATTTGGCCAAGGTTCATCCGTTACCAGAGCCCGGAAAGCGTATTTTTTATTCCGCTGAGCTTTCACGGGTGGCCTTGGAGCGATGCAAGACCGCCCGCGAGGCGGTTCAGCTTATGGGTGAGCTTATTGAGAAATACGGCTACTATGGAACCGGAGAAACTTTATTGGTTGCTGACCCTAAAGAGGGTTGGGTTATGGAAATGTGCGGTTATGATATGGATGGGATCGATGGTGTATGGGCGGCTCAACGAGTTCCAGACGATGAGGTTTTTGTTGCCGCTAATCAGTTTCGTATTCGAGAAATCCGTGAGAATGCCGAAGATATGGTATACTCCAAAAACATTTTTACTGCTGCTAAACGTAAAGGTTGGTGGAAACCTGAGGATGGCCTGCTTGACTGGGTTAACGTGTACGGCAACGGTGAATTTCATCATCCCTACTATTCTCTGCGTCGTTTGGCGCGCCCAATCTTTGATAGCGCCTTCGCTTAAACTGTCTGCCTGGGTTGAAGGCCCCCTTACCCGCGTATATCCTTTTTCCATTAAGCCGGACCAGAAACTGACGGTTGAAAACATCTTTACCATCCACCGTGATAATTATGAAGGTACTGAATTTGATCTAACCAAGGGGTTGGCTGCCGGGGCATTTAATTGTCCGTACCGGTTTGAAGGGCAGGCGGAATCAGTGGCTGATAAAGAAGGGCGTATGACTTCTCTTAAGGGTGAGTTTGAGCGGCCGCTAAACATTTACCGTTGTGTATATGCTTATGTTAACCAATCTAGGAGTTGGCTTCCCGACGCTATTGGCGGTTTGACTTGGTTTGGTCCTGACCGTCCTTCTACGGCAGTGCTTATGCCATTCTATGTTGGAGCTACTAATCTGCCCATGTCCGTTCAAAGGGCCGATATTTTCGAGCTTGACCGAAAGAGCATGTGGACCGCTTTTAATTTCGTCGCCAATTATGCGATGCTTAAATATTCATACATGATTAAGGATATCCAGTCTGTGCGTGATCAGTTTGAAGCTCAGGCTTTCGGTAAGCAAACCGAGCTGGAGGCTAAAGCACTCAAACTTTGGGAGAAAGGAGATCGAGCCGGTGCGCGCGCCTTGTTGAGCCGCTACAGTGATAATAACGCCAATGCGGTTCTAAATAAGTGGTGGAAACTTGCAGATCAACTTTATATTAAATACAATGATGGCTATCTTAATACCAAAGCCGGCGTGGCTCAAGCTGTGTTTTATCCTGTTTGGTGGCTTAAACAAGTGGGCTATGAAAAGGGTCCGGTATCATACAAAAAACCGCGGAATGATTAACTTGCGGATCAATGTAGTAATTTTATTCATTGCCCTTATTATCTGTAAAGTTGCCTGGGCGCAAACAGGCAATATTGGCAGCGTGGCCAATCTTAAAGATTTTTTTATGCAGGGAAAATTTGCAGGTGATTTGCGCCTCTTTTACATGAATAGGCATTTTGATACTCCTAAAACTCAGGAGAGTATGGCTATCGGAGGTTCTTTAGAATACGATACTGCTGTTTGGCAGGGGATTAGTACGGGATTAGTAGTATATACCTCTCAAGGAGTGGGTTTTACTAGCTTGCAAAAAGACGGGGCTGGCTTACTTGCGCCGGGACAGAAAAGTTACACTGTTTTGGGGCAGGGATACCTTCAGTTCGAAACCGAGAAGAATAAAATCAAACTCTTCCGTCAAATACTAGATACTCCATTTATCAATCCCCATGATACTAGGATGACCCCGAAAACATTTGAAGCTTATACGTTGCAAAGCCGGTGGTTGAAAAATTTATCTTTTCTTGTTTCCCATGTTACTAAAATGAAAGATCGGAATGCTGCAAAATTTAAATATATGTCTGAGGCAGCCGGGTTTAGCAATACCCATAAACCTGTTACACTCGGCGGAGTAGTTTTTACTCCTAAGGAAGGTTACACTTTTCAGTTCTGGGAATATTATTGTTATGAATTTATGAATGTAGTATACTTTCAGGCTGATGTGAATTGGAAGCTTGCTAATGATATTACTCTTTCCGGATCTGCGCAGGCATTCAGCCAGCAGGATGTGGGTAAGGCTTGGAACGGAGATTTTCACACAGGTATGGTAGGCATCGAGGGTGGAATTGAGTGGCACAATTTAAATCTTACTTTAGGCTTTACTATTACCGATAAAAGCCACGATATGGTTAATCCATGGGGTTCTTGGCCGGGTTATACTTCTATTATGGAGGAAGACTGTAATTTGGCCGGAGAAAAAGCGTGGGTTGTAGGCTTAAGTTACGATTTTGCACAACTAGGACTTAGGGGTTTAAGTGCTTTTATGAATCATACTCAAGCTTATGTACCTGACAGGGGGTCTTTTTCTTCGCCAGACCAACGGGAAACCGATTTTACAGTTGACTATCGTTTTAGCGGAAAGTTTAAAAATTTAAGTTTACGATTAAGAGCAGCTTTTGTAGAAAATTCTCTAAGTACCGGAGACATGGACTATAAAGATTATCGAGCAATACTTAAATATAATTTTTAATAAAAGGGATAGTTATAATCTTTGTTTATTTGCCTGGCTGCATAAGAGAAGGAGGAGGTAGATATGAAAGTTTCCGAAGAAAAGAAATACGAGTTATTAAGCCCTTTTGAGGTTAAAGATAAGTTAATCAAGATTGCCAAGTCACATCACGAACGGGTAATGTTAAATGCCGGCCGAGGCAATCCAAATTGGACAGCTGTTACTCCGCGTTCAGGTTTTTTTCAATTAGGCATTTTTGCAACAGAAGAGTCATTGCGTGTAGTTGATATGCCTGTTATTGGCGGAGCGCCCGAGAAAAACGGGATCGCTAAGCGGTTCGAGCAATTTTTGGGAAAAAGTACAGATGTTGCCGGAATAAAATTCTTGCAGATGGCATATGAATATGTGCGCGATGAACTTAAGATAGATCCTGATGGGTTTGTCATGGAAATGGTTGATGCGATACTCGGCGATCATTATCCTGAGCCGGACAGGATGCTTATAAATTGCGAAAAGATTGTGCATAAATACCTTGAGCAGGAAAAATGCGTGGGTATTTCTCCTGCAGGTAGATTTGATCTCTTTGCAACCGAAGGCGGTACCGCAGCCATGGATTATATTTTTACCAGCCTTATGGAAAATAAACTTTTGCACAAAGGGGATAAGATTGCAATAGGTACTCCCATATTTACGCCCTACATTGAAATTCCGCGTTTAAATGATTATAAATTCATTGAGGTTGAAATTAAGCAGAGTGAAGATTCATGCTGGCAATATCCGGATTCAGAGATTCAAAAGTTAGCCGATCCTGCAGTTAAGGCTTTTTTCTTGGTACATCCGTCTAATCCTACATCTGTAGCGATGCATCCGGAAACGCTTGCAAAGATCTCCGAGCTTGTCCGGACCAAGAGGAAAGACCTCATTATCATCACGGATGATGTTTATGGGACATTTGTGGATAATTTCCGTTCGCTGGCATCAGCCGTTCCGGAAAATACGATCCTTGTTTATTCATTTTCGAAATACTTTGGGGCGACAGGCTGGCGTCTCGGCGTTATCGGTATACACTGTGATAATGTTTTTGATAAGATGATCGCAGCCTTACCCGAGAAAGACAAAAAAGAACTGCATGAGCGCTATCACACAGTTGTGCTCGATCCCGACAAAATGAAATTTATCGATAGGATGGTTGCAGACAGCCGCTCAGTTGCGCTTCATCATACTGCAGGGCTATCTACGCCGCAGCAGGTTATGATGGCGTTTTTCTCATTGTTTTGTTTATTAGATATTAAACAAGAATACAAAAAAGTCGCTCAGTATATTGTTGCCCATAGGTTTAAGACTTTATACGATAACATCGGAATTCCCCCGCCGGAGAACAAGTATGATGCTCATTATTATACGACTATTGATATCCCGAGGCTTGCGCAACAGAGATTTGGCAAGGAATTTGCTGGCTACCTGGTAAAGAACTTTGAGCCGATTGATTTTGTAGTGAAGTTGTCCGAGCGCAAATCCGTGGTCTTGATGGATGGAGGAGGATTTGACGCTCCGAATATGTCGGTACGCGTGTCGCTTGCAAATCTACCCAATGCTACATATGGAGATATCGGTAAAGGGATAAGTGAATTACTCGAGGAATATCATCGTCATTGGCAAACATCTAAGAGCGGACCCCGATAGGGTTAAAGTCAGGAGGTCTTATGTTACACGATATTGTAACTATTATGTGCGCTAATCCGCAGATAGTTATATTTTTAGCGTTGGCAATCGGCTATATTGCCGGAAA
>JAHJCJ010000074.1 GCA_018812825.1 Candidatus Omnitrophota bacterium
ATCCAATCGTATCATCAATGAGGTTAGGGGGATCAATCGGGTGGTTTACGATATCAGTTCCAAGCCTCCAGCAACCATTGAGTGGGAATAAACTGCAAAAAAACCTGCGGCCGAACAACTAATACATGCCTCACTCTGACTTTATTCATCTTCACCTGCATACGCAGTATAGCCTTCTTGACGGGGCCTGCCGTATTCCTGAAATACTAGCCATAGCCAAAAGCTATAAGATGGATTCCCTCGCCATAACCGACCATGGCAACATGTTTGGAGCAATTGATTTTTACCTGGAAGCACAAAAAGCAGGTATCAAGCCTATTATTGGTTGCGAAGTTTATGTTGCACCGCAAAGCAGGTGGGATAAAAGCGGAAGCGGCATTGAAGATGCGGCTAATCATTTAATTTTGCTGGCCCGTGATGAATTCGGCTATCACAATTTAATTAAGTTGGTCTCTATTGGTTATTTGGAAGGGTTCTATTACCGGCCGCGCATTGACAAAGAAGTCCTTGCTCAATATTCCCAAGGTTTAATCGGTCTATCTGCCTGTTTAAAAGGAGAGGTTGCCTGGCTTATTCAACAGAAGCGTTTTAATGACGCCTTAAAATCCGCCGACGCATATCAGAATATATTTGGGAAAGGAAACTTTTACCTAGAGATCCAGGCCAATTCTATTCCTGATCAAAAAATAGTAAATGACGCATTGATTAAAATCTCCAAAGAGCTGGACATACCCTTAGTTGCTACTAATGATGTGCATTATCCTACCAAAGATAAAGCCGAAGCGCACGAGGCATTATTATGCATACAGACGCAGACCACTCTTGATGACCCTAAGCATATGCGTTTTCAGACCAACGAATTTTATTTCCGCTCACCCGAAGAAATGAAAGAGTCGTTTCGGCATTGCCCGGAGGCAATAAAAAATACCTTAGAGATTTCCCAGCGTTGCAATTTAGAGTTAGATTTTAGTAAGATGCACTTGCCTAAATATACCCCTCCGGGAGGTAAAAACAAAGAAACATTTCTGCTTGAACTCTGTGAAAAAGGGTTAGAAGAAAAAGAACTTAAAAACAATCCCGAAGTACAAATACGCCTTGAACATGAATTAAAGATCATTAAAGATATGGGCTTTATAAGCTATTTCCTGATCGTTTGGGATTTTATTGCATATGCGAAAAGCCAGGGTATCCCGGTTGGCCCGGGAAGAGGTTCAGCTGCAGGCAGCTTGGTAAGTTTTCTTTTAGGTATTACCGATCTTGATCCCTTGAAATACGGCCTGCTCTTTGAGAGATTTCTAAACCCTGAACGCATGGGCTTGCCGGATATCGATATCGATTTTTGTTATGAACGCAGGCAGGAAGTCATTGATTATGTAACTAAAAAATACGGGCGTGAGAATGTTGCGCAGATTATTACTTTCGGGACTATGCAGGCGCGCGCGGTAATCAGGGATGTTGGGCGGGTTATGGCAATTCCATACGCGGATGTTGACCGCATTGCCAAAATGATCCCGGCCGAACTCGATATGACCCTTAAAAAAGCCCTGGAAAGCGAACCGGAACTGAATAATCTTTATAGGAATGAACCGAAGATAACCAAGCTGATCAATACGGCTTTATCCTTGGAAGGACTAAACCGGCATGCTTCTGTACATGCCGCAGGCGTAATCATTGCGGATAAACCATTAAATAACTATATGCCCATATTTAAAACCGGTGATGATCAGGTTACCACTGGATACAGCATGGGGACGTTGGAAAAAATCGGCCTGCTTAAGGTAGATTTTCTTGGTTTAAAGACGCTTACGGTAATTGATGAAACCCTGAAACTGATAAAAAAAACACGTGGTATAGAAATTAATATTGAAAAGCTGCCATTAGATGATTCAAACACATATAAGCTATTAGCTTCAAGCCATACGATTGGGGTATTTCAGGTAGAAAGTTCGGGTATGCGGGATTTACTTAAAAAGCTTGTACCCGAACGTTTTGAGGATTTGATCGCCCTTCTGGCATTGTACCGTCCGGGGCCGATTGGCTCAGGCATGCTTGATGACTTTATGAAACGCAAGCACGGGTTAATTCCTATTAGATATGAACATCCCAAATTAGAGCTCATACTTAAGGAAACTTATGGGATTATGGTTTATCAGGAACAAATCATGCAGATTGCATCTATACTGGCAGGATTCTCACTTGCTCAGGCGGATATTTTACGCAAGGCTATGGGCAAAAAGATTCCCGAAGTGATGGAGAAACAAAGAAACAATTTTATTCGAGGTTGCCGTAAGAATGGGATAAGAGAATTAACTGCGAATAAGATTTTTGATTTAATAGAGTATTTCTCTGGATACGGCTTCAATAAATCGCATTCAACTGCGTATGCATTAATTTCTTACCGCACTGCTTATTTAAAAGCAAATTATCCTGTAGAATTCATGACTGCATTGCTTACTTCAGAGCGCGACAATACCGATAAAATTGTAACATATGTGAATGAAGCCCAACAAATGGGTTTAAAGGTGCAATCTCCAGATATAAATGAAAGCGAAGTGCTCTTTAAGGTTGAAGATGCCTCAAACATCCGTTTTGGATTAATGGCGATAAAGAATGTAGGTAGGGGGGCAGCTGAATCCATTGTAAACGCCAGGGGGAAGGTAAAGTTTAAATCCTTAGAAGACCTTTGCGGTAAAATTGATTTAAGGCTGGCAAACCGCAAGGTTTTGGAAAGCTTGATCAAATGCGGAGCTTTAGATTGTTATGGCGTTTCAAGGGCCAAAATGTTCACTAGCCTGGATACAATGCTGGAAAGGGTGCAGAAGATGCAGAAAGAAAAATCTAGCGGTCAGCTTTATTTTTTTGATCAATCCGTAACTAACAACGGTTTTGGAAAAACTACTGAAGCTTTAGCCGATTGTAAGGAATGGCCGGAACCACAGCTGCTTTCTTTTGAAAAAGACATGCTGGGTTTTTACGTCAGCGGCCACCCTTTGGCGCGTTATGCCAAACAACTCAAGCGTTTTGTCTCCTGTTCTACAGCCAGCCTGCATGAGCATAAGGATCAAGATACCATAAAAATTGTCGGCTTAATCGCTAAAATTAAGCAAACACTCACACGCGCCAAACAAGAAAAAATGGCGATCTTAAAACTAGAAGATTTAGACGGGGCAATAGAAGTACTGGTATTCCCCCGTGCCTTTGCCAAGGTAAGTAGGTATATTATACTCAATACAATAGTCCATATTCGCGGCACGTTAAATTTAACAGAAGATACCCCTAAGATAATCGTGGAAGACCTTTTTCCTTTTGAAGAAATTTATAAGCTAATTACCGCTATGAGTATAAATCTTTCAGGAATTAAGGAGAATATATTTGAGTCTTTAAAAACCCTGCTTTCTGAACATAAAGGCAACGTACCTATTTATTTGCGCCTGGATACTCCTGCAAAATCCCGGGTACAAATGGTGGTAGGTGAAAACCTTTATGTTTTACCTTCATAGAAATTAATCCAGGATCTTGATGAACTGTTGGGGGAAGATCGGTTTTCTTTAGTACTATAAGCCAATGGTTAAGTCAAATATTCATTAATACTTGACACCGTAACTTTTTGCTGTTATTATGTTTAGCAAATACACCCCGCGTTTATAATGAATTACGCTGGTGTATCCTTGTGGGTTAACACCCGGCTTAAAAGGATCAGCCGTGTGTCCATGTGGACTAGGAGGAGAGAAGATGACTAAAAAAGATATTGTTTTAAAGGTATCCGATGAAACAAACCTAAAACAGATAGATGTTAAAAAGGTTGTGCAAAGGACATTTGATTGTATTATTGAAGCATTAGTCAGAGGGGAGAGGATCGAATTACGTAACTTTGGCGTTTTTAAGATAAAGCAGAGGAAAAGTCGTACAGGCAGAAACCCGCGCACCAACCAGGTTATTCCTGTCCCACCTAGAAAGGTAGTGATTTTTAAAGCGGGCTTGGAAATGAAGCAGAAAATTAAGTAGTCCTTATGTATTGATACAGAAAAACCCTTGCGTTCTTCGCAAGGATAATCCCTGAAAAAACCAAAAATAACCCATGTTTAAAAAGGTACCTGGCACTAAAGACATCCTGCCTGATGAAACAGGACGTTGGCAAACAATTGAAGCAATAGCGCGCAACATATTCTCGCTTTATAATTTTCATGAAATCCGCACTCCTATAATTGAAGAAGCATCACTTTTTAAGCGCATCCTTGGCGTTACCACCGAAATAGTGCAGAAGCAGATGTTTTTTATTCACAGCCAAGAGGATGCGTATGTCTTACGTCCAGAAGGGACTGTCTCAATTGCACGCAGCTATCTGGAAAATAATTTGGATAAAACCAGCGGGTTCATTAAGCTATACTATATTGGCCCAATGTTCCGCCTGGAGCGTCCGCAAAAAGGCAGACTGCGTCAGTTTCATCATATTGGCTGCGAAGTAATCGGCTCGCAGGAAGCAATTCTTGATGTAGAAATAATCAGCCTAGCAGAACAGATGTTTAAAAGTTTTGCTATTGCAGATTATAAAATCAAAATCAACAGCCTGGGTTGTCCCAAAGACAAACAAGCGTTAAGTCTAAGTTTGAAACAAAGTCTGCAGAAAGATAACCAAAAACTCTGCGCTGATTGCCAGGTGAGGCTAGAAAATAATATATTTAGGGTATTGGATTGTAAAAACGAGGCCTGTCAAGAAATAGTCAAGGCGCTTGCTCTTAAGGATAGGCATCTTTGCCCGGATTGCCTAAACCATTTTAAAGAAGTTCAAAATGGTTTAGGCAGCCTTAATATTATTTTTGAGGTAGAGCCGCAACTTGTACGCGGACTGGATTATTATAATCGCACAGTATTTGAGTTCACGCATTCTAATTTAGGCAGTCAGGATGCTATTGGAGCAGGCGGCCGTTACAATAATTTGATCAAAGAATTAGGCGGGCCGGATATAGGAGGCATAGGGTTTGCTTTCGGCGTAGAAAGGCTGCTTTTAGCATCCAGTATATGCGGAGAAAAGCCGTTAAATAAGCTGGTCTATCTGATTACTCTTGGGGAAACTGCGAAAAACGCCGGTGTAAAAATATTGAACCAGCTACGTTCTTCCGGTATACCTAGCGATATGGACTACCTGAGCAGGTCACTAAAAGCGGCGATGCGCGCTGCAAATGACGCAGGCGCCAGGTATGTCTTGATTTTAGGAGAAGATGAATTGAAAAAAAATGTGGTTTCCCTTAAAGACATGTCTAATAGTACCCAAAGAGAAATAAGTATTCAGGAATTAACCAAGGAATTAAAATGCTAAGGACACATACCTGCGGAGAGCTTAATGAAGCAGATAACGCAAAACAAGTTACGCTTTGTGGATGGGTCGCCCGCAGGAGAGACCACGGTAAATTAATCTTTGTTGATATCCGTGACCGAACCGGCTTTACGCAGATAGTTTTTATCCCTAAAGAATCCGGAGAAGCTTATAAATTAGCACAAGATTTAAGAAATGAGTTTGTAATTAAATTAAACGGGGTTGTAAATAGGCGGCCAGTAGGTACAATCAACAAAAAGCTAGCAACCGGAGAAATAGAAGTTTTGGCAAAAGAGCTGGAAATATTAAATCCAAGCTTAAATCCTCCTTTTGAGATTGAAGATGAAACTGATATAACCGAAGAATTGCGTCTTAAATACCGCTATCTTGATTTAAGGCGCAAGAGAGTTTTTAATAACCTCGCCTTAAGAAGCAATTTGTATAAGATTATCCGCGCTTACTTAGGAAACAATAATTTTCTTGAATGCGAAACTCCCATACTTACAAAATCTACTCCTGAGGGAGCCCGGGATTACTTAGTTCCTTCGCGGGTAAATATCGGCCAATTTTTTGCTCTACCTCAATCTCCGCAATTATTCAAGCAGATCCTAATGGTCGCAGGGGTAGAGAGGTATTACCAGATTGCTAAATGTTTCCGCGATGAAGACCTGCGCGCCGACCGTCAACCGGAATTTACCCAGCTGGATATTGAGATGTCTTTTATTAATGAGGAAGATATTTTTAGCCTAACCGAAAGTTTGATGCAATTGATCCTTAAGGAATTAAAAAATATTAATATCAAGATACCCTTTGTGCGCATCAGCTACAAGGAAGCGATGGAAAAATATAAAACGGATAAACCGGACTTAAGGGATGAGTTAAAAAATGATTTTGTTTTTTGCTGGATAGTAGATTTCCCTCTTTTTAAATATAATGAGGAGGAAAAACGCTGGGATAGTGAACATCACCCTTTTACCGCACCGGCAGAAGAAGACGTGGAAAACCTGGAGAAAAACCCGGAGAAAGTTAAATCCCGTTCGTATGACTTAGTTTTGAACGGCATGGAGTTGGGTAGCGGTTCAGTAAGAATCTACCGCAGAGAACTTCAGCAAAAGATTTTTAATATTATTGGCATAGGGGAAGAGGAAGCCTCTAAACGTTTTGGTTTTCTTCTTGAGGCTTTTCAATTCGGCGCACCTCCGCACGGAGGGGTCGCTTTTGGATTAGACAGGCTTCTGGCTATCCTCTCCGGGGAAAACAGTATCCGTGAAGTTATTACTTTTCCAAAAACTTCGGCTACTTTCTGCCCCTTAACCAGCGCACCTTCAGATGTTGAAGATAAACAATTAGCAGAATTAGGTATAACCATTAAAAAGGGGCCCTCTGCCATTCGAGTAAAGGATTAGTTTATTAACCCGTTATATCGGGTAAATCAAGGAGGAAAGCAAGATGAATAAAATTAAGTTAGCTGGAATTTGCGTATTAACCTCATCTTTAGCTTTATCTGGTTGTGTAACCAGGACATATAATTTAACCCGTGATAGGATTGATCAGGATCTTTCCGCAACATCAGGCAACCGCGGCTATATTATGGGTACAGCTCCTGTTGAGCCAATAGAAAGAAAAGCTACCCGCACTACCAGGGTTTTTGAGATAGAGCTGGGGTTTGCCAAACCATCACAAGCAAAATGCCCACCTATTATGCCGATGGCAAGCAGTATAGAAGAACCTGCGTTCACTCAAGAGGCGCAAATCGAAGAAACTTTGGATCAAAATTTTGAAAGCTATACTGTAGGTAAGAATGATACATTACAAAAAATCTCCAAGAAATTCTACGGTACTACCAAAAAATGGCCAAAGATTTATGAAGCGAATAAAAATGTTTTACGTTCACCAGATAAACTTTATGCCGGGCAAACTCTAAAAATACCATCCAGCCCGGAACTAAAAGCCAAGCCTGTAACTATGGCGGAACCAAAGGAAAATCTCAAATAACAGAAATATGAGAAATTCCCCCAGGATCTATGCCAAAAATTTACGACAATTTTGACATATTCGGGGGCTCTTGCGCAAAAAGCGCAAGGATTTCACTAGTTAAGATATCTGAGGTGTAGGGTTTCGCCAAACAAATACTTAAGGTGCCCATCCTATCTCGTAAACTCGATAGGGTTTCGCCTAACAAATACTTAAGGTGCCCATCCTATCTCGTAAACTCGATAGGGTTTCGCCTAACAAATACTTAAGGTGCTCATTTAATGGATAAAATAATTAAGTTTGAATCTCAAAAGGAAGCGCAGATGCTCTTTGGAGCACATGATATCAATACAAAGAGCATTGAAAGAGAGCTTAAGGTTAAGCTTACCTTACGCGGCGATTACTTAAAAATAAGTGGTACGTCTAGTAATATTAGAAAAGCAAGCCAGCTCGTTGAGCACTTGCTTGATAGTTTGCGCTCAGGAAGCGATGAAATCGGCAAAAGTGATCTCTCTTATCTAATATCTAATCTTAATAAGGGTATCCAAAAACAACGAATCACGGGATTGGACACTGGAATTACGCGTATCTCCGGAGGAAAAAAAATCGGACCCAAGACTATTGGCCAGAATGAATATGTCGAAGCAATCAAAAAACATGATATCGTTTTTGGTATTGGCCCAGCTGGAACCGGAAAAACTTATTTGGCTATGGCATGTGCTGTAGAGGCGCTAAAAAAACAAGAAGTCCGGCGTATTATCTTAACCCGCCCGGCTATCGAGGCAGGGGAATCACTGGGGTTTCTACCTGGAGATATGCAGGCGAAAATTTCTCCTTATCTTAGGCCGCTTTACGACGCTTTATATGATATGATGGAGGCTGAACGCATTGAGAAATATATAGAAACCGGAATAATTGAAGTCGCCCCACTTGCTTATATGAGAGGCAGAACGCTTAATGACGCCTTTATCATTCTTGATGAGGCGCAGAATTGCACTGCCGAACAAATGAAAATGTTTTTAACCCGCCTGGGATTTGATTCTAAGGCGGTAATTACCGGAGACATGACCCAAAGCGACCTTCCAAACGCCAAACCTATCGGCCTGCTTCAGGCGCAAGATATACTTAAAGAAATTAAAGGGATAAAATTTATTTATTTTAGCGGTTCTGACGTAGTTAGGCACGCCTTGGTTCAGAGGATAATTGAGGCTTATGAAAAAACTATTCGATAAAAACTATCTTTTCTTTGTCGGGCTATGCGTTTTTATTTTCCTCTTCTGCTATATTATCCAAATGAACCTGGCTATCCCGTTATTTTTAATCATTCTTTACCTTTGTTTTTACAAGAAGTTTTCTAAAATTAAAAACGCTAATTTAGCCAATTTAAGCTTTCTTTTTTTGATTTCTTTCACTGTTGGTCATGCTTTGCTTAAACACGGGCTATCTTTTTACTTTATTCCAATTGCAATTATCCCCATGCTTAGCGTATTGTTATTTAATAATCTTGAGGTAGCTTACTTTTTATCGCTGGGAACCTCTCTTTCACTTGCGTCTTTGACCACTGAGCCATTTAAGGCATGGTTTATTTTCATGACATTTTGTTCATGCGCGATACTGTTGGTAAACAAGGCACATAAACGTACCGCGGTTATTCAGGCAGGCCTTATAGCTGGTTTGATGCAATTAGTAAGCCTTATTCTCTTTGAGCATCTTTGGATCATGTGGCCTGAGAGATATTTTATAATTTTGGTTAACAGCTTGATTTCAGGGATTATTGTCTTAGGGGTCTTGCCTGTATTTGAATATCTCCTGCAGACAGTAACTAATATTAGCCTGTTGGAGCTAGCAGACACCCACCACCCAATCTTACAGCGCATGATTCTTGAAGCTCCGGGGACATACCACCATAGCCTTATTGTCGGTAATCTTTCAGATACGGCCTGCACCACTATAGGGGCCAACGGCCTCTTGGCTAGGATTGGGGCATATTATCACGATATCGGCAAACTTCAGAAACCAGAGTATTTTATTGAAAACCAGCAAGTAAAGAAAAATTTACACGATACACTTTCTCCTACAATGAGCAAATTGATTATTATGAACCATATAAAAGAAGGATTGGAGCTAGCTAAAAAATACTCTTTAAGCCCGGTACTCTGGGATTTTATCCAGCAACATCATGGCAGCAGCCTGGTTTATTATTTCTACCGTAGGGCACTGGAAGGAAAAGAAGAAGACCAGGAAATAACAGAGGAAGGATTCCGTTATCCTGGGCCAAAACCAAGTACCAAAGAAACAGCTATTGTCCTTTTAGCAGATTCTGTTGAGGCAGCCACGCGTACCTTAAAAGATCCCACCCCGGCAAAGATCGAAGAGGTAGTGCGCAAAGTAATAAATAATAAGTTCATTGACGGCCAACTTGACGAATGCGAGCTTACCTTAAAAGATATAGAAAAGATTTCTAGTGTTTTTACCAAGATATTAAGCGGCATATACCATAGTCGGATAACCTACTCTTAAGAAAGAGCTATTGCACCTTTCGCCAATCCATTTTTTCGAACATGGTAAATATAGCTATAAGCAACCTGCAAAAGAAACTGCCTATTCCCAGGATGCGCATAAAAAGGCTGATTCTTAAGATACTCAAGGAGGAAGGTGTTAACAAACCCGGATATATTAATATTTGCTTTACGGATAACAACCTGATTAAAAGGCTTAATACCAAATTCCTAAGAGCCAATAGCGCAACCGATGTATTAGCTTTTAATCTAAGCAATAAGAAAACTTATTCAACTGTCCTGGCCGATATTGTAATTTCTACTGATTCCGCGATAAGCAACGCCCGAAGCTTCAAGACTGCTGTGGGAGATGAATTATTGCTTTACGTTGCCCACGGCGTACTGCATATATTAGGATTTGATGATCACACTAAGGCTCAAGCGCAGCTAATGCGTAAAAAGGAAAAAGAATATGTCAATTGATAAGGCACAGGTGCTGGTTTTAAGCAAACGGGATATCCGTGAGACCTCAATAATTGTAGATTTTTACAGTAAAGAATTTGGAAAACTCAGCGGGTTGCTTAAAGGAATACGCAACGAGCCGGAAAAATTCGCCTCTAATTTAGAGTTTTTTTCGCTAAATGAGATTATTTTTTACAGAAAGACTCACTCAAGCCTACACCTGGTAACCCAAGCAGACAAACTGGATAATTTTACCCAGATACGCTCTAGCATTGAAAAAACAACCCAGGCTGGATTTATGATGGAGCTGATTAATTCTATAATGCAGGCCGAAGATAAAAACGAGGAAATTTTTAACTTAGCCTTGTTAAGCCTTAAAGAACTAGAGATTAATTATAACCCGGCTAAAATTGCGACTATATTTAAAATTAAAATGCTCAATCTTTCAGGATTTAAACCACACTTTGACTCCTGTGTTTCCTGCACAGATATAATTAGCGGCCAGGCCAGGTTCAGCCTTTCTTTAGGTGGCCTGCTTTGCCCGCGCTGTATGCAGAAAGACCCTGGCAGCCGATCAATATTTCGTGGGACAATAGCTACCGTCCTGCATATTGAAAGAAATAATTTCAACGCTAGCCTTAATTTAGGGATGAACCCTCAGATAAAAAAAGAACTGGATTTAATCCTGAATGCATTTTTAAGTTTCCATTTAGGGAAGGAACTAAAAAGCCAGAGACTGCTTAACAAGCTGGAGGTGGCAGTATGAAAATTGTCATTGTCGGTCCAGGTGCGATGGGATGTCTTTTTACTGCTTTTTTATCAAAATCAAAAGAAGAGGTCTGGTTGTTGGATAAAAACAAGGAGAATGCTGCTAGGATAAACGAAATCGGGATTTCCTTAGAAGGAATATCTGGCGCTTGGCAGGCAAAACCAAGAGTCACAGCCAATGTGCAGGATATTGGTAAATCTGATCTCGTACTTATCTGCGTAAAATCATTCCATACCAAGCAGGCGGTTGAACAGGTTAAACCGCTTTTGCAGGAAAACACTAAGATAATGACCTTGCAAAACGGAATCGGAAATATTGAAATTATTGCTGAGTTAGTAGGAGAAGATAAAGTAATTGGTGGAATAACCAACGAAGGAGCAACTTTAATTGACATAGGAAGAATTCGTCATGCCGGGCGAGGAGAAACTATTATTGGTACTCTTAATGGAAAAGCACCGGTTGAAATACGCAGCATCCGTGAGATATTCAACAAGGTTGGCTTGCAAACCAAGATGTCTCGCGACATAAAGAGCTTGGCCTGGTCAAAATTGATTATTAATGTAGGGATCAATGCCTTAACCGCTATTACCCGGTTGCCTAATGGCAAACTGATTGAATTTGAAGGTACTAAGAGAATTTTAAGGGATGCAGTTACCGAGGCAACCCGTATTGCCAAAAGAAAACGCATAAAATTAATTTATGATGATCCTCTGGCAAAGGTTGAAGCGGTGTGCGAAAGCACAGCTGCCAATATTTCTTCAATGCTTCAGGATGTATTAAGAAAAAAACACACAGAGATTGATTTTATTAACGGGGTAATTGTTAGGCTTGGCCAGGAATTGGGAATTGCCGTGCCGATCAACAAGCTCCTGGTTGACCTGGTAAAAACAATTGAATCAAGCTATAGGTAAAGGTTTATGTTTAAAATTTAATGCGATGGCTTTTAGTCCAAAAATACGCAGATATTTAGTTATATTTTTAATTATTGGCTGGGGTGTCAGTTTAAGTTATTTTGCCTTGCGTTCCAAAAAATCAAACCCACCCCGGGAAGAAGATATTCAAATTAGGAATACAAGATGCCCAGCGAAGATTTGATCAAAGAAGCCTTGGAGCTGTTGGGGCGATAAAATTATTTTGCATGAAAAAGATAATGTGGTAGAATTTAAACTTCCTGGCATGAAGATTGGCTTGGTGACAATTAAAGGAAACAGTTATGAAAAACGGAAACCGTAAATCCCTGAGTATATTTGCTTTATTCCTTCCGGAAATCAAAGAATTGCTGAAAAAAAAAGATTTTATCGGAATAAAAAACCTCACAAAAACAATCAACTCCATGGATTTAGCCGAAGGTTGGAGGAACCTGGAACCCAATATAAAAATTATTATCTTCAAGTTGCTGGGTACAAAAAAAGCAGTCGAACTCTTTGAGAACCTTCCTTTTAACGAACAAACCCATATAATCAATAACCTCGATAACCAGGAAGTAGCTCAGATTATAAACGATATGGCGCCTGATGAACGCGCTGATCTTTTTAAGGAATTGCCAAAGAAAGTTTTCCGCAAGCTTTTCTTTCTTGTAAGCAAAGAAGATGCAATAAATATCAGGGAGCTTATAGATTTTAAAGAAGGTACCGCAGGTAGCCTTATGACTACCGAATTTGTAGAATTAAAAAGAGATATGACCGCTAAACAAGCGATCTTGCACATACAGGAAAACCTGCGCACCGACTATAGAGAAAATATCTACTCACTTTTTGTAGCCGATGAAAATCACAAACTTATCGGAGTAATTCCATTACAGGAGTTGCTTAAAGCCCCTCCTGATATAGCAATAAGAGAAATTATGATTCGAGCTGAGCTGATTAAGGTTGATGTTGATACAGATAGTAATGATGTGTCCCTATTGTTTAAAAAATATGATCTCTTTGACGCGCCGGTGGTAGACAAAAATAATGTTTTAATCGGAATAATCACCGTTGACGATATCGTTGAAAGAATAGAAAAAGAAGCCACAAAAGAGTTTTACGAAATCGGAAAAATGAGTCCGGAAGGCGGTGAAATAATCAGTTATGCCAAGGCTACCCCTCTGGATTTGATAAAAAGAAGGTCAGGCTGGTTAATTTTACTGCTCGTTTTTGACTTTCTTACCGGTACGGTGCTAAAGAACTTTGAAGCTACTCTTAGCTCTGTCGTAGCATTAACATTTTTCATCCCTATGTTGCTTGATACCGGAGGAAACGCCGGGGCGCAGACATCGATTACAATTATTAGAGGCCTGGCAACCGGAGATGTAAACATGAAAAATATAATACGGGTAATTCGTCTGGAATTTAAAACTGCTCTTTTTATGGGCTTAATCGTAGGAAGCTTTGCATTTGGCAGGGCATTTTTACTACAAAAAGATTTTGTTTTGGCGGTAGTAGTGGGTATTACTATGCTCCTCATCGCATTGCTGGCAATTGCCACAGGGGTATTCTTACCACTATTTTCTAAGAAAATCGGCCTTGACCCGGCAGTACTTGCTGGGCCAATAACTACTAGCGTTGTCGATGTGGTTGGTTTAATTATTTACTTTAAGATCGCCCAGATATTTATTCCTGGACTAGGGTAAAATGAATATTGCTGAAATAATTGCCTTAAAAAACAAAAGAAAAATGACCATGTTAACTGCCTATGATTACCCCATAGCCGAATTAGTTGACAGAGTTGGTATAGACATGATTCTAGTAGGAGATTCTTTAGCTAACGTGGTCTTAGGTCTCGATTCAACCACCAAAGTCGGTATGCAAGAGATGTTGCATCATGCCAAAGCCGTAACCAGGGCAGTTAAAAATGCCCTGGTTATTGGAGACATGCCTTATGATTCTTATCAAGTTAACCCTGAAGAATGCGTTAAAAATGCACAAAGATTTATCACTGAAGCAGGCTGTCAGGCAGTGAAGCTGGAATGGTTTGAGCACTGTTTAGAGGTAACCGGAAAGATTATTAAAGCAGGTATACCCGTAATGGGCCATATTGGCTTAACTCCGCAGACCGTAGATAAAATCGGGGGTTTCAAGGTTCAATGTAAAGACGCAGAAGCTGCCCAACGCCTAATTAAGCAAGCAGTAGAGTTAGAGGAAATAGGATGTTTTTCGGTTGTCTTAGAATGTTTGCCGGATAAAATCGCTGAATTTATTACTAAAAAAATAAAAATTCCCACCATAGGCATTGGCGCGGGAGTTCATTGCGACGGACAAGTCTTGGTTATTCATGACATGCTCGGGTTATTTGCGCGCTATACCCCGAAATTTGTCAAAAAATACATCGATCTTTCACCTCTGATTACCAAAGCCGTGAATGATTTTAAAAATGAGGTTATTCAAGAAAAGTTTCCTACTGACCAGCATTCTTTCAGTATTAAGGAAGAGGAGCTTGAAAAGATTAAGTCCTTGAACCTGAAGTCCGGAACGAAATACTCAAGCGGTTAAATCTAAGAATATAAATGAAAACCGACCAAATCTTAAAATTCATAAATAGTGTTATTATACTCGGCTTCTTTGTAGTATTCATCATTAAGTTTGCCGGCCCAAACATCTTAAGGCAATATATCTCCTACGGGATTGGTGACTGCAAAACCGTCCCTATTCTATGTATGCAGCCGGATGAAAAAACCTTAACTCCTGAATTTAGCAAAGAATACAACGATACTTTGGTCCCGCAAAGGTTCCCAAAAATGTCTATCTCTATACCTAAGGGCTTTAATGTAGTGCAAGAGCTGATCAAAAGAAGATATTATAAAAGAATACGGCCGGAAAATAATGCTGTGATTTACCTTTTACCCCAGGAACCAGATGCTTTTATCAAACTTTATCCGGACGTGCAAAAACAAGGGATACGGGATAACTATGAGTTTATACGGCGGCTTATGTACGCAAACCTCAGTAAAGTAAACAATATTACCGATGCTTTCTTTATCATTATGAAAAGCGTCTTTTCCCCGGATATCGGGCCCCAGAACATTTCTCGGATGATCAAATTTGAACTGGGAGAAAAAAGAGGTTTTATTAACTACACCTTGGCCAAACCAAATAATTACTTTGACTGCAATGTACTTGATGCTCGGGGAAACTTCTTTAAGGTGTATATAAAAGATATTGGCGCCCGTTTAGATTTAAACAACGTATTTACTATAATATCAACATTAAAGCCAATAGACTAACGTAATCCCTACCGTGTAAACTCGGTAGGCACTTACACTTTGCGCAAGTATTGCACTCAATAGAAACTTAAAGGTGTTCAATTTTTGCCATATGAATACTTTAAGCTACGTAACTTTTGCTAAAATCTTCTTGCTCTTTAAGTTATATTGTGCTAAAAATTTAACTATGGCTGAAAATTCAAAGGTTAAGGTTTTTTAAAAAAGGAGCAGAGATGGCTGCATACGGAGAGGATAGAAGAGAAAGCTACCGCACTTTTTTAAATACCCCCTTTAGTATTGAAATAACTGACTCAACGAATAAAACAACAAATACTAAAACCTTAATCATCAGGGATATCAGCGAAACTGGCGTATACTTTAAATCCGATGATATCTTCTCTCTCGGTACAGAATGTAAAGTTAAGTTTCAGCTTCCAAATAATGATTATATTATTAACGCAACTATAAAAATAATTCGTATCGAAACACTGGGATTAGGTGAATTTGATTTCGGAGCATGTTTTTCCTCTATCAGTGAAATAGATAAGGATAGAATAAAAAAGTTTGTTGAACGAACAAATATTAAGAATTTACTAGAATTGGTCATCAAAAGAAACGCCTCTGATTTACACTTGCTTGCAAACCAATCTCCAATTATACGTGTAAACGGCGAACTAGAACCACTAATCATGGAGCAACCATTTACTCCGGAAGAAATCAAACAATTACTTTATAGCCTGATGAATAAGCAACAAATCAGAATATTTGAAAAGGAAAAAGAGCTTGATTTCGGAATGCAATATAATTTAAAAAGCCGCTTTCGCGTTAACCTGCACCAACAAAGAGGGTTCCTTGAAGCCACCTTTAGATTAATTAATGCAAGGGAATTTTCATACGAGGAACTAAATATTCCTGAAGTGGTTAAAGATTTAACTCGGCAAAGAGAAGGGCTGATCTTGATAACCGGACCTACGGGTTCTGGAAAAAGTACCACAATGGCGGCAATGGTTGATCTGATCAATCACGAAAGAAAAGCAGTTATTGTTACTCTGGAAAGACCTATAGAATATGTGCATGCCAATATTAAAAGCATCATTAAGCAGCGAGAAATAGGAATAGATACCAATTCTTTTTCCGCTGCCTTAAAAAGTACCTTAAGACAAGACCCTAACATAATCGTTGTCGGTGAATTGGATGACCTAGATACTATTTCTACTGCTTTCGTTGCTGCAGAAGCTGGGTATCTGGTTATTGCTTCCTTTCATGCCCCTAATGCCATTCAGGCGATAGATAGGCTGGCAAATACCTTTCCAACAGAACACCGTAAAAAAATTCTAAACCAGCTTTCTATCTGCCTTAATGCAGTAATAGTCCAATTATTAATCCCAAAAACTAATAAAAAAGGAAGAGTTCTGGCTAGCGAGGTACTAATCGTCAATGATGCCGTAAAAAGAAATATCCGTAAGGATGAACTGATTCAGATTTCTTCTATTATACAAACGGGTAAATCCTTTAAAATGCAAACAATGTCAGAATCAATTAGGAAGGCTTATGAAAATGGAATTATTGATGGAACAACCCTGGAATACTATATGAAAGAAGATAAAGATCATTACGAATAATATCTATGGCTGAAATAATGGAAAAAGTTGTTTCCCTATGCAAGCGCAGGGGGTTTATTTTTCAGAGCAGTGAAATCTACGGAGGCCTCGCCAACACCTGGGATTACGGCCCTTACGGAGTTGAACTCAAAAATAACCTGAAGCGCGCCTGGTGGAAGTCCAATGTTTACGAACGTAATGATATTTTGGGTATGGACTCAGCCATACTCATGCACCCTATGACTTGGGAGGCAAGCGGTCATGTTCAGAACTTTTTTGATCTAAAGAGCGATTGTAAAAACTGTAAGCGGCGTTTTAAAAGCATAGATTTAAAAGATAAAACCCATTGCCCGGAATGCTGCGGGGAGCTTACCGAATCCCGACCCTTTAATTTAATGTTTAAAACTCATCAGGGCCCGGTTGAGGATTCTTCAAATACAATTTATATACGCCCAGAAACGGCACAGGGCATGTTCGTTAATTTTCTGAATATCCTTGATTCGCGCCACCCCAAACTTCCTTTTGGCTTGGCGCAAATCGGAAAATCATTCCGCAATGAAATAACACCGGGGAATTTTACTTTCCGTACCCGTGAATTTGAACAAATGGAGATTGAATATTTCGTAAGGCCCGCCGATGCAAGCATGGCGCTTGAGGAATGGATAGAGTACCGCTTTAATTGGTATTTAACACTCGGGATAAAAAACGAAAATTTAAGAAAACGCCAGCACGGAAAAGATGAGCTAGCCCACTACGCTCATGCCTGTATGGACGTAGAATATAATTTTCCTTTTGGCTGGAGCGAGTTAGAGGGAATTGCCAACCGTGCGGATTTCGATTTAAAGCAACATGCCCAATACAGCGGCAAGGACCTGCAATATTTTGATGATACAGTAAAAGAAAAGTTTTATCCATATATTATAGAACCGTCAGGAGGGGTTGACCGGGCAGTTCTGGCATTTTTAATTGATGCCTATTATGAAGAAAATGTCAGGGATGATAAACGCGTGGTCTTAAAAATACATAAAGACCTTGCACCTACGAAGGTGGCAGTGCTGCCGCTTTTACGCAATAG
>JAHJCJ010000075.1 GCA_018812825.1 Candidatus Omnitrophota bacterium
AACAAAAACGGGCTTATTGACCTTAGGAATTCCATTTCTTCCTTGTTAAACATACACAGCAAAAGAGGCCGGTAGAAATAAAATACAACGTAATGCTTATAAGCGTAACGGGCAATATCAATAATCTGCTTGGCTAACCCCCGGCTGTAACTTTTAAATTCTTCGGTGCTAAAATGCTTATTATGGCCAGGCAATACCATGCTGAAACGAGTTACCACCTTGGTGCGGAATTTTTTTGCCAGGTCGATAACCAAACGCCAATCCTGCCTGTCAGGGTATATAACCCCGGATAATACTAAAGGGATGTATTTCGAAATAACCTCTTTTAGGTTATTTTTAAAAAGTATTAGTTCGTCCGATTTTAACTGATCCTGGGGATAACTGAAGTTTATAGACTCTATGACGGACTTATCGAAAGATAAGTTTAATTGCGGGTCATATAATCCATTAGTAGATAACGATAAGCTTAATCCCTGCTTTTTGCTTATATCGAGGATCTTCTTGAATTCCGGATGGATCGTGGGCTCTCCGCCTAAAAGTCTAAAACTATTAAAGCCTTGAGACTTTGCCCAAAGGGCCAAAAACTCAAAATCTTTTATAGACATGTCCTGTTTAAACTCTTTTTGCAGGCCGTCGGAATAACAAAAGGAGCAATTCCTGTTACAGTTATAAGTAATACAGACACGCAGAGAATGTTTCCCTGATAAACTCAACCCGCTTATAACATTGGGATGACGCAACAGCATCATTTTTTCGACGCTATTTATTATTAATTTATCAAGATAGTTTCTAACCCTTAAAGGCATGGCAAACATCATAAGCTTGATTATTTTAAGTGATTTTATAATAAACAAAGAGTAACATATTTTATTCCGGGACAAAAACTTGTGAGAACCTATCGTATTGACCCTTTTGAATACAAATAAATTCCGCAATAACGCCTTAAAAATGGTTTTCGCACGATTACTGATTGATCTTGTCATAACAGACCTCATAATCAACTTATAGTATTTTGTTACCCGCATTAAAAAGTGAAGCGCAACACTTGGAACAAAACCCTCATTCGAGGTTTTCTATCCCAGACACCTGCAAGTACATTCGTGAATAAGATTTTCGCCAGCTTAAATGTTCTTTGGTAATTATAGCAAAATCCGTACTCTTAGACAATGAAATCCGCAGGAGGCTTAATTGATAACCAAGCGCTGGACCTTTTTTGATCATCCATTGTCATAGGTACAAGAGATTTCGTTGTGATTATTCTATCCCAGATATAGGGATTTTCTTTGAAAATGAGGAACTTTAGAATTCCCTTTAAACGAGCAAGGATTTCCAAAAACATTAATTCTACCGCCCAAACGAAATGCCTGGGCTTAAAACTTATATTTTTTATCGCAAGTTTAGCAATCAGCCAGCTATCTAAAGATGCTACGCTATAACAATAATTCTTCTTTACCCATAAATGGCCTATAAAGATCCTTTCTCTTTGTAACAAAAAATCTTTTATTGTTTCCGGACCTTTATTATAGACTAGGGCATTCGGGATATATTCCAAAGTCAAGCTTCTTTTAGAAAAGAATGCTTCCAGGTAAGCTTCATCTACTGCCGTTTCTCCGGGGATCTCTTTGACTAAATTCCTAAAAGCTACTAATTCGCCTAATTTTGGTTTATTCAATGATAATTGATGGTGTAGCTGCCACAAAAAATGCGCCCCATAACCCATAAAAGTATCGGTTCTGTTTACCGGTACGGGCCTGCCTCCTGTCATTCCCACATCGCCTTTAAGCAAAGGGACTAAAATTCTCTCTAAAGTATCCCCATTCATTCTAATGTCAGCGCCTGTTAAAACGATAAAATCCCCTATTGCCTGGCTTAAGAAAAGATTTATAGCAGAGGCCTTACCTTGCCTTTGTTCCTGGGCCAATAATATAATATTGGCGTGTTCTTTTCGCATGCGAGCAATAATATTCTGGGTTGAATCAGTGCAGCCACTTGCTACAATGGTTATCTCGATAATTGAAAACTTACTCATTTTCTGCCGCAGCAAATCTAAAATCAATAACTCTATGTTTACTGCTTCATTAAATGCCATTACCCCTACACTACAGGTATTAATTTTATTATTTGTCATTTACTTCTGAGATCACCGTTTGCAGCTTTCCTCTTTCTGTCCTGGATAATTCCCCTACTCTCTCAATGAAGATATCCACATTTTCATTTATTATCCCAAGCAGGCTTTCTTTAATCTTTGATACTGTATCAATAGGCAATACTCCGGAACTTACAATATATACATATATTCTGTCTTTTGCTTTTTGAACAACTTTAAACTCAATAACTTCTTTATATTTTCTTATTAACGGAGTTAAGGCCCTGGGGCTGACTATCTTTCCAGAAGGCAGTTTAATAAAATCGTCCTTCCTCCCTTCAATCGCTTCTACTAGCGGTAATCCTCTACCACAAGCGCATTTTCTAGCCGAAAGAGTACCTATATCCCCTATCTGATATCTAATCAAAGGCATGGCATAATTAACCAGTCCGGTTATGACCATCTCTCCTTTTTCTCCGGTTTTTACAGGATCTCCATCTCTGAGGAATTCTATTAATACGCTATCTATATCAATATGTAGCCCCTTGCGCTCCTTACACTCCCAGGCCATTCTAAAACCAAATTCAGTAGCCCCGTATTCATTATACACGGAACAACCAAATATATGCTCTATATATTCCCTTGACTCTTCTGTTAATAATTCCGCGTGTGACACAATAAGCTCGGGCTTAAGAAAAGAATACCTGGACCTACTGTTTTCTATAATTTTAGCCATTACTATTAATATGCTGGGAAAGCAATAAATAATTTTCGGTTTTAGTCTCAAAAGGATCTCTAATTGGTCTTCTGCTTTCATGTCGGAACTAATCCAATTTTTTTTCATTAACCCTAAATATTCGTGGAATTCTTTTCTGTGGCGGCAATAAGGCCAGAAATACGCCATAGGTTGCCAAGGCTTGTAGCCGATGGCAAAAAGAGCGCGGCCATATACACAATCGCAAAAATCCTTTGCCTTATAATCAAACGCGACAGTTAACTTCAAACCGCTTGAACCCGAAGTACTCTCTATGTGACAATTCGGCAGTTTATAACCCTTCGCCAATAAACTATACGGGAAGTTTTCTAAAACCTCTCTCTTTGTAGTAAAGGGAATCCTTAAAATGTCTTCTTTGTGTTTTATATCTTGGGGTTGGATACCGGCGCGGGTGAATTTATCTTTATAGAATTTTGAATTATTGTACGCGTAATTAATAATCTTTTTAAACTTCAAAAGCTGCAGCTTTTGAAGTTTTTCTATTGGCAACCATTGATTTCTATCAACGGAGGCCATATAAAAGATTTTTCTAAGGAACATAATTATTACAGAGTAAGAAAATCCCTAACATCGGGCGGACAACCTTTAATTATAGATAAATTATGAAGCTTGCACTTTTCTTCCATGCAATCTCCTAAGCAAATCAGTTTACCATGTCTATCGGGTATGTCAACGCCTCCGGTAAGGATATCGATCCTGCCAAAAAATGCCTGCCATAAAAACCTTAATAAACATATCGGCGACTTAATCAAACTTTTCTTTATTCCTCCTATAATCTCTGAACATCCGGAACAGGTTTTATCTGTAACCCAAAAATGTATATTAAACTTTTGAAAATGGGTTTTGGGCAAAAGAAATTCCCTTTTTACTTCCTCCATATTTTCCCCAATAATGCTTATTTCCTCCCGGGGCATTGATAGATGCCTGACTGTAACCGGCTCTATCCCCATGAGTTGCGCTCCAACCCAGTCAACCGCATCCATAGATTCTCCTAAAATTATAACATTGAGTTTCATTATCTCCGTGCCGCTTATGCCCGGACCGTCTCCTTCCAAAGCATTAATGCTATCGATTATACAGAAATCTGGTTTAATCATCCGGCCTAGCAATTTTATGTTTTCATGCAAATCGCCTTTAACATGCATTATTCTACGGCCGGTAAAATCCACTAAACCTTTTTGGTTTTTGGTGCACAAACTTATTTTTGTCTGAATATGAGTCTTCATCTTCGCAATATTAATATATTCGTATTCATTATTTAGCAACAGCTCCGGCAACTCTATACTTAAATCCCCTAGTTCCAAGCGGCCCCTGGCACAAAAGCTTAAATCAGTTAATTTAACATTATATTTTTTACTTAAAAGCCTATAACCCGATATAGTAAATACGCCATCAGTATCTTTTGGCACGGGCAATTCACCTATTAGGATATCCCGATAGCCGTTATCCTTTAGATATTCAATAACTCCCCCCACAACCCTAGGATTTACTATGCATGGAGAATTCGGTTTATATAAACCGCACACATTAGGTTTAATAAATATTTTTTTATTCTTGGGCAAATAACCTATACTAGTCAATATGGCTTTAATTTCTTTCTCTATTTTTTTCGCCCGGATATTTTTAATATATACCTGCGACATTTTAATATCTTATGTAGTTATAAACGGTTGAGACTAATTGAGCGGGATTAAACAAAATATTGCTATAAGAAACATTAGAGAGATTGCAGGAACATCTTTGGTTTTTAACCCTTTTTCTCATTGCCATAGCTTCTTTTGAATACCAAAGGCTTCTAAAATTATACTTGGATTCTCTCAGGTTCCCTAATTTAAATCCTCTTGTCGCACAAACCCACACCTCGCCATCCGGATTAATTTGACAAGACGCATAAGCAGCATAACAGCTAAACGGCTTTCCCCCTGAAAGCAATGACTTGCTTACTGACCCGTAATAAGTAATTCGGAAGGCCCTTCTTATTTTATTTATTCCTGTTGTTTTAACTTTTTTTATATTATCTAAATAAAATTTTATGGCTTTTACATAATCGCGCCGGCAGGAAAATAATTTTTCACCTTGATTCATAAATTCTTCCCTTTGCTGGGCATCTTCTATAATATACGAGTCCGGCCGGAGATTATCGTTCACCCAGCGATAAATATACTCAAAATCATCTAAATTGTATTTAGATATCACGGTATGTATCCCTAAATTAAAATTTACTTTTTTTATGGCCTTTAAATTTTCGATTGTCTTATAAGCCAGATTAAAACCTCCTGGCAGGCCCCTGATGGAATCATGCTTTTCGCCAATATGGTCTAAAGATAAATTCAAAATAAATTTTGTCTTGGGGTATAAACGAGTTGCCATATCTATCACGTAAAATATATCGTCCGGCCTTGAACCGTTAGATGGAATATTAACTATGGTTGGCTTTAAATACCGGCAGGCATCCAAGACAATCTGCAGAAAGTCTTCTCTTAAGAAAGGCTCCCCTCCACCAAGCGTCACCCAATATAACCTACCCAGAGATTGAAAAATCTTCCTATATTCATCTACTGTCAACTCAGCTTTGCGTTCTCTTCCGTTTCTCCAAATAAAACAGGTTTTACATTTAGAATTACATCTTAATGTAGTAACAAAAACCATGCTCAAAGGCAAAACAAAAGGATAGCGAAGATTCTTACCTATATAGCAAAATAAGGCCCTGGTTAAAGGTGGATTGTTTAACATTTATTAATTACTGGGTTGGCTGGACTCTTAGGCAATATATGGCTTAATTATATCATGCCGGATAGATAAAAAATAGTTTTGCTTAAAGATTTCTAACCCTTGGCCTAAGTGAAGAGGCTAGAATAATGGCGGGGCCGACGAGATTTGGACTCGCGATTTCCTCCGTGACAGGGAGGCGCCTTAAACCAGACTAGGCCACGACCCCCGCATTTTTTAGAAATTTATTATACTTTCTTTTAAACTTAAGTCCACTATTTATTTTTACTGTTTAATGGTGGGCGATAGAGGAGTTGAACCCCTGACCTTCTGAATGTAAATCAGACGCTCTAACCAACTGAGCTAATCGCCCAAAGATTTAGGTTTTTTTACCTCCGGTTAGTGAAATCCTCGCAGGGGATGAGCTAATCGCCCCAAAATTTATAATCCGGATAACTTTTCCAGGGTAATCAAAGTAAAAACCATTACAAAAAGCGCAACCGTTTCAACAATACCTAAAATTGCCAGGTAATTTCCAAACCCCTTACCAGTCTCCCCCATAGCATCACAGGCACAGGCAGCGCATTTTCCTTGGAAATAAGCAGAAAGACCGATTGCCATGCCCGCAAAAGCACCTATCCCCCAAAGATATTGTCCTTTATTTGCCAGTTCGATCATCTTGGTCATTACAATATTTCCATAAATTGTCTGCGTTAGAGGCGCCCCGACTAAAGCAACAAGCAAGAATGAAGCACTTTTATTCTGGTTGAAATTCTTCTTCCATGCCCCTATTGCAGCCATTCCTGCTACACCTGCCCCTGCAGCAGAACCCAAAGCTGAAAGACCAAGCACTAATTCCAAACCTAAATCCTTAAACTGTATTAAAACCCCTGTTTCCATTTTAATTCTCCTTTAAATGAGCGCATAACTTACGCATCGGTAGTGAACGTAAATTATTTGCGCGAATTTGAACGCCATATCTTCTAAGCCGGGGCATGTTTTATTTCTTATTACAAAACGGTTTATATGCAAAACCGTCCCAGGCAACATTGGCGTGGCTACAGAACTCTAACACATTAAGCCTTACCCCATGGACTAAAACTGACATCGGACCCAAGATAATATTAAGCGCATGCCCACAGACAATAACCAAAGCAGCTATAAATATTGTTAAAAAATCACCTTTTTTAATTATTCCAATAGCCATTGCGTTAAAAGCATCCGCGATAGCTACCGTAGCCAACCCCACCGCAAAAAGACGAATATAAGAAACAACGTCGGTAAAATTATTTACCAGACTTAAAGCTATTTTACATAAGCCAGCACCGATTGTTTTAAATATGTTTTTTTGCGGATTGGTAAAAAATAAAACTAATATTAAACCAGCAACAATCAACCTGTTTACGAATAATGGGAAAGCATCACTCAAAAGCAAACTTTTGGCTAGAAAAAATACTGCCCAGATAACAAGAATCCAGCCTACCTCAGCCAGGAATATTAATGCCGGGGCCTTTAGTATAGCCCTCCAGCCATGAGCCAAAGATAAGTGCAGCGCCCCAATAAAAAAACATAATGCCTGGAGAAATGCCGCATTATGCAACACCGGGAGCAATGGTTTTACACCTAGATTCGACAGCCATTGCTGACCAAAAAATGTTCCGGTTAATAACCCCCATATAATAGCGCAAAAACTCAATATATAAAAGAGGAAAAATAC
>JAHJCJ010000076.1 GCA_018812825.1 Candidatus Omnitrophota bacterium
AACAACCCTTACCTTTACAGATGATGCAAGAGATATCTACCTCTGCTGACGGCTCAGTAAACGGGAAAAAATGGGGCCGGAAGCGCATCTTGATGTCTTGTCCAAAAACACCCTTGGCAAAAACTTCTAAAATTCCCTTCAAATCCGAAAATCTAATATTCTCGTCAACTAAAAACCCTTCAATCTGATGAAACATAAAAAGGTGGCTGGCATCCACGGCGTCCGGACGATATACCCTGCCTGGGACAACTATGGCTAGCGGCGGCTTATGCGCTTTCATAACACGCACCTGCACCGGAGAGGTATGGCTGCGCAATAAAAGCTTGGGGTAATTTTTTAAATAAAATGTGTCAAAGGCATCGCGCGAAGGATGATCCAACGGTATGTTTAAGCCTGTAAAATTATTATACTCTGTCTCAATTTCAGGACCTTCGACAACTGAAAAACCCATACGGTTAAATATACCACATATCTCATCAATAATCTGAACGATCGGATGGCTACTTCCAAGATTCTGGACAATCCCGGGTAGGCCAATATCTAAAATACTTTTTTTTGGAACGCTACTCTGAATTTTTAAGGTTTTTTCTTTCTCAACGATAAGATCGAGTAGCTTATTTTTTAAGGCATTAACTTCTTTTCCAAAAGAACCCCTTTCTTCTATCGCAAGAGTACCAATTAAACCAGTCAATTCTGCAAATATACCCTTTCTACCCAGATACTTAACGCGCACCGCTTCTAAGCCCTGGATAGAGGTAATCCCGGTTAAATCATTTTCTATTTGCGCCTGAATAAGATTAATATCCATATCAAAAATAAAGCTCCAAATAAAATAAGGCTTAAATTCTTTTTATCCTGGTTCAGCCTCTGATTAACTATTCTGCCATTTCCAAGTTTGCGCAATGCCTGCGCATGTATATCCAAATCCCCACCATGCTCAAGACAGGCGCGATGAAATACGCCTACTATCTCTAGGTTATCTCCCCTAGATTTATAGTTGCCCGTAAATTTTATTTCTTTTGCCAAAGAAGCACTCATCCATACGCCGAGCGCATTATCACCATCATTTATATTAACCCAGGCAAATTCTCCACGCAACATTACATCCCCGATAACTTCTCCAGCATAAGTTATTAATTTGCCATCATATTTTTTGGCGTCTTTAATCAACTCACTGCTGTTTAATCCTTGGGAAAAAACAGGAGAATTTACATAGCTCGCTAAGCCAAAAAATAAAATTATTAAGGTTAATTTATAATTAATTTTCATTTACCTTTAATTATCGCAATCAAAAACCCGAGAATCGTAAACACTGACATAAACTCCAAGCGGCCGGCCCACATCTGTATGATATAAGTGAGCTTCAACGCTACTGGCATGGTAACATTAGTAATCCCGCAGGATAAACCGACATTAGCCGCCGCAGACGTAGATTCAAAAAGGGCATTTAAAAAAGGGTGTCCATAAAACATCCCCACAAGCGCACCCAATCCATATAAAATTATATAAGCCAAAGTAATAGTTAAGGCACCTCTTACAAGCTTATCCTCCAGAAATATCTCTTTAATATGATGAAATTTTTCAATAACTACTGCCCTTTCGGGCATAATAATTCTTTTTAAATCCTCTTTAAGGGCTTTAAAAATAATTCCGATGCGTAAAATTTTAATCGCTCCGGTAGTAGAACATACTGCTCCACCTAAAGCCATAGCCAGGATTACTCCTACTAATGCCAAATGATTCCAGTCTACAATAAACTGTTGCGCATAAACAGTCTGAAAGCCTGTTCCGGTATGCCCGGAGATAAGTTGATAGAAACCTTTTCGGAAAAGAGCTACTGCTGAAGGATAACTGCCAATTTGTGTCAAACCTACGGCAACAATAGAAAAGGTGGCGATAATCGTAACAAAAAGCGTGCTGGTTTCAATGTTCCTGTAAATCTCTCTACGGTTGCCTGCCCACAAATGATAATGCAGTTTAAAATTAAGCGCCCCTAGGACCATAATCATTATGGTAATAACTTCATACGCCATACTGTGATAATAAAGTATATTTTGCGACTGCGGACTAAAACCCCCGGTATCAAATGCCGCCATAAATATACATGCACCATGAAAAAAAGAATTAAGCGGTTTCATACCGTTAAATATTCCGGTTACACCTAAAGCAATGGTACCTAGAGCCAGATATACGAAGCTCACCAGCCAAATAAATCTTGAGGTATGCACTACATTTGGAAGAATCTTCTCATCGCGCGCTTCACCAACGTACATTTTTAACGCCCCAGAGAATCCGCGCACAAAAAATGAGAGCGCAATCACTACAATTCCCTGACCTCCGAGAAACATGATCAGGTGCCGCCAAAGATTATGTGTATAGGATAGGTGGTCTAGGTCCTGCACTAAAATAAGGCCCGTAGTAGCAAATCCGGACATAGCGTCAAAGCAAGCATCGAGAAAAGACTTCCAGTGCCCGCTTAAATATAACGGTATAGCTCCCAGAAACATGACTACGATCCAGGAAAGGCTGACAACAATCATTCCCTGCATCCAATTTAAATCTTTCTCGGTGTGACAAACTTTAATCAGGAGCAGGCCGAAGAAAACAGATATTTCAATACTGATAAGAAAATCCAAAGCAGGGTTTAACTCTCTAAAGCATAGCCCGGACAAAATTGGGATTGCCATGGTAAAAGCTAATCCTAGAATTATTTTGCCGAGGTAAAAACCGATGATCTTTAAGTCTTCCAGGCGGGGTTTGAGGATCATATTTTTAAATAGATTGCCAGACAGATTAATAAAGCTGCCAGCATGATGGAAAAAACGTATAGAAGTTCCGTGGCAATACCGAAGATAATATTTAAAGCAGGCTTAAATTGCATTTTTTAAAACTTCCCGGCTAAAAGGCTTAATAGCTGTGGCTCATTGCCAACTAAGGTAAGCGCAATCACATCATCTCCGGTTTTAAGTATTGTATTACCTTTGGGGAGAATCACCTCTTCACCGCGGACAATAGAAACCAAGACCGCATCCTGCGGTAAGGTAATATCTTTAACTTCTTTATTAATTACTGGTGAATCACTGGGCAGATCTACGCGCACTATAGCGAGCTTGCCGCGCTTAAAACTCATTAAGTTTACAAAGTCAGAAAAGGAAACTTCTTCTTCAATCACTTTGGCAATAATCTTTGTGGAATCAACTGGCACATCAATTCCCAGTTCATTAAACGTATGTTCGTTATCAGGGTTGTTGACGCGACCGACTGTCCGCTGTAAATTAAACTTTTCTTTGGCTAGCTGGCAAACAATCAGGTTATCTTCATCCTCTCCGGTAACTGCAGCTAAAACATCCGCTCGCTCAATCCCGGCCTCTTCCAATATCTTAGAATCGCAGCCATCACCATTAATTACCAAGGCCTCTAACTCTTTAGCGATCTCATCGCAAACTGTGCGGTCTTTGTCAACAATGCTTACCGTATGCTTACCCTGACAGAGTCTCTTAGCCAAAAAATAGCCTACTTTGCCTGCGCCGATAATTAAAATATACATATCTATTTCTCTCTTAAGTGAAACTTTTCCCTAATATCTTGAAGGCTGGAAACTTTAACCACCCCCATTAAGGAGTCTTTGTTCTTTAACACGGTCTTAGGCTCAGGAATAATAACCCCCTGCATCCTTCTAATAGCCACTACTATAAATTCCCCGGGGATATTTATATCCTGGATGGTTTTGCCCACTAAACCATTCTTTACTTCAATTTCAATAACCCCTAAATCCTTAGATTCAATCAGGTAGCTGGAAAACCTGCTTTCAATTATTTTATCTCTTAGCATTGATGAAAAAAGCATTGTCCCGCTGATAATATCCAAACCAAGGGCTGCATAAATATGTGCCCGCTGCGGATCATATACGCGCGCAAAGACTTTAGGCACATGAAATATTTTCTTGGCAACCTGAGCGCTGATTAAATTAGTGTTATCTCCATTAGTCACTGCACAAAAGGCATCAGCTTTCTCGATCCCCACCTGCTTTAAGAGCGCCAGATCAAAACCATTACCTACCATAGTTAAACCGTTGAAGGTATCTCCGAGACGAGAAAAAGACTCCTGTAATTTATCGATAATTACTACATCGTGGCCCTCTGCAGATAAAAGCTTGGCCAGCTCTGCCCCCACCCTTCCGCAACCTGCAATGATTACATACATAAATAGAAAACCTCTAGGCTCAAAGAAACAACCTTACTTTTTAATCATCTCAACTATTTTCTTAAAAGCATTGTTATCTCTTACTGCTAAATCTGCCAAGATCTTACGATCCAGATTAATCTTGGATTTCTTTAGACCATTCATAAATACACTATACGTAATCCCTGCCTGACGGCAAGAAGCGTTAATACGCGCAATCCAAAGCCTGCGGAATTCACGCTTTTTGTTCCGGCGATCCCGGTAAGCATATTTAAGCGCGTGCATCAATACCCTTTTTGCTTGCTGGTATTGTTTGCTGCGATCTCCCCAAAATCCTTTTGCTTGCTTTAAAACCTTCTTTTTTCTTTTACGAGTTGCTACACTGTGTTTAGCCTTTGCCATTTTTCTCCTTACCCACGGGGGTACACCGGCCAATCCTTTAAGACCGGGTGTTAGCCCGCAAGAATGTTTGAATTAAGATAACATCTTTCTAACCATAGGGAAGCATAGATTTTATAAATCTTACTTCCTTTTTACCAGAAAGCGTCCTACGCTTCCTCAATTTTCTTATTTTACTGGTTTTTTTAGATGAAGCCAAGTGACTTTTACCGCCGGGCGAATATTTAACCTTACCTTTTTTACTAATTTTAAAACGCTTGGCTACCCCTCTTTTTGTCTTTAACTTTCCCATTTTTCTCCTTAAATGAGCAGACGACTTACGAAGTTTATCGACTAAGTCGTAGACTGCAAGGCTGTCTGCGAATTTATACCTACAGCTAAAAGCAGATTTTTAAAAAAATCTGCGCGTACTTAACTGCTGGTGTTATTTCATTATACCTTATTTCGGAGCAATCACAAAGGACATAATCCTTCCTTCCAATGACGGAACCTTTTCTACGTGCCCTTCACTCTGCGTATCAATGATAAATTTATCTAAAACCTTTCTTCCTAAATCCAAATGCTCCATCTGTCTGCCGCGGAAGAAAAGATTTATTTTAACTTTGTCTTTTTTCTTCAAAAATCCTACTGCCTGTTTAACCTTGGTAGCGAAATCATGTTCGTCGATATTCGGTTTAAGGCGGATCTCCTTCAGACGACCCTGCTTCTGGTGTTTTTTGGCTTCACGCTCTTTTTTTTCAAGATCATACTTGAATTTACTGAATTCAATAACACGGCAAACCGGCGGAGTAGCAGCTGGAGCGACCTCAACTAAATCTAACTCGTGCTGATTAGCAATCTCTAAAGCCCTCTGTACAGACATTACTCCCAACTGGTCCCCGTCGTGGCCAATAACCCTAACCTGCGGAGAGCTGATTCTTTCGTTGATACGAATGAACTTTTTTATAGCAACCACCTCTCTTTCTATTTATACTGCTGAATCTGGTTAATTAAGTTCTCAATAAATTTATCTAACGCAATTACTCCCTGATCACCGCTACCCTTTTTACGCACACTTACCTGCCCCTGCTTTGCTTCCCGGTCTCCTAAAATCAAACAGTAGGGAATCTTATTTAATTCCGCGTTGCGAATCCTCTTGTCTAAAGTTTCATTGTGTATATCTGTATCCACCCGTATTTGATTTTTTTCTAATTCCTCTTTTACTTTTTGGGCGTAAAGAATAAACGATTCTTTAATTGGAATTAACAAAACCTGAGTGGGGCTTAACCACAAAGGAAGTTCCCCTTTGTAATGTTCGATCAAAGCGCCGATAAAACGCTCTAAACTCCCCAATAAAACCCGGTGCAACATAATCGGCTGCTTTTCTTTACCCTCAGCATCAATATAAGTCAGGTTAAATCTTTTGGGCAAGGCAAAATCACATTGAATAGTGGCGCATTGCCAAGTTCTCTTAAGCGCATCTTTTAACTTTATATCAATTTTCGGACCGTAAAATGCCCCATCACCCTGGTTAATTTCATAAGGCAGGCCTTTTTCTTTCAGCACATCCTCTAACGCATCAGTTGCTTTCTGCCAATCATCTTCTGAACCAATATATTTTTCCGGCCGCGTGCTTAATTCTATCCCCCACTGGTTAAAACCAAAAACTTTCATCGTTTCAAAAACAAAATCGATTATCTTTTTAATTTCGTCCTTTAGCTGTTCCGGCAGGCAGAATATATGCGCGTCATCCTGAGTAAACCCGCGCACACGCAGGAGCCCGTGTAAAACTCCGGCTTTTTCCCGGCGGTAAACCGTACCTAATTCAAAGAGCCGCAAAGGAAGCTCTCGATAGCTTCGACATTTTGATTTATAAATCAAAATGTGCCCCGGGCAATTCATTGGCTTTAAAACAATCTCTTTTCCTTCCATGGCAAAAAAATACATATTCTCTTTATAATAATCATAGTGACCGCTGGTTTTCCAGAGAGCGACATCCATAATGTGCGGAGTAATTACCATCTGATAACCGCGTTTTAGATGCTCTTTCTTTTCATAATCTTCAATGATGGTACGTAACAGAGCGCCCTTGGGATAATAAAATACCAATCCTGCTCCTGCCTGCTCATGATAAATATCGAATAGCCCCAGTTGCGGCCCCAGCTTTCTATGGTCACGCAGCCTTGCTTCTTCTAAGGCATTTAAATACTCGTCTAATTCATTTTGCGTATTAAAACAGGTCCCATAAATCCTCTGCAGCATAGGATTGGTTTCAATCCCATGCCAATAAGCCCCCGCAACCGATAATAATTTAAAGAACTTTATTTCTCCGGTAGATTTCACATGCGGCCCACGGCATAGGTCTAAGAAAACCTTTCCGGTCTTATAAATAGAAATTGTCTCGTTTGGCAAATTTTTGATAAGTTCGACTTTATAAT
>JAHJCJ010000077.1 GCA_018812825.1 Candidatus Omnitrophota bacterium
GGTGCTTCAGGGGTATCCTGTAATGCGCAGAAAGGAAGAAGTTTTGGCAGGCGCTCTTTAAAACAGAAATACGACATTTCTACTTTGGTAACTATACGACATTTCTATTTTGGCTTGACATGATGGGAGAAAACAATTGACAATTTATTCTGTAATGTTAAAATAAGAAAACAAAGGCGTTTAGGAGCCGGATTATCGGCACTAAACGCCTTTTTATGTAAAGAGGGTAGAGATGAATGCATTGCTTGTTTTAGAAGACGGGAAAGTGTTTAAGGGTAGCTCATTTGGCTCAAGCGGCGAGCGTACCGGAGAGGTAGTTTTTAACACCAGCATGGCCGGATACCAGGAGATTATTACTGACCCTTCCTATAAAGGTCAGATTGTAGTTATGACTTATCCTCTAATGGGAAACTATGGAATTAATAAGGGAGATGTAGAGTCTCGCAGGCCTTTCCTGGAAGGTTTTGTGGTAAAAGAGTATAGTAAGATTGCCAGTAACTGGAAAAAAGAACAGTCTTTAGGAAAGTACTTAGAAGAAAACAATATTTTGGGGATTGAGGGCATTGATACCCGGGAGCTTACTTTGCATATAAGGGAAAAGGGGGCGATGAAAGCAGTCCTGTCCACGGAGGATCATGATGAGGCCAGCTTAATTAAAAAGGCTCAATGTTGCCGTGGTCTGATTGGAGTAGATTTGGTTAGAGAGGTCAGTATTCCTAAAAGATATAATTATGTTCAGAATAAAGATGCTAAATATAAGGTTGTAGTCTTGGATTGCGGGGTAAAATACAATATATTGAGAGAACTGGCGCGCAATAATTGTAATGTAGTAGTATTGCCTGCGCAGGCAACTTGCGAACAGATTCTTGAGGCTGGCCCTGATGGCTTGCTGCTTTCCAACGGTCCAGGGGATCCTGCGGCTGTAGATTACGTGGTTAAGACTGTAACCAAGCTTATTAGTAAGATTCCTATCTTTGGAATTTGCCTGGGGCATCAAATGCTTGGGCTTGCTTTAGGGGGCAAGACTTACAAGCTTAAGTTCGGCCATCACGGGGCAAATCATCCGGTAAAGGATTTAAGGACAGGGAAGGTTTCTATAACCAGCCAGAATCATGGCTTTTGCGTGGATATGAATTCATTGAACAAAAAAGATATTGAACTGACTCATGTAAATCTAAATGATGGTACTTTAGAGGGGATACGCCATAAGAAACTGCCCGTATTTTCCGTGCAATTCCATCCTGAAGCTTCCCCTGGTCCGCACGACGCAGAATATTTATTTGCTGAGTTTACAAAGTTAATGCAGAAATCAAATAAGCAGGGACGGTTCTCAAAACAAAGGAGAAGTGTCCCCTAGAAAGGGACAGTCCTGCTTTGAGTTGAGAACCGTCCCTAAATAATATGCCTAAGAGAAAAGATATTAAGAAAATATTGATTATTGGTTCTGGGCCTATTGTTATCGGACAGGCCTGCGAGTTTGACTATTCCGGAACTCAGGCATGTAAGGTTTTAAAACAAGAGGGTTTTAAAATAGTTTTGGTAAATTCTAACCCGGCAACAATTATGACTGACCCTGAAGTTGCCGATAAGACATATATTGAGCCGATTACCGCTGAGACGGTAGAGAAGATTATTGCCAAAGAAAGGCCGGATGCGCTTTTGCCTACCCTTGGTGGCCAGACTGCTTTGAATACCACTGTAGAGTTAGCGGAAAAAGGAGTGTTAAGAAAATATAAGGTTGAAACTATCGGGGCCAATATAAAAGCGATTAAAAAAGGCGAGGACCGTCAGCTATTTAAGGCGGCGATGAAAAAAATTGGGTTGGATTTGCCTAAAAGCGGCCGGGCTTATAATTTAGAGGAAGCGCTTGCCGTGGCGCAAGAAATAGGCTTTCCTTTGATCATCCGGCCTAGTTTTACTTTAGGGGGAGTGGGTGGGGCAATCGCTTATAATATTGAAGAGTTCAAAGTTTTATCTAAGCGTGGCCTGGAGTCAAGCATGATTAGCGAGATCTTGGTTGAAGAATCCGTGCTGGGCTGGAAAGAATTTGAGTTGGAGGTTATGCGTGATTTAAAAGATAATGTAGTGGTCATTTGTACTATCGAAAATTTTGATCCTATGGGTGTGCATACCGGAGATAGTATTACAGTCGCGCCTATTCAGACATTAACGGATAAGCAGTACCAGTTGATGCGCGATGCTGCTATTGCCTGTATCCGCGAGATTGGCGTTGAAACTGGCGGCTCAAACATACAGTTTGCCGTGCATCCGGAGACCGGCAGAATGGTGGTTATTGAGATGAACCCGCGGGTTTCACGCAGTTCCGCATTATCATCAAAAGCCACAGGTTTTCCTATTGCCAAGATTGCGGCAAAACTTGCCGTTGGCTACACCCTGGATGAAATACCTAATGATATTACCCGCTTGACTCCTGCCTGTTTTGAGCCGGCTATTGATTATTGCGTGGTAAAGATTCCGCGTTTTACTTTTGAGAAGTTTGCTTTGGCCGAGAGTACCCTGGGAATATCTATGAAGTCAGTCGGCGAGGCTATGTCTATTGGCCGTACATTCAAAGAGGCGCTGCAAAAAGGTTTGCGTTCCCTAGAGATTAGGAAATTCGGCATAGAAAGTATTGTTTTTCATAACCTGGAGGATATTAAAACCGAAAATGGCCTTCTAGATAAAATTTATCAGAAGTTAAGGGAGCCTAACGCAGAGAGGGTTTTTTATATTGCGGATGCCTTTCGCGTTAACCTGGATATCGAAAAGATTTATGAATTAACTAAGATTGACCGCTGGTTTTTATATAATATCAAAGAGATTGTTGATTGCGAGAGAGAGTTGCTTAAGAATAAACGTAATCTTCCCGGCGCATTGCTTAAAAAGGCCAAAGAATATGGTTTTAGCGACAGACATCTGGCTAAACTCTTATCTTTGAGTGAGGCAGAGGTTTATGCTTTAAGAAAATCCATGAACATATTACCGGATTTTAAGCTGGTTGATACCTGCGCCGCAGAATTTATGGCGCATACTCCATATTTTTATTCTACATATGAATAATGTGGGGGGCGGATCTATCCTGTCTGGCAGCTCGGTAGGATTTCGCCAGATAGATGCTTTAAAAATCCAATTTTCTTTACAAAAGGGAAAGCTTGTAATATAATATGCGTAATAATTAGGCAAAAGATGATTAAAAAAACAGGTTTTGATAACGAAAAATACCTTAAAGATCAGACTGCTTCTATTATTGACAGGGTAAAGAAGTTTGATAATAAACTATACCTGGAGTTTGGGGGCAAGCTTTGTTTTGATTATCATGCTGCGCGCGTCCTGCCGGGGTATGACCCTAATGTAAAAATAAGGCTTCTGCAGTGTCTGAAAGATAAGATTGATATTGTACTTTCCATATATGCCGGGGATATTGAAAAGGGAAGGGTACGCGGAGATTTTGGAATTACTTATGACGCAGCTACCTTAAAATTAATCGATGATTTAAGGAAATGGGGATTGGATATTTTAGCGGTAGTAATTACGCGTTTTGCCAATCAGTCCTCGGCGGTTATTTTCAAAAATAAACTGGAGCACCGTGGAGTTAAGGTTTACCTGCATTATCCAATTGATGGCTATCCTGCGGATATTGACGCAATTGTTAGTGAAAAAGGTTTTGGCAAGAATGATTATATTGAAACCAAGAATCCTATTGTTGTGGTTACTGCCCCGGGGCCGAATAGCGGAAAGCTGGCTACATGTCTTTCCCAGCTATTCCAAGAGCATAAACGCGGCATTAACGCCGGCTACGCCAAGTTTGAAACCTTTCCTATATGGAACCTGCCGCTTAAGCATCCGGTGAATGTTGCTTATGAAGCAGCTACAGCTGATATTCAGGATTTTAACCTGGTTGACCCGTTCCATTTGAATAAATATAACAAGGTTGCTATTAATTATAACCGCGACGTAGAGAGCTTCCCAATACTTAAGCTTATTTTAAACAGGATCTTTTCCAGGGACTATAACCTTCCTACATATAATTCTCCTACTGATATGGGGGTTAACCGCGCGGGTTTCGGGATTATCGAAGATAAAGCGGTGCAGGATGCGGCAAAACAGGAGCTTATCCGGAGATATTTCAGATATAATAGTGAATACGCCCTAGGTATTGAGAAAAAAGAAACCGTAGATAGAGTAACCTTACTTATGGAGGAGTTGGGGGTAAAAGTTACTGATCGTTTAGTTGTTGAGGTCGCCAGGAAAACCGCAGAGGAAGCGGAAAATAAAGGAAAAGGCAACGAAGGCATATATTGCGGGGCGTCGATTGAACTAAGCGATGGTCAGATTGTTACGGGCAAGAATTCCAGGCTTATGCATGCTGCCTCAAGCTTGATTTTGAATGCGGTAAAAATTTTAGCGCATATACCCGATGAGATTTTACTTTTAAGCCCGCATATTATAAACCAGATCGCCAAGCTAAAGGAAGGTATTTTAGGCCAGGACTCAGAGAGTCTGGATTTAGAGGAGTGTTTAATTGCCCTGGCTATAAGCGCAACTACCAATCATACTGCAGAGCTGGCTATGAATAAATTAGGAGAGCTCAAGGGTTGTGAGGTGCATATGACGCATATCCCTACTCCCGGAGATGAGGTTGGGTTAAAACGGCTGGGGGTAAATCTTACCACCGATGGAAAATTCTCTTCCCGTAATCTTTTTGTAACCTGAATATGTCAGTTAAAATAAAATTTCTTGGAGGCGCAAAGACTGTTACCGGCTCAAGCCATTTGATCGCGGCTGGTAATACGGAGATACTTCTTGATGGTGGTCTCTTCCAGGGGCACCGGGATGCCTTTTATACAAACAACACCACTTTTCATTATAACCCACGTACGATTAAGGCCATGGTATTATCGCATGCGCATATTGATCATTGCGGAAATATCCCCAACTTAATCAAGCAGGGGCTGCGCTGTAAGATATATACTACCTCGGCAACTAAAGATTTAGCAGACCTTATGTTGGTGGATTCAGGAAAGATCCAGGAAGAAGATGTGCGTTATGTAAATAAGATTAACCGGCGCATGAACTTGCCTTTGCGCAAGGCCTTGTACACGGCAAAGGAGGCCTCCCGGGCCACTAAAATTTTTCGCTCCATTTCTTACAATCAAAAGTTCTGTATTGCTAAAGATGTTTCAGCTACTATTCTTGATGCCGGACATATCCTGGGTTCAGGGATTATTGTTTTGGATATTAAGGATGCCGAGCATTCCCTACGTTTAGGATATGCGGTAGATTTGGGAAGAAAGAACCTTCCCTTATTGAATGACCCTGTAATTCCCAAGGGGTTGGATTATTTGATTATGGAATCTACTTATGGCGGCAGGCTGCACCGTCCGATTGATGAAGCACAGTCAAAATTAAGGGAGGCGATCTTCCGTGCGGTAAAAAGAGGAGGCAAGGTGATCATCCCTTCTTTTACCCTGGAGCGTACTCAGGAGGTAATCTACTTTTTGAACGAATTGCTTAAGGAAAAGCTTATTCCTTTGGTACCTATTTATGTAGATAGCCCGTTAGCTACGAATATTACCGAACTTTTTAATTACCATCTGGATTTTTTAAATGAAAAAACCCGTCAGGCGTTCAGTAAGGGGGATAATCCATTTGAGTTGTTAAATTTGCGTTTCATCCGTGAGCAAAAAGAGTCCAAGGTTTTAAATACCGATAAGCGACCGATGATTATTATTGCCGGCAGCGGCATGTGTGAATCCGGAAGAGTGCTGCATCACCTGCAGAATAACATCGAAGATTCACGCAATATGATTCTAGTAGTTGGATATATGGCCCAGGATACCCTGGGCAGGAGAATAGTTGAGAGAAATCCTTTTGTGAAGATATTCGGGGTTGAATACGAGCTTAATGCCGAGGTAGTGGTAATTAATGCTTTTTCAGGCCATGCCGGACAAATGGAGCTATTGGAGTTTGTTTCCGGATGCCTGCCGCTTAAACGTATTTTCCTGGTGCACGGAGAACTTGAGCAATCATTGATTCTTTCTGATATATTGACTCAAAAAGGATTAGATGTGCATATCCCGGATAAAGATGAAGAGGTGTTGCTTAATTAGTAATTTTGTGTTAAAGTAACTACTTAATTTATATAGGAGGGTAAAATGATTGGTGGTTTTTCGACTCCCAGGAAAGATAAGGCAGTTAAATCAAGCGGTGGAAAATTGGTTAAAGCCGGAGAGATACTAGTGCGCGGCATAGATAGCTATAAGGCAGGGGTAGGAGTGCGGGGTTTAGGTACTTTATTTGCTGCTTATCCGGGTAAAGTTTATTTTACCCGCAAGAAGACCAGCCACGGCCGCCTGCGCACATTTGTCAATATCGCGCCATTAGCTCAAAAAGAAGCTAAGAAATGATATGGCTGATTTAGCCAAAAGTTATTCTCATCAAAAGTATTTATTAAGCATTGCTGATACGTTCTATAGCATAGCCCTGTTTCTCCTTTTTTTAGGATCAGGGCTTTCATTATCTTTAGAGAACATTATTAAGCAGGTCAACCTGCCGGGATATTTATCAATTGCCGTTTTTCTTCTAATTATCTTGGTTTTGTATTATTTATTAAATTTACCGCTTAATTTCTACTCTGGTTATACTCTGGAGCACAAGTTTAATCTATCTAATCAGAAAATAGGAGCTTGGTGGCTGGATCAGTTAAAATCCGGGGTACTGGCGTATTTAATTTTCTTAATACTAATCCTGTGTTTTTACTGGGTCTTGCTTAAGTTTGACCAATGGTGGCTGGCTATCTCAATTTTCTGGATTGTCTTTAGCGTGGTTTTAGCCAAAATAACTCCGGTTTTGATTATTCCGTTATTTTTTAAATATAAAAAACTGGAAGATGAAGTTTTACGTCAAAGGATATTTAACCTAGCCCAGAGAATGCAGGTTAAACTGCTGGATGTCTTTGAGATAGATTTCAGCAAAAAAACGCTTAAGGCCAATGCAGCTTTTACCGGGATGGGTAAAACTAAGCGCGTGATTTTAGCCGATACCTTGAAAGATAGGTATAGCTATGATGAGGTAGAGTCAATACTGGCGCATGAGTTTGCGCACTTTCAACTTAAACATATCTTTAAACTGATTACTATAAATTCTCTATTGACCTTAGGGTTGTTCTATCTGATTTTTAGGACCAACGGTTATCTTTTGGGGGCATTTAAACTAAGTTCCCTTATGCAATTGGCCAGCCTGCCGTTGGTTTTTCTTTATTTTATGTTCTCTGGAATTATTCTGCAACCACTAGAGGCGTATGTGAGCCGAAGGTTTGAAAAAGAAGCAGATAGCCTGGCGCTTAAAACAACTCTAAATAAAGAGGCATTTATTTCTCTGATGGATAAACTTGCTGCGCAAAATCTTGCCGATAGAAATCCTCATCCACTGATCAAGTTTTTCTTTTTTGATCACCCGCCGATCGACGAACGCATTCAAATGGCTAGGGATAAATGAAATCAATGATTAGCTTAGCGGTCCGTTCAGTCGCACCTGGAGTTCCAAGGCTGGTTTTTACGTAAGCTAAATCTTCGAGCATCTGTTTGATTTGCTCAGGTTTTTGCAGAAGCCTTACGGCTGTGCGGGCAATCATTTCAGGCCGGGCATTAAATTGGATAAACTCCGGGACAATTTTTCTACCTGCTACAATGTTGACCATGCCAATGTAAGGAATCTTTACCTGTGGCCGGTAAAGCAGGTAATTAAACAGATTCGTCTTATAGACAATCACAAAAGGTTTCTGCATGATTGCTGTTTCTAGCGTTGCTGTGCCAGAGCATACAAGGCAGAAGTCGGCGATATTCAGGCAATCGTAGGTTTTACCATTTACGATCTTTAAATTCAGAGCATATTTTTTGCACTCTTTTTGGTATATCCGCGCATCGAGGCTAGGGGGTTTAGCGATGATAAATTGGGTATCGGGGATTTCTTTATTGATAAGCTGGGAAGCTTTAAGCATTAAGGGCAGAACCATCTTGATTTCTTGTTTACGTGAACCGGGAAGAAGAGTAATAACTTTTTGAGATGAGCTAATTTGGAGATTATCAAGTAGTTCCTGTTGTCCTAAGCTTGGCCGCACAAGGTTTATTAAAGGATGGCCCACATAGTGGGCTTTGATCCTATGTTGTTTATAAAACTCCTCTTCGAACTTAAAAAGCACGATTATTTTAGAGATATAATTTCTTATGCAGTTTACCCTGCTTTCTCTTGAGGCCCAAACTTGCGGGCTTACGTAGTAAATGGTTGGTATGCGTTTGTTGATCGCCCTGGCCAGGCGCAGGTTAAAACCGGAGAAATCAACGAAGATTATAGCATCGGGCTTATCCGATTTGATTTTTTCAATAATTAATTGCTTTAGTTTAATGAATTTCGGCAGCTTCTTTAAAACATCAAAGAACCCCATTACAGATAGTTCTTTAATATTGCAGAAGATTTCTGCACCGGCTGCGTCTAAATATACTCCTCCGACCCCTGCGAATTTAATTTCTGGTTGAATCTTTGTTATTGTTTGGGCAAGATCTCCTGCCAGTAGATCTCCGGACGGTTCGCCACAAACAATAAATATTTTTTTTATTTGCGCCATATTTGTTTTTGGATTTCTAATGCAACAGCCAGGGCCTCCCGGGCAACTTGCCCTGAGACAAGGGGAGTGGTTTTATGAGTTACGCAAGCGATAAATGATTCCAATTCTTTTTGCAGAGGCTGCTCTTTTTCTATAGGGAGGTTTTCTTTGGTTATCTGTAATCCGATTTTGCGATAAACCGAGGCCTCGGCATTTTTATAATCCAGAGATATATAGGTGTCTTCCTGAAAAATACGGATCTTGCGCATGGGCTCATCAGATACGCGTGAAGCGGTAAGGTTAGCAACGCAGCCGTTCTTAAAGGTCAGCCGGGCATTGGCAATATCTTCAAATTTAGTTAATACATTTACTCCTACGGAGTCTATTCTTTTTAGCGGTGAATTTACCAGTCCGAGCACAATATCAATATCATGGATCATAATATCCAGCACAGCGCCAACGTCAAGCGATCGGTTGGGAAAGCCTGAGAGACGATGGCATTCGATAAATTTCGGTATTTTTATGATTTTTAAGGTAGCTGCGAAAGCAGAATTAAACCTTTCAATATGGCCGATTTGGAGAATAAGTTTATGCTTACGGCTAATCTTTATAAGATCGTCAGCTTCTTTTAGAGTTAAGGTAAAAGGTTTCTCAACCAGGGTATGTACGCCTGCTTTAAGAAATTCCGCGGCCACTTTATGGTGTAATATGGTGGGTACGGCTATACTTACTGCATCCACTTTAGAGAAAAGTTCCGTATAGTCAGTATATCCTGTTACTTTTAGACTGGCGCAAACCTGATTTAAGCGCTCTTGGTTAGAGTCGCATACGCCGATAAGCTCGCAATCCGGGATTTCTTTGTATATTTTGGCGTGGATGCTACCCAGATGTCCTACGCCAATTACGCCTATCCTGAGTTTGTTCATTCCATAATAATAGCAAAGTGTGTATCTTGTTGCAATTAAAATTTTTACGCTGGTCCTGTCGAGCCTTGCCTCTCATAGCATTACTCGCTTTTTCCCCGCGAGGAAAACCTCCGCGTGGAAGCAAGAAGCGGAAAGCTTATAACTAGGCAATAAAAAGGTTTGCCATGCCTAGTTGGATGTGTTAAAATATACTTCTTTAAGAAAGGCAAAAATGAGGGACTATTTTAAATTACTGAAATTCGTGCGTCCTTATTACGGCTTATTTGCTATAGCTATAGTTTGTATGGGGTTTTCTGCGGTATTTGATGGCATGTCTCTGGCTATGATTGTGCCTTTAGCAGATAAGGTTTTGACCAACAAAAAGATAATTATCCCTGCCAAATTACCGGATTTTCTGGCAGGTTTTGTGGATAAAATAAATAATACTCCTCCAGAAGTACTGCTAAGCTATATGGTTATCAGCGTTCTGGTGCTTTTTTTCTTAAAAGGGGTTTTTGGATTCTTCCAAAGTTATTTTATGTCGGATATCGGCCAGCGTGTGGTCAGGGATATCAAGGCCAAGCTTTATGCCAAGATTCAGTCTTTATCGCTTAACTATTTTACCCATAAGCGCGGTGGAGAGCTCATGTCGCGGATTACTAATGACGTAAAGCTTGTGGAGAATGCTGTATCGTATGGTTCAACTGACCTGATTTACCAGAGCCTGCAGGTGGTTATTTTTGCTGTAGTTATTTTCTTTATTTATTTTAAAATGGCCCTGGTTTCGCTTGTCTTCCTGCCTTTAATCAGTTTGCCGATTATAAAGGTTGGTAAGGCCTTAAGAAAACTTTCCAAGCGTTCTCAGGAGAAGATCGCCGATACCAACTCCTTGCTTTATGAGACAATCATGGGCGCACGCATTGTCAAGGCCTTCAATATGGAAGAATATGAGATCAGCAAATTCAACAGGGTAAATACGGATTATTATAAACTTTCCATGAAGTCAATCAAGCGTACGCTCCTGCTTAATCCTTCTACGGAATTCTTAGGATGTATTGCCGGAGTGCTGGTATTCTTCTGGGGTGGCCGCGAAGTTATTGCCGGTAAATTATCTTTTGGTGTTTTTGGTTTATTCCTGGGTTCACTATTATCTTTGATCCGGCCATTTAAGAAATTAAGCCAGGTAAATGCCCTGAACCAGCAGGCTATGGCAGCCAGCGAGCGTATACATGAGGTATTAGAGACAGAGCCGAGTGTAAAAGAGCCCCTTGTCCCCAAAAGTTTAACCGGTTTTAAACAAAATATCAAGTTTAACGATATCTGGTTCAGCTATGCTGATATGCAAGTCTTGAAAGGGATTAATTTAGAGGTTGGTTTCGGCCAGATGCTGGCGGTTGTCGGGCCCAGCGGCACCGGTAAAAGCACATTAGTGGATTTAATCCCGCGCTTTTATGATCCTCAAAAGGGAAGCGTATTTATTGACGGCGTTGATGTGCGGGAGTTTAGTTTGAAATCATTACGTAACCAGGTGGGTATAGTTAACCAAGAGACCATACTTTTTAATGATACAATCAGGGCTAATATAGCTTATGGTAAGCCCGGTGCTTCCGACAAAGAGATAGAGGAGGCGGCCAGGCGGGCGTATGCGCATGATTTTATATCCAAATGCCTGCAAGGTTATGATACAATAATTGGCGATAGGGGAGTAAAAATTTCTGGAGGAGAGCGTCAGCGTATTGCTATTGCCCGGGCCCTTTTAAAGAATGCTCCGATATTAATCCTGGATGAGGCTACTTCACAGTTGGATTCTACCTCGGAGCGTATTGTCCAGGAGGCCTTGGATAGCCTTGTTACCGGCAGGACGGTTTTTGTGATTGCTCACCGGCTTTCTACAGTAAGGAATGCCCACAGGATTGTAGTCTTAGATAAAGGTATAATCGTTGAGCAAGGTACACATAACCAGCTGTTAGAAAAGAGTGGTTTATATAAGCGGCTTTATGACGCCCAAGAGATACAATGATCAGATGACTTATGTCGCTGACGCTCTATAAACCAGCTGCTCATTAAAATAGTTGCAAATAGGTAAAAATTTGCTATAATTACGAAATTAACTTTTTGTCTTAATTTTCCAGCTTATTTGGAACAGGAAGGCAAAAAGCATATTAACCAAATAGGCTAGAGAGCCGCGGTTTGATTAGCGATAACCAAAACCAAAAGAAGGGGGAATAAAAACGTGCCATCTGAATTAATTAAGCAGCTTTTAGAAGCAGGTGTACATTTTGGGCATCAGACTAAGCGCTGGAATCCCAAAATGAAGAAATTTATTTTTGGTGCAAGAAGCGGTATTTACATTATTGACCTGGAAAAGACCGAGGAGTGTATTAATATTGCCCGGGATTTCTTAATGGATATAACTTCAAAAGGTGAATTTGTCCTTTTTGTGGGAACCAAAAAACAGGCTCAGGATGTAATAAAGCAGGAGGCGTTACGCTGCGGGATGTATTATGTTACTGACCGTTGGCCGGGTGGGATGCTTACTAATTTTTCTACTATCAAAAAGAGCATTAATCGCCTAAAGGATATCGAAAAGATGCGTACTGATGGGACATTTGAGAAATTGACTAAAAAAGAGGTTGCCCACCTAGAAAAAGAGTTGGCTAAACTGAATAAAAATTTCTCAGGTATAGTCGCTATGGAGCGTATGCCCAAGGCGGCGTTTGTTGTAGACACCAAGAAGGAGGAGACTGCTGTGCTGGAGGCGCGCAGGCTGGGGATTCCGATAATCGGGTTGATTGATACTAATTCCAATCCCGACCTGGTGGATTATCCTATTCCGGGTAATGATGATGCTACTAAGTCTATTCGCACGGTAGCTTCGGTTATCGCGGATACGATTATTGAAGGAAGAAAAAAGTTTTTGTCCTATCTTTCTCAGGAAGGGGTTAAGGTGGAAGAGTTAAAACAGGATATTTCGCCAGAGGTCCTTCCGGAAGAGGAAATCAAGATTAAAGAGATCGAGGAGATTGTTGAAGAAAGTCAGCCGCTTGTTGATGATGCTGGGGCAGCAAAAAGGGCGCACATTAAGCCGGCAGGGGAAGTAAAAGTGAAATCGAGAAAGAAGGGGTAGTTTAAAATGAAAAATTCGTTGGATGCGATTAAAGAATTAAGGGATATGACCTGCTCAAGCATCGCGCATTGCAGGAAGGCCTTGGAAGATGCCAAAGGAGATATAAAACAGGCAGTAATATTGTTACGTAAACAAGGCTTGGAAATTGCCGCTAAGAAACAAAATCGTGTTGCGAGGGAAGGTAGGGTTGATTATTATATACATCATGGCAATAAAATCGGTGTTTTGCTAGAGGTAAACTGCGAATCGGATTTTGTGGCCAAGAATGAAGAGTTTGCTAAATTTACCAAAGACCTGGCTATGCAGATTGCCGCGACCAGCCCGGCATATATAAAGAAAGAAGAGGTCCCGGAGGAAGTCTTGCAACATGAGAAAAACAAGGAAGATTATTACAAAAATAATTGTTTGCTGGAGCAGGTCTTTGTTAAGGATGCAAGTTTAACGATCAGGGATTATTTAGGTAGTATTGTGGCAAAAATTGGCGAAAATATTATTATCCGCAGGTTTATCCGCTATAAGATTGGCGAATAAATGCTCAAACCGGTTTATAAAAGAATTGTCCTTAAACTTAGTGGAGAGGCGCTTCAGGGTAAAAATACGCATGGCATAGACCCGGAGGTGCTTAAAACCATATCGCGTCAGATTAAAGAAATTAGAGATTTGGGCGTAGATGTAGCTGTTGTTTTAGGCGCAGGCAATATCCTGCGCGGCCAGGAAAATACCGCTTCACGCGGCCTGGATCTGGATCGTAGCGTTGCAGATTACATGGGGATGCTGGCCACTGTAATCAACGGGCTTTCTTTGCAGGATGCGTTGGAAAAATCAGGCGTACCTACTAGGGTGATGACGGCTATTGAGATGCAAAGGATAGCCGAGCCTTATATTAAAAGAAGGGCTATACGGCATCTGGAAAAGGGCAGGGTAGTTATTTTTGTAGCCGGGACCGGTAACCCATTTTTTACTACTGATACAGCTGCAGCCTTGCGCGCTATGGAGATTAACGCAGATGCTATTTTAAAGGCCACCAAAGTTGATGGGGTTTATGCCGCTGATCCCATAAAAGTAAAAGGCGTCAAAAGGTTTACCCAGTTAAAGTATATAGACGTGCTTAAGAAAGGCTTGAAGGTAATGGACGCAACAGCAATCAGTTTATGCATGGATAATAAATTACCCATCGTTGTCTTTAATCTTAATCGCCAGGGGAATATCAAGCGCGTAATTTTGGGTGAAAAGATTGGTACGGTTGTAAGGTAAACGAAAGGCGGGGAATATGGCTGTTAAGGAAATATTGCATAATACAGAAGAGAAGATGAAAAAGGCTTTTGAGTCAATGAACCGTGAGTTCCATGAAGTAAGGACTGGCAGGGCATCTCCTAGCTTGGTTGAAGGCCTGCATATTAACTACTATGAAACTTTGACTATGCTCAAGCAATTAGCAGCTATATCTGCCCCTGATGCGCATTTGATTGTTATTCAGCCATGGGACCCTACGGCGATTGTTGAAATAGAAAAGGCGATTATGAAGTCTAATCTCGGCATTACTCCTTCTAACGACGGTAAAATAATTAGGCTTGCCGTTCCGCAATTGTCTAAGGAGAGACGGCAGGAGTTAGCTAAACTAATCCATAAGATGGCTGAAGATGGCCGGGTGTCTATGCGTACGATTAGAAGGGACGCTAAAGAAGCTGTAGAGAAGCTGGAAAAGGATAAGACTATCTCTGAAGATGATAAGTTTCGCGGTATTGAAGCATTGCAGAAAGTGGTTGATAAGTATATCGCCAAGATTGATGAGCTTTTGAGAAATAAAGAGAAAGAAGTATTGGAGTTTTAAATTAGGGCCTCTAGCTCTCCTCCGTTGGAGGATTCGCTAGAAGGTCGGTAAAGGAAACCTAGATTTAAGGGCCTCTAGCTCATCAGGTAGAGCACCACACTTTTAATGTGGTTGTGCCGCGTTCGAGTCGCGGGAGGCTCATAAATGTATGTCCGCGACGAGGGGTTAGTTCTTGAATCCCGATTGTTATTTGCGGTAGCTGAATCGGGAGAGTCGCGGGAGGCTCATAAAAATTGACAACCGCGAAGAAGATACCCTATAATTAGATAGCGGGGGTACAACCTCCTAATGGTGGATTGAAGGGAGGTTGGTCGCGGGAGGCTCAGTAAATTTGACAATTTGTGATTTCTTGCGTATAGAATTTTTCGCCGTGTGCTACGGTTTACGATTCACTCTTGCTGAAAAATTCCCAATACAAGCTCATAAACCACAAATTCTCAAATTTTGTTAGGGTAGCGAGAAGAGGAAAATATCCGGGCGGATGGCGGAATTGGCATACGCGATAGCCTTAGGAGCTATTGGGGTAACCCTTGGAGGTTCAAATCCTCTTCCGCCCAAAATTAATTTAAGTTAATAAAAATTAGGGATGTAGCACCCGGCGTTAAAAATGCACCCCGCGCTTATAATGAATTGCGCGGTGTTCGCCAAATGGCGAAAGTTGCATCGGTGCGCGATAGGTATCGCGGGAGTAGCTCAGTTGGCTAGAGCGCAACCTTGCCAAGGTTGATGTCGCGGGTTCAAATCCCGTCTCCCGCTTTTGTTTACTTTTGTATTTATTATTTGAAAGGAGAAGCAGATGCAGATAATGGATTTTCTTTCTAAGAAGGCGATTCTCACCGATATAAAATCTACACGGAAGGAAGATGTAATTAAGGAGATGGTAGATCTTTTGATTGAGGCTGGTGATGTGGAAAAGCGTAACCGCAATAAGCTTATTGAATCCCTTATGGTAAGAGAGGCTTTGGGTTCAACTGCAATCGGCCAAGGCATAGCCATACCGCACGCAAAATGCGACTGCGTGGAAAAATTAGTGGCAGCCTTTGGGCTTTCTAAAAAAGGAGTGGACTTCGATTCGCTGGACGGAGAATTAGCTTACATTTTTTTTCTGCTTGTTGCCCCGCAGGATTCCGCCGGACCGCACCTTAAGGCATTAGCCCGGATATCGCGCCTCTTAAAAGACAAATATTTTCGGGATACCCTACGTACCTGTATGGACGAAAAATCTGTAATTAGGATTATTACTCAGGAAGACGAGAAAAAAATCTAGTTCATTTGTTTTTATTTAATAAGCTTCTTGTGAGTTAAACGAGTTGGGGTTAATCCTGTAGTTAATCATAAATTAACAGATAATTTCGAAAATGAAAAAAGTCTCAAGCGTCATCTTAAAATGGTTTTATCCGGGTATAGGCATTAAGCGTTGGATGGGCTTGAGCGCCTTTGGGGTTGTGCTTTTAATTATAGGAACGGCTAATCTGCGATCGGAGCAATTTTGGTTGATCCAGCTTTTGGACGCCTTGGTTGTAATTTCAGGAATCATAATTTTAATCCTGGGCATAAAACGGATGATGCGTTCTTTTATTGCCGTGTTTGTTCCATCGTCTAGGGGTACGGAATTGGTTGATCTTTTGTATCAAAAGAAACATTTAAGCCGCGGCCCGCGTATAGTTACTGTAGGCGGAGGAACAGGTTTATCCGTTCTTTTGAGTGGGTTAAAAAGTTACTCTTCAAATATTTCTGCCATAGTTACGGTGGCTGATGATGGAGGCTCAAGCGGTCGGCTCCGGCAGCAGTTTGATGTTTTGCCTCCCGGAGATATACGTAACTGTTTGGTAGCTTTAGCTGATGCGCCGGCATTAATGCGTGATCTTTTTCAGTTCCGCTTTGATAATAATTCCGAATTTTCCGGGCATTCCTTTGGGAACCTATTTCTTACGGTGATGACCCGTTTAACCGGTGATTTTGAAAAGGCAATTAAGGAAACTAGTAAGGTTTTGGCCTTGAGGGGGCAGGTCATCCCTTCTACATTGGGCGATGTAACGCTCGTGGCACATTATAAGGATGGTTCTGTAGTCGCAGGGGAAGGGCAGATCCCTAAAGCAAGGAAGGCGATTAACAGTGTCAATCTTAGCCCGGAACATCCATTGGCTACTCCGGATGCGATAAAGGCAATTAAGGAGGCGCAGATTATTGTTTTGGGCCCAGGTTCTTTATATACGAGTATTATCCCTAATCTTTTAATTAATGAGATCACCCGGGAGATTGCGGAGTCTGAAGCAATTAAAGTTTATGTTTGCAATGTAATGACTCAACCGGGGGAAACAGACGGTTATAGTGTTTGTGATCATATTAAGGCCTTGGTCAGCCATAGTTCTCTGCGTATCCTGGATTATTGCATTGTGAATAACGGTGAAGTTCCTGACGAGGTTTTAAAGCGTTATTCCGTAGAGAATTCGCTTCTCGTGGTTAATGACCGCAAAAATATTGAAAATTTGGGTTATCGAGTGGTAGAAGAAGATTTTAGCATGATCCAGGATGGCGTGATTCGGCATGACGCAGAGAAGTTAGCAAAGATTATTTTGAGTTTTATCGAAGAGATATGATCCTCGCAGCTAAACACTTCGCAGTATTTCGGTACATGGCATTGAAGTACTGCTCATAGCTGCAAGGATTAATTCGCACAATAACTTACTCACACCAATGTGTTTGTAAGTTATGTGCTCATTAAAGATGCCTTTAATCAAAAAAGAATTAATCGTAAGAAATGGACAGGGGTTACATGCACGGCCTGCTGCTTTATTCGTGCAGGTAGCTAATAAATTTGATGCGCGTATAACTGTGCGTCACGATGGTGAAGAGGTCAATGGTAAATCCATTATGGGTATTCTTATGCTTGGCGCGGAAAAGGGCAGTATGGTTATTGTTGAAGCGGATGGTTCTGACGCAGAGCAGGCCTTGGCAGAACTGGAAAAGATTATTAACAGCGAGGAAACTTTATGATTCAGTTAAAAGGTATTGGCGCAGCAGGCGGAATAAGTATTGGCGCAGCTTATAAGCTCGGCAAGGAGGAGTTTGTTGTATTGCCTGAAGCGATCACCTGGGAAGAGATTCCTGTACAGATTCAGCTTTTTGAGGAAGCTCTGATTAAGACTCGTCGTGAGATTATTGAGCTGCAAAAAAGGATAAGTTCTGGTATGGGCCAAGAAGAGGCGCAGATTTTTGATGCGCACCTTTTGGTATTGGAAGACCGCATGCTTATTGAAGAGGTCATCTCCCGGCTTAAGAAAGAGCAGTTAAATGTTGTCTATATATTTTCGGAAGTTCTAAAAAAATATATCAGCGTATTTTTGAAAATTGAAGATGAATACCTTAAGGAGCGTATCGCCGATATTAATGATGTTGGTAAAAGGATATTAAGAAACCTTTTAGGTAAAGAAAAAAGAGGTTTGGATGATCTTAAGGAGAAAGCGATTATTGTCTCGCATGATCTTTCTCCTTCGGATACCGCGGCAATGCATACCAAGAATGTTGCCGGTTTTGTCACCGATATGGGAGGTAAGACTTCGCATACCGCGATCATGGCCAAGTCCCTGGAGATACCCGCAGTAGTGGGTTTGGAAGGGGTCACTGCTAAGGTTAGCTCTGGGGATATCCTTATCGTGGATGGCAACACTGGTATGGTAATTATTAACCCAGATGAAGAGACGCTTAAAAATTACCAACAAGAACTGGTAAAATTAAAAGGCATAGCTGAGAGATTTTTATCAGTTAAGGCCCTTCCTGCAGTTACCACTGATGGCCGGGCGATTTTGATTAATGCTAACATTGAGTTTCCCGATGAGGTTTCATCGGTTAAGCTGCACGGTAGCGAAGGGATCGGGCTTTATCGTACAGAGTTCTTTTATATGAACCGCAAAGATTCTCCCAGCGAAGAAGAGCATTATCAGGCTTATAAATATGTTGCTGAGCAAATGAGCCCGCACTCAGTAGTTATCCGTACGCTGGATTTAGGCGGAGATAAATTTTTGTCCCAATTCCAGATCCCCCATGAAATGCAGCCGTTTTTGGGTTGGAGGGCGATTAGGTTTTGCCTGGCGCGGCCGGATATATTTAAATTACAACTACGGGCTATCTTAAGGGCTTCAGTGCATGGTAACCTGAAACTTATGTATCCGATGATATCTGGTATAGAGGAATTGCGTCAAGCTAATGAGCTGCTCCAGGAAGCAAAAGATGAGCTAAAGCAAAATGGCCTTGAGTTTAATGACAAGATTCTGGTTGGCGTAATGATTGAGGTTCCTTCGGCGGCAATGACTGCGGATATACTAGCTAAGGAAGCGGATTTTTTTAGTATTGGCACAAATGATTTGATTCAATATTGTTTGGCGGTTGACCGTGGCAATGAAAAAGTAGCTTATCTGTATGAACCTGCGCATCCGGCAGTCTTGAGGTTGATAAAACAGGTTATTGATGCAGCGCATGAAGCTAAGATTAAAGTGGCGATGTGCGGGGAGATGGCTGGAGAACCGTCGCTGGCGCTTATCCTTTTAGGTTTGGGTTTGGATGAGTTTAGCGTGCCGCCACAGGTAATCCCGGAGTTAAAGTTCATAATTAGCGCAATAGGGTTTAAAACGGTGCAAGCCATTGCCAATGAGGCGATGAAGCTTTCAACCGGTACTCAGGTAGGAGAGTTTGCTCAAAATAAGTTAGTGGAGATTTTAAAATAGTATGAAGGCATTGATTTTAGCCGCCGGCTATGCTACCCGACTTTATCCATTGACTAGGGGGTATCCAAAACCGTTGCTGGAAATTAAGGGCAGGCCGATTATAAATTATATAGTTGATAAATTAGGGGCAGTTGCTGCTATCGATGAAATTTATGTTGTTACTAATAGTAAATTCATCGGGTTTTTTCGCAGGTGGGCTGAGATAATTAAATCTTCCAAGAAAATTGTCTTGGTAGACGACCAGACTAAAAATAATCAGGATAGGCTGGGTTCTATTGGCGATATAAATTTTGTGATAATTAAGAAAAAGATCAAGGATGACCTTTTAGTAATCGGAGGGGATAATCTGTTTAGTGGCTCTTTGCAGGGTTTCTTGGGTTCTTTTAAAAAAAATGTTCCCGCTGTAAATATAGGGTTGTATAGACTAAAGCAGAGAAAAGACGCCAGCAGTTACGGGGTGGTTAAATTGGACAAGCATAAGAAAATAATCAGTTTCGAAGAAAAACCTAAGTATCCACAGAGCTCTCTGGTAGCCATGTGTTTATACTTTATTCCTAAAGATTACCTAGGGTTGATTAAAGAATATATCCAAGGTAAAAGGATAGATGCAGCCGGAGGATACATTGCCTGGCTTAAAGATAAGACGGATGTTCATGGGTATATATTCAATGGTTCTTGGTTTGATATTGGTGATCATAAGTATTTAAACGCGGCAAAAGAGAAATTTGCCTAATTATTAACACCCCGCGCTTATAAGGAATTGCGCGGGTATGCCCTTGTGGGCTACACCCGGCATTGACAGGCACCCGACGCCAATATGTATTGCGTAGGTGTGCGCTAGGTAACGCAATTGGCCGGTGTACCCTTGTGGGTAAAGGAGGAGTCATGTCGGTACAGAAACATTATTTTTCTTCGGAATCGGTAACTGAAGGCCACCCGGATAAGTTATGCGATCAGATTTCAGACGGGGTATTAGATGCTTGTTTAAAGAATGATATTTACGCGCGTGTAGCTTGTGAAACTTATGTGACCATGGGGCTTTTGATTGTAGGTGGAGAAATAACTACTCGCGGATTTATACATGTACATGATATCTGCAGGGATATTATTGAAGGCATAGGTTATAATCATCCTAAATATGGGTTTGATTTTCATACCTGTGCTATACTTAATGCAATCCATTCCCAGTCTCCGGATATATCGCAAGGTGTGGATACCGGTGGAGCAGGAGACCAGGGGATTATGTTTGGGTATGCTTGTAATGAGACCAAAGAGTTGATGCCGCTAGCCTTGATGTTGGCGCAGAAGCTTTCTATGCGCTTGACTGATGTACGCAAGAAGAATATTTTAAAATATCTTGGCCCGGATGGCAAGACCCAGGTTACGGTTGAATACGATAATGATAAGCCGGTGCGTGTAGATTCAGTGGTGTTGGCTTCTCAACATACCGATGATATCTTGGACAAAAGCTGAAAACGTATTACTGAAAAAGCGCGCCATGAAATTATCCGTGCAGTAGCTGACCCGATTCTTAAAGGTTTGGTGGACAAAAATACTAAATATTTTGTTAATCAGACAGGAAAATTCGTAATTGGCGGTCCGCAGTCTGATACCGGGATGACCGGCAGAAAGATCATTGTGGATACTTACGGTGGAGCGGTTGCTCATGGCGGCGGCGCATTCTCCGGTAAAGACCCTACTAAGGTTGACCGCTCCGCAGCGTATATGTGCCGTTATATTGCAAAGAATATTGTGGCGGCTGGCTTAGCGGAGAAATGCCTTATCCAACTGGCATATGTTATTGGCCGGGCAGACCCCTTATCGGTTATGGTAAAAACCGAAGGGACTTCAGTTGTTTCAGAAGATGCTTTGGTAAAACTGGTGCGGCAGAATTTTCAACTGAATCCTAAGGGGATTATTGAGTCATTGAATTTACGCCGGCCTATATATAGAAAAACTGCCAGTTACGGGCATTTTGGCAGGCCAGAGCCGGAGTTTACTTGGGAGAAGACGGATAAAGCGGCAGGGTTAAAGAAGCAAGCCAGCCGTTTATAACAAGATACTTAACCCCGCGCTTAGTCAGATCCCCGCCATAAAGGATTGGCGGGTGCGCCGCCTTCTGTGGCGATTGCGCTGGTGTGCCCGCGTGGGCAAGAGAGGATATTGGAATGAAGTATGATATTAGAGATGTAAAATTAGCTAAAAAAGGTGCTTTAAGAATTGAATGGGCGAGCAAAAATATGCCTGTACTTAGTTTGATTAAGCAGAAATTTTCCAAAGAGAAGCCTTTAAAAGGTTTAAAGGTTGCCTGCTGCCTGCATGTTACTACTGAAACTGCTGTGTTAACAGATGTTTTAAAAGCAGGTGGAGCAGATGTGTATGTTTGCGCATCGAATCCGCTTTCCACACAAGATGATGTTGCTGCGGCACTGGTAAGAGATTTAAGGGTTGCTGTTTTTGCTATTAAAGGCGAAGACACTAAAACCTATTATAGCCATATTAAATCCGCCTTAGCGGTTAAGCCGGATATTACTATGGATGACGGCGCAGACCTGGTAAGCATTATTCATCAGCGCCCTGTTAAAGAGCATGCTAATATTATCGGTGGGACAGAAGAGACCACTACCGGAGTGATCCGGCTGCGTGCTTTAGCCTTAGAAGGAAAATTGCGTTATCCCATTATTGCGGTTAATGACGCCTTAACTAAACATCTTTTTGATAATCGTTATGGTACAGGTCAGTCAACCCTTGATGGGGTCATTCGCTCAACAAATAAATTAATTGCCGGGTCTAATTTCGTCGTTTGCGGTTATGGTTGGTGTGGAAAAGGTACGGCCATGCGCGCAAAAGGCATGGGTGCCAAAGTAATCGTTATTGAAGTTGACCCTCTGCGGGCGCTTGAGGCGACTATGGATGGGTTTAGGGTGATGCCGATTAAAGAGGCAGCTAAAACAGGCGATATTTTTGTTACGGTTACCGGGGATATTAATGTAATCCGTAAAGAACATTTTAGCTTGATGAAAGATGGTGCAATTATCGCTAACTCGGGGCATTTTAATGTTGAAATTGATATTCCGGGTTTGGCAGGTATAGCTAAGTCTAAAAGGGCAACCCGGGATTTTGTTGATGAGTATACTTTAAGAAATAATCACAAGATTTATATTTTAGGAGAAGGCCGCCTGATTAATCTGGCGGCAGCTGAAGGTCACCCGGCAAGCGTTATGGATATGTCTTTTGCTAACCAGGCTTTTTCTGCGGAATATATGGCTAAGAATTACCGCAGATTAAAGAAACAGGTTTATACGGTTCCGGAGGATATTGATAAGAATATCGCCAGGCTTAAACTTAAATCTATGGGGATTAAGATAGACGTGCTTACCCCGGAGCAGAAGAAATATTTAGCTAGCTGGGAAATGGGTACTTGATTAATTCGTTAAGCGGAGGGCATATGAAAAAGAGCGTATTGGTACTTTTTTTATTTGTGTCGATAATCTCTTCTTATAAGTTAGTGAATGCTCAGGAGCTTCAAGCGCAATCACGCATAAATCAAGTTACTATTTTCTCCGGGGATGCCTTGGTGGATAGGGTAAGTGAGCTTAAGTTAGATTCTAAAGAACTAACGGCAGTAGTTTTTGCGGATATTATTCCTGATTTAGATGACAATTCACTGCGAGTATCCGGTTCTGGAAGCGCTCAAGTCAAGATTTTAGGAGCTAAAGTCGTAACCCAGTTTCTAGAGGATGCTGCGCAAGCCAAGGTTAAACAATTACAGGGCGCAATTCAGGATATTAGAGACGAAAAGACAAAACTGGCAAATATTAAGAGTGTTTTAGCTGAAGAAAAGAGCTTCTTAGATTCTATAAGATTATTTTCACATGAGCAGCTGCCTAAGGACTTGGTTACTAAGATGCCAGCGACCAAGGACTTAGAGGATACTTTAAAGTTTTTGAATTTGAAGCTTACGGATAATTTTTCTCAAGGCGTAGAGATAGATTTTAAAACCAGGGATTTAAATAAAAAAGAGGAAGCATTGAATAGAGAGTTATCCGGATTATTTGGCGTAGCTAAAAAACAGAAGAAATCCATTGTCGTTGAGCTTGAGGTATTAAAGCCTGGAGATTTAAACTTAGCCTTATCTTATATGGTAAGAGGCGCTAGCTGGTATCCTTTGTATGATGCCCGGGTAAATTTTGATAAATCTGAGGTTGAGCTGGTGCAACAGGCAGTGGCTAGACAGAACACCGGAGACAATTGGGAAGATGTGCAGGTATCTTTGTCCACAGCGAAAGTAAATATTTCTGCCAGGATGCCGGAAGTAGAGAGTTGGTTTATTCGGCCTTTCCAGCCGCGTAAGTATGAAGCTAAGGAAAAGGCGTTTCCACAGAGTAGCCGAAAGATGATGTCTAGGGCAGATGTAGCTGATGCGCAGAATGGGATTGGGGCACTAGTACTGGATAAATTTGCTGTTCCCGTAACCCAAGAAGCAGAGTATCAGTATGCCCAGACTCAGGAAAAAGGCGTATCTGTAGTTTATCAGATCAAGAGGCGCAGTCAGATAAAATCTGATGGCTCAGAGTATAAATTACCCATCTCTGTGCAATTACTAAAGAGTGAGTTTGAGTATTCTTGCTATCCGCGGCTTTCAAATTATGCTTATCTTCGAAGCAAGGTTACTAATGCTAATGACCTGCAGTTGCTCGGTGGAAGAGTAAATATATTTCTAGACGGAGGGTTTGTTGGTTCTTCAAGTATTGATAATATCGGTCCGGGTGAGGAGTTTGATCTTTATCTTGGGGTGGATGAAAATGTAAAGGTAAAGAGGGAATTAGTTGAGAAGAAGGTTGACGATATTTTACTTGCAGGGATCCCTTCTCCTAATCGTAAGACTAGTTTTAAATATAAGTTAAGCGTAGAAAACTATAAGAATAAGAAGATCAAGGTCAATATTTTTGAGAATATCCCGGTTTCTCAAGATGAGAAAATAAAAGTTAACTTAGGTCAGATTAGCCTTACGCCTAAGGAAAAAGAATGGAAAGATAAAAAAGGTGTGTGGCGCTGGGAATTGGAGTTAGAGCCTAAAGCAAAACAGGAGATTTTTATTTTTTATTCCGTAGAGCATCCACGTAATCTGGAAGTGGAAGGACTTTAATTATGGCGATTAAGAAGATTGCAGTCTTAACTACCGGAGGGGATGCCCCGGGAATGAATCCGGCAATCCGTTCTGTTGTGCGCTATGGGATTAATCAGAAACTAGAGGTAATGGGTGTTTTCCGCGGCTGGTGGGGGTTAATTAACGAGGAGTTAAAAAGTTTAGACCATCGTTCTGTCTCGGGGATTATTAACCAAGGTGGGACTATTTTAAAGACTGCTCGCTGTGCGGAGTTTAGAACCGAAGAGGGGCAGGGCCGTGCGTACGGGGTCATTAAGAAATATAATATTGATGGTTTAGTGGTTATTGGCGGCAATGGTTCTTTTGCCGCAGCTCACGCTTTTTATAAAAAATACAATGTACCCTGTGTTGGTGTAGCCGCTTCCATTGATAATGACGTCAACGGCATTGATTATACTATTGGTACGGATACGGCAATTAATACTGCTCTTGACGCTATTGATAAGATCCGAGATACCGCAACCAGCATGGAGAGGATTTTTGTAGTTGAGGTAATGGGCAGGGAATCTGGTTTTATCGCTTTGACTGTTGCCCTTGCCGGAGGGTGTGAAGACGTAATTATCCCGGAGAGGGCGTTGGATCTCGATCTAATTTGCCATGGTATTGTCCATGGTAATCTAGTTGGAAAAATGAGTTGGATTATTGTGGTATCTGAAGGAGCGGGTAAGGCAGAGGATATAGCTAAAAAGATTACTGAGATTACTAGCCTTGAAACTCGAGCGGTAGTCTTGGGGCATGTACAAAGAGGGGGTCGTCCGACTGCTGTTAGCCGGGACCTTGCCTTGAATTTTGGCAAGAGCGCAGTTGATTGTTTAATGGCAGGCAAAACTGACATTGCCATAGGTTTTGCAGGCGGAAAAATTGTAGAGATTGATTTTGAGTTTGCTATACAGAAGAAAGAATTAAAGTTTGATAATTTCTATAGATTAATTAAGATTCTGACTTGAGTAAGGGTATAGCTTATGGGACACGGAGCCCGAGATAAGTTATTACTCTAACTCACCCTGAGCGTGCGCAGAAAATTTCAAGGTAAATTTCAAGCGTTTACGCTAAGGGCTTATTTATACATGTTATAATTAATTTAAAAGAAGGAGATAGGTATATGGGAAGAAAGCCGCTTGAGATTGATAAAATTGTAATGGATTTAGTTTTAACCGATGATATTTTAACGAAAAAGAAATTGGCCAAAAAGATCTGGGAGATTGCTTATAAAAAAGGTATTTATCCTTCCAGTATCCATGATTACTATATGGCTCGTGGACGGGAAGAATTTAGCGATTCTACTGTGCCGGCGATAAATTTACGTAGCTTAACTTATGATTTGGCTAGGGCGATCTTTCGTGTGGGCAAAAGGAATAATGCCAAGGCATTTATATTTGAGATTGCCAAATCCGAGATGGGTTATACTGCTCAACCTCCGGTTGAATATTCCGCGGTAATTTTAGGTGCGGCAATTAAAGAAAATTATAGCGGTCCGGTGTTTATCCAGGGCGACCATTTTCAGGCAAATTTAAAGAAATATCAGGAGAATGCGGACAAAGAAATTGAGACGCTTCAGGCTTTAATTATTGAGTCAGTGGGAGCAGGTTTTTACAATATCGATATAGATTCTTCAACTCTAGTGGATTTGAGCAAGCCGAAGGTAAAGGATCAGCAATACGCGAATTACGAAGTGTGCGCTAAGTTGACGCAATTTATCCGTCGCATTGAGCCAAAAGGAATCGCTGTTTCAGTAGGCGGCGAGATTGGCGAGGTAGGACATCAGAATTCTACTCCAGAAGATTTACGTGCTTTTATGGAAGGTTTTAAGAAGCGATTACGTAAAGGGCTTACTGGTATAAGTAAGATTTCTATTCAGACCGGAACATCGCATGGCGGGGTAGTCTTGCCTGATGGTTCAATTGCTCAGGTAAAACTTGATTTTGAAACATTAAGGAACCTTTCGGCTCTGGCACGCAAAGAGTTTGGTTTAGGCGGGGCAGTGCAACATGGCGCATCAACCTTACCTGAGGAGGCTTTTCATAAATTCGCAGAATGCCAGACTTGTGAGGTACATTTGGCTACACAGTTTCAAAATATGATTTATGATTCCAAACATTTTCCAGCGGAGTTAAAGAAAAAGATTTATGATTGGCTTAAGGTGAATGCTGCTAATGAAACTAAAACGGGGGAAACTGAAGAGCAATTTTTCTATAAGACTAGAAAAAAGGCGTTAGGTCCTTTTAAAAAAGAGATTATGTTATTGCCTCAAAGCACCCGCGATGCAATTGCCCAGGAGATCGAAAACAAATTTGATTTTCTTTTTAAACAGTTGAATGCTGTTAATAATGCGAATCTGGTTGATAAATACGTTACTTTAAAAAGGGTAATTGTGCGTAAACGCCAGGATGCAGCAGGTGTAGTGCACGACGGAGAAGGCGCTGACTAAAATTATAATCAGGGACAGTTCTGCTTTGTTTTGAGAACCGTCCCTAGTGAGGAGAGATTATGCGTTCAGATCAAATAAAAAAAGGTTTGGAAAGAGTGCCGCACCGCGCGCTTTTGCATGCTACTGGCCTGTCGCGTAATGATTTAAAGCGCCCGTTTATTGGAGTAGCCACATCTTTTACTGATCTTATCCCCGGCCATATTGGCATGCGCGACCTGGAAAGGTTTATTGAACGCGGAGTTTGTTATGGTGGCGGCGTGCCGTTTTTATTTGGCGTGCCGGGAATTTGCGATGGAATTGCTATGGGGCATTTGGGGATGTGTTATCCTTTGGCTTTAAGGGAACTTGTGGCGGATATGATTGAGACAGTATGTAACGCGCACCAACTGGATGGTCTAGTTTGCCTTACCAACTGTGACAAGA
>JAHJCJ010000078.1 GCA_018812825.1 Candidatus Omnitrophota bacterium
AACGCCCTGCTTAAAACTCTTGAAGAGCCGCCTGAGTTTGTAAAGTTTATTTTCGCTACTACTCATCCGCAAAAAGTCATGCCGACAATTATTTCTCGTTGCCAGCGCATGGATTTCCGCAGGATTACGGTAATTGAAATTATTGCCCAGCTTGAGAAAATTATCCGTGAAGAAAAGGTCGCGGTAGATAAAGAAGTGCTCTTTGCGGTTGCCAAAAGTAGCGACGGTTCATTAAGGGACGCGGAATCAGTTTTAGATCAATTGGTATCTTTTTCTCAAGGAAGCGTATCCTTAAAAGATGCTATTTCTGTTTTGGGCATGGTTGAGCAGGAGGTTTTGTTTGCACTCACTGACAAAATAATCCAGAAGGACCCCCAGGGCGCTTTAAAGCTTTTTAATGAGGTTATCGACGATGGTAAAGATCCGGGGGTATTGCTTATTAATCTTATTGAACATTTCCGCAATTTAATGGTAGCTAAAGTTTCTAAAGCAGATGCAAAATTGGTTGATTTGCCGCAAGAAGTTTGTGACCATTTACTGAAGCAGAGCCAATCGCTATCCCTGGAGGAGATTTTTACCGTTTTTAATATATTAGTTACCACGCAGGAGATGGCTAAGCGCCTGGATTCTCAGCGCATACCATTAGAGATAAGCCTGGTCCGGCTGGCGTACAACAGGTTAGAGAAGCCGGTAGTATCAAGTGTTTCCGCTGGGGGAAAATCAAAAAAACCCATCTTGGAAGAAGCAAAGCAGATAAATCAGGAAGAAACGGTTAAGGATGGTGTTTCTGCGCAAACTCCGCAGGGGAATGAATCCGCCTCTTTAGATCAGGTAAAAAGCGTTTGGAATAATATCGTAAATAATCTTGCGCACATTAAAATGTCGGTATCCACCTATTTAAGCGAAGGAGAGCCGACTAAGGTGCAGGGGAATATATTAACTGTAGCTTTTCCTAAGAATTATTCTTTGCATAAGGAATCTTTGGATAAAAAGGAAAATAAGGCGATGATTGAAAAGGCCGTTTTTGAATTATGTAACGTGGACTTAAGAATAAACTTTATTTTAGTTGCGCAAGCAAAACATGAGCAAAGCGCGCACAGCAACCCTTTTATTGAATCTGCCCTCAATATGTTCGGAGGAAGGGTGGTTAAAGAAGGCTAATGGCTAATTATACAGCTTCCATAGAGAAATTACTCGAATCTTTAATCAAGCTTCCTGGTGTTGGCAGGCGTAGCGCCGAGCGCATTGTAGCGCACGTTTTAGGCGCTTCCAAAGATGAAATCAGGATTTTGTCCGAGTCTCTGAATAAAGTAAAGGAGAGCGTACGTTCTTGCCAGGTTTGCAATAATTTAAGCGAAGAAGATACCTGTAAAATTTGTCAGGATCTCCGCCGGCAGAAGAATATTGTTTGCGTAGTTGAGAAACCCAGCGATGTTACGGCGATTGAAAAGGCAGGTAATTTTCAAGGGGTTTATCATGTGTTGCTTGGCTCAATATCTCCTCTGGAAGGAAGGGGCCCCAGTGATTTAAAGATTGATGGGCTTATCCAAAGGATAAAACAGGGCAGTATTAAGGAAATAATTATTGCTACCGATGCCGATACCGAGGGGGAAACTACTTCCTTATATCTTACTACATTACTTAAGCCTTTAGGCGTGCATTTAAGCCGAATAGGCTTGGGAATACCGGTGGGTTCAAACCTGGAATATGCGGACGCTACTACCCTTTCAAAATCTTTAGAATCTCGCCGTACAATTTGAATCCATTAAACTATTAATGTCTTAATGGAGTCATCCTGAGGCAAAGCCGAAGGATCTCACAAATTAATTATTATGATCAATATTATTAACCTTTCGAAAAATTACGGGCCTAAAGTTCTTTTTAAAAACATTTCTCTTAATATAAATCAAGGGGAAAAGATTGGGCTTATTGGACCAAATGGCGCAGGTAAGAGTACGTTGTTTTTTCTAATTTTACAGGAGACTGAGCCGTCCAGCGGTGAAGTGAGAGTGAATAAAGGGGTACATATCGGTTATCTTCCTCAGGAATCGAGTTTTAAATCCGAACACACTGTGCTTGTGGAGTTAACCGAGGGTGATGAAAGGATTATGCGCCTTAAGCAAGAAAAAGAAAGGCTTGAGTATAAAAATGACGCTGGTTCAAAGCGTTATGGCGAGATTTTGCATGAGCTGGAAACCTTGGGTTTTTTTGAGTTGGAACACAAAGCCAAGAAGATCCTTTCGGGATTAGGTTTTAAAGAAAGAGATTTTAACCGCCCCATAAATCAAATGAGCGGCGGTTGGCAGATGCGCGCTCTTTTAGGTAAGCTATTGACTTATCATTATGACTTGTTACTGCTTGATGAACCGACCAACTATTTAGATTTAAATGCGGCTTTATGGCTTAAAGATTATTTAGCCGATTTTCAAGGTACTTTTATTATGATATCTCATGATAAAGCATTCCTTACTGATGTTACCAACTATACGTTTATTCTAGAAAACGGGTCAATTGTAAAAGTGCATGGTAATTATGAGCATTATGAAGAAATAAAAGCGCAGAAACGTATACATTTGGTTAAGCAATTCAAGGAACAGGATAAAAAGATAAAGCAGCTGGACCGGTTTGTGGCTAGATTCCATGCTCAGCCGAACAAGGCAGCCTCTGTGCGCGCTAAGCGCCGGGTCTTAGAAAGGATGGAAGAGGAAAAAATTGTTATTCCTTCTGACCCGCGTGAGAGTATCGGTATTTTTTCCTTTCCCCAAACCCGCAGGTCTGGCCATCGGGTGATTAATTTAGAAGGAATCTCTAAGGCTTACGGGGATATTCAGGTTTATGATGGATTAGATTTCGAAATAACTCAGGGAGAAAAAGCGGTTTTGGCCGGAGAAAACGGCGCGGGAAAATCCACTCTTTTAAAAATCCTGGCGGGATTTGTTAGCGTAGATAAAGGAAGCAGGGTCCTTGGCCACAATGTGGATATTGGTTATTTTTCACAGACGCGCACAGATGTTTTAAATGTTGAGAATACTGTTTTGCAGGAGGCCTATTCAGCTGCTCCGGGTTATATGGCAGAAGAAACAATTAGGACTATTATCGGTGCATTTTTATTTACCGGTGATGACGCCGAAAAGAAAGTTAAGGTGCTCTCCGGAGGAGAGAAGAGCCGGCTTATTCTGGCTAAACTTTTGATTGATCCGCCGAATTGCCTGCTTTTAGATGAGCCGACCACGCATCTTGATGTGGACGCCGTGGATGCTTTGGTGCGGGCACTGAGAAACTATGAGGGCACAATTGTCTTTATCAGCCACGATATTTATTTTGTTAGTTCAATAGCGAATAATGTTTTTGAGGTTAAGGAAGGCAGGATTAGGAAATTCCCCGGGACATTTGATTATTATCTTGAGAAGCGAGATAGCCTGGCGGACATGGTTAGCGAACGTAAACCCGGGGCTGTGTTGGTTAAACAGGTTGATGAAGCTAAAGAAAAGGCCAAAGAGCAAGAGCGTAAAAATAAAGAAGAAGAGAGAAAACGCAAATCCCATAATTCTATTATTCGTGATAAGATTAATAAACTTCTTAAGAATAAAGAAACCTTGGAGATTGAAAGCTATGCTAAGGCGCGCGCTTTATCCAATCCGCATTTCTACCGCGATGAAGAGACAGCTAGGGGGTATGGCCGGCGTATGAAAGAAATTGAAAAGCTTATTCAGGAGATTGAAACGGGCATAAAAGCTCTTGAAAGTCAGATTATCTAGTGTTAAAATATTACCCACAATTCCCCCTTAGCTCAGTTGGTAGAGCGAGAGACTGTTAATCTCCAGGTCCATGGTTCGAGTCCATGAGGGGGAGCTACTAAAACTTAACCCTATGTAAGTAAGATACTTGCAGATAGTTTTTAGTTGTGATATCATTACATAAAAAGGAGGAGAAAATGTCTAATGTAGAACAGGGTGATAAAAAGATTGGGATTAGTTCTATTATTTCGTGGGTTTTCAGTATTTACTTCATATTGCTGGGTATCAATGTTTTAAGATTCAGCGGTTTTCCCGAAGGCCTATTTTTTATTTTAGCGGGCCTGTTAGCTGTTCCTAATCTTAATAAACTCATAAAAAAACTAATCAATGTTGAGTTAACGGTATCTCTTAGAATAATATTAGTTGTTTTGCTTATTGGGCTTGGCTATTTTATGCAATGGAATAAAGCTGGTGTAAATGCGATGCTAGAGGTGAGTCAACAGAAAACAACAGAACAAGGCCAATAAACAAAGTAAATAAAAGTAAATTCTGATCCACATTCATTTTAGATAATCTGTAGTTTGTTACATATTTTCTCCGCCTCTCCCGTCTTACACCAGTTACTAAACTCGTCTAACACGGGGAGTTTGACTTTTTAACCCTCTGTGATAGAATATATTGCAGAGGGTTTGTTTTATTTTATTATTTTAGAATTGAAGTAATTTATATAAAATGTAAGGAGGGGTCATGTTGATAAAAGATATAATGACAAAAAATGTTATTACGGTTAGCCCTGAGATGAAGATCCATAAATTGGCAGAATTATTTATAGATAAAAACATAAGTGGTGCTCCAGTAGTAGATAAAGCCGGAAAATTATTGGGAGTTGTGAAGGAAGAAGGCGTGATTTTTCAGGATAAAAAAGTGCATCTGCCAACCTTTATCAGTCTTTCTTTTGGGTTTCTCACTTTGGGAACCGACAGATACAATGAAGAAATAAAAAAGATTACGGCAAGTGAAGTATCCAGCATCATGGAAAAAGATATAACTACTATCAATCCTAATATAGAAATAGAAGATGTTGCTACTTTAATGATTGAAAAAGAGATTTATTATCTACTTGTGGTAGATAAAGATAAGTTAGTAGGCGTAATT
>JAHJCJ010000079.1 GCA_018812825.1 Candidatus Omnitrophota bacterium
AACCACCTTATCGTCCAGCCGGGACCCTTTCTTAACCACCTCAGCGTTAATAATCGCCAGCGGCTTGATTTTATCCCAGAGTATACCGGTTAAAGCAACCCCGGCTTGCATATTCTTCTCCATTATTATGGGAGCAGCGGTAAAAGGATCCCTTTTTAACTCAATAGATTTGGTTTGTTGCTCAAGCAAGTTATATAAACTTCTGCTATCTATTTTATCTACAGCCACTGGTGACTGGCTATCCAAATCAACTCCTTTAGGCCTAGTAGCATTGCGGCTGTGTAATTTTTTAACGCTATTACCAAACGCAATAATTAACACCACCAATAAGATTCCTGTTATCCCAAGCTCAATTAAATCTTTCTTGCGCATTTTCTTAAATTAACAGATATAAGTTAAACCCTATGGTAGAGCGAACCTTACCGTTAAGCGGCTTCTCTTTTCTGGCATTCAAACTGATCACGCTGATAAACGCCGGAAGGATATCTTTTAATTCCGTCAAATAGCTTACCAGGTTTTTGTAAAAACAAACTACTTCCATGGTTATCGGCAGGTAGCTTGCCGTCTTACCGTCGATAATTACATGTTTACCGGATTGATCCAGGAATTCAGTGCGCAAACCCGGCTGCAGAGAAACAACATCAATGCTCATCTTACGCGCTACTTCCGGAATAAGCTTTAAACTCTCCTCCTCCTGCTGGGGGAACTTATTGCTTAAATAAAGCTGCCTTTCTTTCAGGACCCGGATTGCCTCATCCCTGTTTTGCGAACCGGACAAGAACATCTCAATACCCTGTATCTGCTGTTCTGTCGAGATTAATTCATGCTTAAGGCTGGCGATCTCTCTACTGCTGGGAAAGTATAAAAATACCCAAAACAGCAAGAAAACAAACAGCACTGCTGCACTCATAATGATTATATTCTTTTGATTTCGGGTTATATCTATCTTTGGTAAATTCATTTTATTTAGCTAAAATACATTCTATCTCAAAATTATTTACCCCTCCATCTTCTTCGGAATTAATCAGGTTTGCTTCCAGGATAAACTTTGAGTCTTCCAGGGCCTTCATAAAATCCGTAATCACCTTTTCTGCTGAATCCACGCTGGCAAGGACCACTCCCCTAAGATGCATCCTATGGCTTGGCTGGTTAAAATCAAACTCATCAAGCATAATATTTGCGGGAACAATTGAACCGATTAATCTTAACAGCCCTCCGGAAGGCACCTTCCCCATATGGATCTTACTGATAAAATCATCCCTTAAATCTACTGCCTGCTTTAATCTTTTAACCTCTTCTACGCTTTGTAAATGCAGGTTGGCAATTTTTAAACGTTTTTTATAATCATGGATCTGGAAATTAATCACAAACCAGGAAAAAGCAAACATTGAGCCGATGGCAATCGCAGCAATACGCAGGGAGGCCTTCTGAATCAGCTCCATCTTCTGGCTTCTTATCTCACGCGGCAGTAAATTTATACCGCAAGTCGACAGGCTTGACCCTATGGCGCTGGAAAACTGATTGGCTTCCAGGGAAAATTTTTCCGCGTCGACATTCTTAATATCAAGTGAGCTTGGCAGAGGAAATTTCTCAACTTTGATCTTAAGTTGACCTTCCAGATAACTGTCAAAATTCTTCAAGCTTGCTCCACCGCCGGTAATATATAAAACTTCCAGATTGCCGGAGCCGGTTTCAGACTTAAAATAATCAAAGGAGCGCTCTAATTCTTTAATTACTGTCTCAAGCAGCGGCCGCATAAGCGGGATAAGCTGGCCTGTCTTTACGCCATCATCAAGCCTAACCGTTTCATCAAGGGGGATACCCTGCTGGCGCATTAGTTGCTTGGCTTTATCGAAACCTATTTCAACTTTACCATTATCCGTCATCAAGACCCCGCATAATGCGGCAGAGAACCTAGAAGTAGAAAAATTCAAGCTCCTGATAAAACTTAATTTATTCTTTTGATAGATGGAGATATACGAATGGGTGTTGCCTATATCGAGAATAGCGCTGAGCTGTGGGCTGGTGGATAACGAATCCAGTATTCCGCAATAGTTGAATGCGCTGCTTGATACTTTTTGAGGCGCAAGCCCGCAAGCAATAACCGCAGAGACATATTTATTAATTATGTCTTTTCTGGCAAAAACGCAAAAAATCTCAATTTTCTTAGCACCTTCACTATCCGAATATTCACGGATAACCTGCAAATCTGACACACTATCCTCGGGGCTAAAAGGAAGTTCCCCTTTAAGCTGCCATTTTACCGCATTAAGCAGTTCATCCTTGGACATATGCGGAAGGCTGATTTTCTTGATAAAAATACCTTCGGGATCAGAAATACTTAAAAATGCTTCTTTTCCGAATACGGTATTATTATCCAGGATCTGCTTAAGAAAAATACTCAACCCCTCGGAGGTGCTTGAGCTTGTGTCAAATTCCTTTAAAGCATAAGCCATAAGCCTGCAAGCGCCCCCTTCAACCTGCAGGCTGACTACCTTCATAAACGAACCTCCGAAATCAATACAAGTGATACGCTTATTATTTTCCCTGAATTTTAGAAACTTGGGTAATTCCATAAATACGGAAATTTATAAAATGTATTTTTTAGTCAAATAGTAGACAATAAAAAAAAGCAAACCCGCAACTAATAATAGGGATATCCCTACGCCAATCCTTAATTTATAAAGTTTTTCATCAACAGTAACACTTATCTTATTAATCACCGTATTTACCTTGCTGCTTAACTGCTGTAAAGTCTTGGGTGAAAATAAGAATAAAACCCCGCTTAAAAGCGCAATTATTCCAGCTAAAATCAAAAACCACATATTTTCCTCCCTGTGTAGAAACACGTACCGATTCATCCGATAGAATCGGGTACCGCGCAAAAGCGCATACCAGCCACTCCAATAAAACCGGATATTTTACTGTAATTTCTTTACCGCTACTGATGAAGCCTGCTCAGATTGCCCTTGCCAATCATTATACAAACCTGTGCCGCTTTTAGCAATTAAAATAATTTGGATACGCCGCACATTGGCCGCCGCAGCAGTTACTGCACTAGCTGCATCATAAAAAGTAAACAATGCGCCGCTCTTACCGCTTAGATTTAAACCGGAAACGCTGGAATACGCAGGTATTGCTTGTTCCCCTGCGCCATTTATTGAGCGGTATAATTTATTTGTCCCGGTATCCAGGCGAAAATAGACTGTTTTCCCATCGCCATCAATAAAATCCACCCGGTAGGCATTAATTGCAGTAATCTCCCTGCTAAAACGCAGGCCCTTAGCCTGAGCATCGCCTTCAACCATGACATTCAAGGCATCCGTTGCCAGTTTATCCATTCCTAACTGGTTAGGGATAAAAACAGAATTTTTTACAGTATAAACCATAATCCAGGCGCCTGCCCCTGCTAATATACCGATTATGGCAATTACCATAATTAATTCAATAAAAGTAAAACCTCGCTTATGCCTCATAGCCCTAAAGTTACATTCTTGGCAATATATGATTTTAAAGTAACCAGGACAACACCACTGCCTGCCTTGGTCACGCTGACACTGATCAATTTCAAACTCTCCGGCGTACCGGCATCACCATAAGCATAAGTTACAGTACGGCTCAAATTATATGCATACCCCTGGTAGTTGCTGAAAGACGCGCTGCTTACGCTGGCATAAGCAGTATTAAACACCTGCTCCATATCAAATCTAGCTAAATTCAAAGCCGTGGTGTAATCCTGGGAAACAAATACACTTTGCACATGTTTAGCTAAAGTAATAGATACAGGCAAGGCAACAATACCGACTACGACTATCGCCATAATCAGCTCAATTAAAGAAAATGCTCTTTTTTTACGGAACGACTTGATTAATCTCATCATAATCAGAAACGTTTCCTGTGGCAATATTATATGCTGCCTCAACACTGCGGTATTGATTTGAACCTGTGGTTTTACCCATAGACTTAATAGTCAGAGCAACTGCTGCTGTTGTGCAGGTTGAACCTGGAGAAGGATAAGCCGTACAAACCGAACTTATACTTCCATCCGTCATTACAAATTGCAGGGTAATTGTAAGGCCAGACATAGAACTGTTCCATCTTATACGGGTAAGGTTAACCGTATCCCCAGCAGATATAGCTGTATCATCAATATTACAATCGGCTGGGCTCAAAGACACGTCTGTAGCCCAAACATTACTGTTGCCAATCCTAATGGTTTGCAGTGTCCTTGAAGCACCGATCCAAGTCACAATTATGCGATCAATAATTATTGCCGAACTAGAAGAATTTGTTAAAGTTACCCCTTGCAGATTACGATTAGCGCTAGCAAGAGAAGATCCTGTAGCATCTATCACGAGAGAAGAAGCAGCATCTGGAGTTGTAGAAACTGTGAAATTATTATTTGCGTCGATAGTAAAAGTACCGCTGGTAAGAACTGCGCTATTACGGTATTGGTACAAAGCATAATGAACCCCGGCAGCGGAATTGTAAATGCAACGCCCTCCTCTTTCTGCAGTATCAATTTGGCCATACCAGCCAACGATAAAAACAGAAAGCCCTAAAACCGCAATAGAAACAAAAACCATCAGCATTATTGCAGCAATAAGGGCCAGGCCTTTTCTTTTTCTTGACATGCTTTTATTTATAATACAGAGCAAAGAGCCTTAAAGAGTTTCACTTAAAAGGCTCCTTGCGCTAAATTATTAAACTGTTTACTTAAAATCTCCCGTACCTGCTGTATAGGTATAGGTAGTTCCAGCTGGCCCGGTATAACTTGTAGCAGAAGCCTTGGTCCAGTCAGAGGTAATCCCTCCCTGCTGTAAAACAGTATTAAAACAAATATTAGCTGCAGCGCAAGCAGCGGTAGAAGCGGAATCCAAGGTTGCCGGAAATGCCTTATTCTGCGCAAAATAAGTATAGATCCCTGCGCGTACCCCTCCCACAACACCCTTTTCTGCGGCTACATTAGCTGATGCCTGAAGATCAAAATACTTAGGCACGGCAACTGCTGCCAAAATCCCCAAGATCACAATAATCATAATCAACTCAATTAATGTAAAACCCCTCTTCATTTTACCCTCCTTAACTTAGGGACGGTTCTCAAACTAAAGAAAAACTGTCCCTTTTATTGGGGACAGTTCTGCCTTGAGTTGAGAACCGTCCCTGTTTTTAATTTACCAATTTTCATAACCTTTTGTTGTTGAGCCAACCACACCCTTCCAGGAATCATAATAAAGACGGTTGCTAAAGGCATCTAACGGCGTTCCGTGCTCATCCTGTTCAAGCGAACCTAAAAACTTTTCATTAAAGATAATCTCATCGGCATTAGATAACCTATGGCTTGATTGAATAAGCACTTTTAAATCCTCCGGATAATGTCCTTTTAGCTCCTTATAAAGAACAATGAGCATGCGAAAATTATTCAGTTGATAGCGCAGCGCAACCTCCCGAGAGTTCTGCGCCAGCGTGCCAATAACTCCACCGAATATCCAGATCAAAAACCAAATAACTGTCAAAGAAACTGCCAAATCCAAAATAAGCAAGCCGCTTTTATTCTTAGTAAAAAAGCGCATTATTTTTTAAAGATGCTCATCAAGTTCCACATAGGCAGGAATATACCCAGGGCCATAAACAAAACTGCCAGGCCCAAAACAAAAATCAGGATCGGCTCAATTAATGAAGTCAGGTTATTGATTGTATAGTCTACCTGTTCGTCATAGTAATTAGAAACATGAATCAGCAGATCATCGAGCTTACCGGTCTCCTCACCAACTGAAACCATCTGTGTTACTATCGGTGGAAACAAACCGCTGATCTTCATCGGCTCAGCAATGCCTTTGCCTTCCATGACATTATCTTTAATATTAGTTATTGCTTTAGAAACAACCTCATTGCCGGTTGATCCTGAGGCAATATCTAGGATCTTTAGAATTGGAATACCGCTGCGCATAAGCGTGCCGGTAATGCGCGTAAAACGCGAAATAGAAAGTTTTAATACCAGCGGCCCAAAGACCGGAACCTTAAGTTTTAAGCTATCCCAGGTAAACCTGCCGATTTTAGTATTAATGTACTGTTTAAAAAAAAGGTGCGACACTATACCAGTAATAATTAATAACCACCAAAGCTTAGTTACCGCGTAATTAATCCCCAGAAGTATTTGGGTCGGTAAAGGCAAGGCTGTAGTATATTGCGCATAAATCTTGGCATAGCGCGGAACAACTAAAACAGTCAATACCACAAAACCGATAATCATCGCAATGACCACAATCACGGGATACCGGGTTGAGGATTTAATACGCAGCCGAATGGTCTCGTCATGTTCGCTTAATGTTGCCAACCTTTCTAAAACCTCATCCAGCCGGCCGGAAGCCTCTCCCGAGGCAACCATATTTAAATAAAGGCTATTAAATATCTTTGGGTATTTCTCTAAAGCTCCGGATAAACTTAACCCTGACTCAATATCCCGGATTATCTGGCTGATCACCTCTCTAAAAATCTTATTCTGCGTCTGCTCGCGTAAAGCACTTAAAGAAAGTAAAATCGGCAGGCCGGCCTTCTGCAGGGTTGCCAATTGTCGGGTAAACATATTCAGCTCAGCAAATTTTATACGAATACCTGAACCTAATAACCTAGCGCTACGGCTAGCCTCTTTTACCTCTGCTATGGAAACCGGAGTAAAGCCCAATTGAATTAACCTTTGAGCAACAGCATTTTCATCTCCCGCTTCCATTACCCCGCTGGCTAGTTTACTGAATTTATCCCTGCTTTTATATTGGTAGTTAGGCATAAATTATTCTATTTCGGTAACCCTTAATATCTCTTCAATGGTAGTCAACCCCAGCTTTGCCTTTTCTAACCCGTCTTCACGTAAAGTCTTCATCCCCAGTTCAATTGCTTTCTTATTTATCGCATCCGCAGAATTTCTCTCTTCGACCATTTTACGTATAGTCTCATTAAGCGCTAATATTTCGAAAATTCCTATACGGCCCACAAAACCGGTATTCTTGCAAGCGCTACAGCCCTTGCCGCGGAAGAATTTTGTCGAGCTGTCCAAACCTAAATCTCGCAAAGCAACAGGCGGAGGAGAATATTCCTCTTTACACTTCGGGCAGATCTGGCGCACGAGGCGCTGAGCAACAATAAGAATTAATGAGCTGGAAATCAAGAAAGGCTCAAGGCCCATATCAATTAAACGAGTTAATGAACTTGGCGCATCATTAGTATGTAAGGTTGAAAAAACCAGATGCCCGGTTAAAGATGCTTGAATCGCCACCTCCGCCGTCTCTTTATCGCGAATTTCACCCACCATAATTACATCCGGATCCTGGCGTAAAATTGAACGCAGGCCATTGGAAAAAGTAATATCGGCTTTAGGATTTACCTGGGTCTGGCGGATCAAAGGCAATTCATACTCTACCGGATCTTCAATAGTAATAATATTTTTTTCCATTGTGCTAATCGTACTTAAAGCAGAATAAAGCGTGGTAGTCTTGCCGCTTCCTGTGGGCCCGGTAACCAAAATAATACCGTTTGGCTGCAGGATCATCCTGCTGAAGATCTCCAGATTCTCCTTAGTAAAACCCAGGTCCTTTAAGCCCAATAAAATAGACGAGCGGTCTAACAAGCGCATAACTACATTCTCACCATGCACCGTAGGAAATGTGGAAACCCTGATATCCAAATCTTTATTTTCCAGCTTTACGCTGATCTTGCCATCCTGCGGCCTTCTGTTTTCAGCAATATCCATTTCGGCAAGAATCTTAATCCTCGAGATAACCGCGCTCTGCAGTTTCTTCGGCAGGCTGTGCACTTCATGCAAAATCCCGTCAATACGATAACGCACGCGTAAAACCTCTATCTCCGGCTCAATATGAATATCTGATACGCGGTCCTTAACCGCGTCGGAAATCAGGATATTTACTAATTTTATTATTGGCGGCTCTTCTGCAACCTCTGTCAAATCGCCTGTATTGCCAAATAGATTCTTGCTTTCAATGCTCTTTACAATCTCTTCAACGGAATTTCCCTGGCCATAATAAAAATCTAAGACCTTTTCAATACTCTTTGCAGAAACCAACACCGGATCCACTGAATCTACCTTGCTAATCCTGCGGATATGATCCAACGCCTGGATATCGCTCGGATCAACCATCCCCACTGTCAAAGTATCCATAATCTTAAAAAGCGGAACTGCCTTATATTTATTGGCGATACTCTCCGGGATAAGCTTGGTCAATTCAGCGTCAATAACATAATCTTCCAGGTTCATATATAGGAAACCTGAGGCATTGGCCCTGGCTTCGGCAATATCCTCCTCGTTAATAAAACCTAACTTTTCCAAAGCCTTCTCAAGCTTAATCCCGGTGCGCTTTACCTCATCCTTAGCCTTCTCTACCTGCACCTGAGTAATGAGGTTCTGTTTTAATAATAAATCAAGTATCTCCATATTATCTCCATTAAATATAAACAGCGCCATTTAACTAAATTAACTAACTACATTATTTTAACCTAATAGCCATATTTTGCAAGTATTTATAATAGAGATAGCGAACATTATTCAAAATAAAGGTTGCTGTCCTTACTTAATGCAGGCGGTTAAATATACATATTGCAGAATGCCTTTGCCTATGTTTTTGAGGTCGTGGACGGTTTTAGGTGGGATATAAACAAAACAGTTCTTTCCTACCTTAATCCTAGAGCGTTTTCCGTAAGAAACCTGAGCCTGGCCTTGTAAAATAATCAAAGCCTCTTCTTTATTTTGAGTATTATGTAAACCAACCGACTCCTTGCTTTTTAAAGTTACCAGGCCGGAAGCTAAACCATAAGGCTTACTTGATTCTCCAAATAAACGTAAGAACTTTTGCTCGCCTTTAAGTTGCGTACAGAAAACTTTATTTTTAGGCATAACTTTTAATCCTTTCTAGAAAAATGGGGACGTTTCTCATTATAAAGCTTTGCCCCGGATCTTCAGGCCCTGCTTCCTCAACTGCTCTGTTTTCTCTTTAGAGCAAGCCATACATAAAAATACCGGCCGAGAATCTCTTTTGTCGTAATTCGGAGCACGCGCCAATCTCCACAAGCTAGTTTGCTTGCCACACTTATCGCACTTTCCCGTATCTTTAAAGTGCCAGACTTCTACTGCGTAGCTGGTAAAGATAAATTTATCTACCCAGAAAAATATTACCCCACCGATTAAATTCGCCAGCACGGTTGACCAAATCCCGGCGCCGAGATTCTTCACCGCTAACCAGAGTACCGGTGTAGACAATTGCCATCTGAACAAATATAAAAGGAAGCGTTTCATTTAATCCTCCAAATTCCAGCAATTAATGCTCTCCCTCATGGTGATCCAAATGCACATGAGGATGGACATGAACTTTATCTTTATGCCTATGGCTATGGATGTGCACTAGGTTATTAGCTTTAAGTAAAGCCGTATCATTTAGAATACCCTCGGGCTCCCCATACTTAACTATCTTCTTATCGCTGCTGAACACATAAACTAAATCTGATATCTCTTCAACAATATGCAAGTCATGCGTAGAAGTAATAATTGTCTTGCCAGAAATATTCTCTTCAATAAGCAGGTCAATAATATGCCTTGAGGTTTGCGGATCAAGACCGGCAGTTGGCTCATCTAAAATAAGAATCTCCGGTTCAATAATCAAGGTAGAGGCCAAGGCTGCCTTGCGCTTCTCACCTATACTTAATTGATTTGGCGATCTATTCAATAGATCCTGAATACCTAATATAGTAACCAGTTTCTCTAGGCGTCTGTGCATTTGCTCTTTTGCTAAACCCAATTGCAGCGGGCCAAAAACAATATCTTCTTTAACTGTTGGACAAAACAACTGCACATCAGGATTTTGAAAAACAAAACCTACTTTACGCCTGAAATTACGCGAGAATTCAACATCATTAAAGTTTTTCTCATTTAGCTCCTTACCGCAAAAACTCAAAATTCCCCTATCCGCAAAAATCAGGCCATCAAGCAAATGCAAAAGCGTAGACTTGCCTGAACCATTTGCGCCGATAATAGAGATCTTCTCACCTGGCTTAATATCAATATCCACAGCAACCAGCGCCGGGAATTTACCTAGGTAAGAAAAATGCACCTCTTTTAATGAAAAAACCGTATTATGCATATACCTATCACTCCTACAAAAATTAACCATAACCAATCCCTTAAACCAGATCTAAAATTATTCAATACTTGCGGCTCGCCACTGTATCCGCGGGAAAGCATGGCCTTATATACATCTTCATTTAATTGATAGGAACGCACCCAAAGAAAAGCAATGTTCCAGCCAACTATTTGCTGGCCGCGTTTATAACGCATAGCTGTGCCCACCCTGCTCTTAATCGCAAAGTAAGTATTTTCAATTACCCCTATAAAAAGATAGATGTAACGGTAACAAATCCCTAAAACCATAACAAAGGCTTGGGGAATTCTAAAAATACGTAAAACTCTCAACAATTCAAAATTCCGTGTAGTGATACTCAACAGCACAGCAAAAGATACCGTAGTAGCAACACGTAAAACAAACAATAAAACAGTTAATCCACCAGGACGGGTAATTACCAGCGCCAACCCTGCAAATTTAAAACTAAATAACTCCTCTCCGGGAGTAAAATTGCTAAACAACGCCGGCAAGGCAATAAATAAAGAAAATAACGGAATAAATACCCAGGTGCGTTTTAAGAAAAAACCCAAATTAATTTTAGAAATGCATGCCAGAAATAGGCACAACAGATATAAAGATAAAACAAGCAGGATGCTTTTCGCTAAAAGCGTTGCAATAATAAAAATGGCAAAGGTTAGTATTTTTATCCTCGGGTCCAACGATTGCATAAACCCGCTTTTTAAGGCATGCTCCTCGGCAAATAACGAGCCCTTAAGAAAAGATAGAATGCCTATTAGTGAACGTTCGATAAAATCTCTTTTTCGTGCGTTTTTTTTCATTGGTTATAATCAGAAGCTGCATAAGAGCTGCGTACATATGGACCGCTTTTTACATAACTAAAACCCCGGCTTAAGGCTGTCTCTTTATACTCCTCAAAAGTCTCGGGATATATATACTCATGCACCGGAAAATGATTATTGCTGGGAGCAAGATACTGGCCAATACTCATAAACTGACAGCCCGCTTCAACAAGATCATCAAATACAGCAAAAACTTCTTCCTTCTTTTCTCCTAGCCCAAGCATTAATCCGGATTTAAGCGGGATCCCCGGCGCGATATCTTTTAATCTGCGTAGCACCTGCAAAGACCTGTTGTAAGAAGCCCCTCTCGGCCTTATTTCTTTATACAAGCGCGGTACTGTCTCTATATTATGCGCGATAATATCAGGGCTGGCTTGCGCAAGTGCGCGTAAGGATTTTTCGCTAGCATTAAAATCAGGAATGAGCGTTTCAATCATAACCTGTTTGTTAGCCATGCGCAAGTTAAAAATAGTTTTAGCAAATACCGATGCGCCGCCATCAGCCAGGTCATCGCGAGTAACGCTAGTAATCACTACATGAGTCAGCCCGAGCTTTTGCACCGCTTCAACAATACGCCTCGGCTCATCAGGGTCAGGCACCACCGGTGCCTGACCCTTAGCTACAGCGCAGAAACGGCAAGCCCGCGTGCAAATTGCGCCAAGGATGATAAATGTCACCTGGCGCCGGGTAAAACACTCTCCCATGTTCGGGCAAAGTGCCTTTTCGCAAACCGTATTCAAACGCAAATCTTTAAGCAGCCTTTTAACCTCTGCGCAATCCCTAAGTGAAATCTTTTTATTAATCCACGCAGGTAACCCTGTAGACAGTGTACGTAACCCTATATTCATCAGTTAGTTCTGTAAGAAATACTAGAATTTCATTGTTCTGTTAATTTTCACCTTCCTCTTTAAAATTAACTCCGTATACATGCGCCAAGGCATAAATAAGCTTCTGCTCCAAAATCAGCCTGTCCGGAATGACTTTCAATTCTTCAACTAATGCCGTGGCCATTGAAGAAATATTATCCGGCAGGCAGCGCACATACCGACGCAAAAATTCCCAATCAATACTCAAGGGAATAGAACCATGCTGGAATATCGCCTGGCGCCTGCGTTTCTGGGCATTGCCGCCTATTTTCCTGCCACCAATAACAATATCAAATTTCTCATGCGAGGCGCTACATAATTTATGCGGTTGGGATTTATTTTTATAATCACCTGCCTCCAGAGCAAAAGAGGCATTTAAGCCAAGAGATTTGTAAAAATATATCAGGAAACCGCAGATCTGCCGGTAAGAAACGAAAACTTTTCCGTCTTCTCCTACATCCTCTTTAGAACAAACAAGGCTATAGGTAATCTCATTATGATGAAAAAGCACGCCGCCACCGGTGAATCTTTGCGCAATCTGCACGCTGTCACGATTGCATTGCTTAAGGTCAATTTCGCTTTCCGCATACTGCGAAATACCGTATGTTACAGAAGGCGCCTCCCAGCCATATACGCGAAACAGCGGAATGCCGTCTTCTAGATAACGCAAGAAAATACGTTTATCCAACGCCATATTATACGCAGCGCTGCCTGGCTGAGAACGCATAAGTCTAAATATCTTCATAACCAATTATTTTTTTCTTAAGAATTTACCTAAAATAAATACCACTCCGACACAAATGAAAATCCCTATAGCAGCTGAAAAAATATACGCAAGACTTAAACTTACCAGAGGCTTTTCTTCCCACCCCTTAAGGGTATAATCAGGAATCGGCGCGCTCCAAAAGCGCGAAAACTTTTCTAAACCTTTAGGAATATACCCAACCAGCTGCCGCATTTCATCTGCTCCCCACTCACCCCAAGCTGAACTAGCCTTAAAGCGTTCTGGCAATAACAGTCCCAAGGGAGATAAAATAATTAATACGCTGATAAAAATCCAAAGCTTAGAAATAATTTTCATTCAATCCTTCTTCCTTCTGCCAAGAGCTCCGGAGAATGTTTTTGTAAATATTTTATTGCCAGGGCAGTTACAATTGCTTCCACCCACCCAAAAACCAGAAGATGTTCGCCTAACATTACAGGCAAAGCAATATTTAAGCCATAAGGACAATACAGGGCTCTTCCGTTTGCGGTTTTATACAGTAGAGGTTGAATACCAAACATAAGTCCGGTTAACCCTGCGGCAATATTAAGCGCCAGATAACCCGCAATGCCTGCGGCAATAACCCTTCTCCTTGAACTTATAGGTGTTTTATAGCTAATCGTTTTATAAATATAATACCCGGCAAAAGGAAGCACAAACGCCAAGTTAAAACAATTTGCGCCAATAGCAGTAATCCCGCCATCACCGAATAATAACGCCTGAATTACCAGCGCGACTGTAATAGCAATACATGCAGCCCATGGCCCAAGAAGTATAGCTACCAACACCCCTCCCACCGCATGGCCAGTAGTACCACCGGGTATCGGAATATTAAACATCATAATTACAAAACTAAACGCCGCCCCTATCGCCAGCAAAGGAACCTGCCTGGCATTAAGCGTTCTTTTAACGATACGCGAGGCAATTGTCCATATCGGGAGCATAATTAAATAAAACACTCCACATGTACCGGGCCCTAAATATCCATCTGGTATATGCATATTATTATTATAAAAGAAATAAACTACTTGGCAAGAATTTAAAAGAAGGATAGGTAATTGGGGTCGGATCTAGATACTGGATAAATAGGATAGATCCGACTCCAATTTAGCGGTAAAATTTAGGCTTGGGATATCTATACGGTTTCTTCACCTGCCCATGCCTAGGCTGCCTGTGATTAGGCTGATAGCTGGAGCTTTGCTGAGATTCACTAAATTTATCAAGAGTAAATTCGGTATGTTTTGATACGGGTAAGGTAGCCTTAATAAGCTTCTCAATATCACGCACATCATGCCCCTGATCAGGCGTAGCAAAAGAAATGGCGTGGCCCTTATGCCCTGCGCGGGCAGTCCGGCCAATACGATGCACATAATTTTCCGCATCTTCAGGCAGGTCATAGTTAATCACCAGTTCAATCCCGGTAACATCAATGCCTCGGGAAGCGATATCAGTAGCAACCAACACCCTATATTTACCGGATTTAAAACCTTCTAAGGCCTCCCGGCGCTGGCTAAGCGAACGGTTAGAATGAATCTCTGAAGCAGAATGGCCCATATCCCTGATTGACTTAACGATCTTTCTAGCATTATGTTTGGTACGCGAAAACAAAAGTACTGAACCATGATATTGCGCAAGCAATTTTTTAAGTAGTTGCGTTTTGGCCTCTTTTTTTACGATAAATAATTCCTGAGTAACCTTTTCGCAGGTCGTCCCTGAAGGAGCTATCTCAACACTCAAGGGCAATTTCATATATTTAGCAGCAATATTCATAATCTCTTTAGGCATTGTTGCCGAAAAAAGCATAGTTTGCCTCTCTTTAGGCAGGAAACGTAATATTTTCTCAATTTGCGGGGCAAATCCCATATCCAGCATACGGTCCGCTTCATCAAGCACAAGCATAACCACGCTATCCGGCAGGAAATTCCACTGCGACATATGGTCAATCAACCTTCCCGGCGTTGCAATAACTACGCGAGGGTCCTTTCTCAAGGCCAGCACCTGAGGATCCATAGGCGCTCCGCCAATAAGACAAGCAGTCTTCATGCCAAAAGCATGAGCAAGTACCCGAGTAGCCTCATCAATCTGTATAGCCAATTCCCTCGTCGGAGCAAGCACCAATCCTATACCCTTCTTCTGTACCAGCCGCTGCACCATAGGGATGGCAAACGAATGCGTCTTGCCCGTTCCAGTCTGGGCAATACCCACGATATCTTTGCCTTCAATGGCCAAAGGAATTGCCTTTAACTGAATAGGCGTCGCCACTTTAAACTTCATTTGCGCTAAAATATCCAGAATCTTCGGGGCAATACCTAAGCCATAAAAATCCATACTTGCCTGCACAAAGTTATTTGTAATTATTGTCTTATTCATTACGATGCTTTGCTTATCTTGGCTTTATCGCTATAAGTCAACAGGCCAAGATGGACATGGCAATAATCCTCATGATTATAAATACTCAATATATGTTTACAGTGCAGAAATTTGCACTTCCTGCCTTTAAGTGAAGTCTTTACCTTTTTGATATTCACCTCCAGAATGACCCTTCCGTAACCAAAAAAGCCGCAAAGGTTAGTGCCCCTCTTTGCGGCCTAAATTCAAAACCCTCTAATCTTTCTCTTATTATACCCCTTTATTTAAATTTGTCAAACATAAAGAATTGGGGTCAGATCTATTTATTTCCCTAACTCTTGCTTAATTGCAGCTTCAAGTTCATCTTTTGTCCAAAACAAATCTATTTTCTTCAAAAACTCCACTTCTTTGGCTTGCCCATCCTTATTTATGGAGAATTTGTACTTTCCGTTTATTAAAATCCCTCCGCAGGAAAGCCCGGTTTTACGCCAAAGTACATAGCCTTCGTCACTGCGAAAATCGACGCATTCTACTTTCACCTCACCATTAAATTTCTGCGGCAGGGTCTCCAAATAATCTTTAATATAGAGATGCTCTTCGTTAAAGGGATAATACGCTTGGATATTAACCTTTGCCTTAGTTTGCCCGGAAAAACCTTGATTTGGCTGCTTAGTATTGCCCCCCAGCCCATACCTGGATAATATTTTCTGCCCCTTTGCAGAAAACATAAAATCAATAAAACTTTGGGCAACTTTATCATTTTTAGTTGCGCTTAATATGCCAATATAGTTATAAATCGGCGGATGGCTAGTGCCGGGTAATTGAGCAATAACCTTTATTGCGCCCTGAGAAACCTTGCCTGAGTCTGTCTCAAAAGGACAGACATTATAATGTATCCCGGCATCGGCTTTATTGGCAGCGACAAAAGAAAGCGCTTCAATAGGCGTATTCGTAAACATTATAGACTTAGACTTTTGCAATTTATCCCAATATCCCAATTCCTTAAGCGCCGTAACAGAATAGTCTCCGACCGAATTATAATCGGGGTTAGCAATAGCGATAACCCTTACAGAGTCCTTAAGCAGGTCATCCAGGCCGTTGATTTCCTTTGCGCTGGAAGGAGCAATCAAAATAAGTTCATATTTTCCAAAAGCCTTTACCGACCCCTTATCCAGCAACCCTTCTCTATCTAAAATACCGATTTCTTTTTCTCCGGGAGAAATAAATAAATCCGGCCTTTTCCCTTTTTCCCGTATAAGCCGGGTCAAAATAACAGCGTTATCAAAAGTTGCCTCTACCTTTATATTACCATGCGCCTGCTCAAAAGCTAAGGCCAGTTCCTTGAATGGCAGGGTCAGTCCACAGGGGATATATATATCAAGCGGAGTACGGTTTTTACGGTCAAGGCTCTGGCTGAAATAAGTCATAGTTATTAAAAAGGCTAGAAATACTGTTAGGATGACTATAAGCGATAAATTCTTTTTCATTGTACCCTCCTTAATCCGTAAACTATTTTAAGTTTAAACACGCGCAGATATAATCTCCTATTGCCATGGACACTGAAGTAGCAAAAGTTATTTCTAATACCACCGAGGCCAAAAAATACACAACTACTTTTTTCCAGCTCACAAACCTGGAAATAAGAATAAACCCGGGAAGGCTGGTTCCCGCTCCGGCCAAAAGTATAGCCAGTGCCGGCCCTACATCCATGCCCAATTTTAGGAATGCCTTAGTAAAAGCAATTTCAGAAAGTATCGGGAAATACATAAGTTCGCCAAAAAGCGTAGCGAAAGAAGTTGATTTTAAGGTAGGCATAAACATACGGTTGCCCAAAATATCTTTTTGCGCTGAAAACAAGTTGTGTATCCAGCGGATATCAACATATTTAGCAACCAAACCTATTATTAATATGGAAAGAATAAATACAGGTACAATGGTTTTAATCAGCTTAAATGTCTGTTTTGCCCAATCAAGAACTTCCACTTTCTTAAACTTAGCGATAACCAGGCTAATAAGCAAAATCACCAAGGCAGAAAAAACTCCGCTCCTTAAGAAAATTTGCGTTTTATCTAAAGGAAGCGCGCCGACAGGATCAACCAATGAAGAACCTGTAATAAGAATTGCAAAAAGTAATCCGAAAAGTAAAAATAAACGGAATTTTCCTGTTTTCACAACCTCCAGATTCAGTTGATTCTGCGTTGGCTGTATATTTTTTTTCCTAGCAGAAAATAATAGCTCCATAAGCAGACCTAAGAGTATAGAAATCAACAGCACGCCTACTAACCTCCAGATGCCCAAAACTGGCCCGATAACTTTAAATGTAAATATGATAGAGATTAAGTTTATCGCCGGTCCGGCATAAAGAAAGGTAAAAGCAGGGCCGATGCCTGAACCGCGGTTAAGGATGCTGGCAAAAAGCGGCACAATATTACAAGAGCAGGCGGGCAATATCGCTCCGGCAAGGGCAGCTGCCGGATAGGCGATATATCTTTTTGAGCCAGCTCCCAAATACCTCCCAATAGAAGCGCTTGGCACAAAAGCGATAATCGCTCCGGCAATGATAAAGGCGGGGATAACAGTAGTTACTGCCCCCCAATTGAAAATACAACATTTAAAAATGTCAACTGCTTCAGATAGATTATGCATAGAAACTCAAAAACAGCTATAGCTACTTATTCACCACCTCTTTACCTTCCCATTTCTTCAATATAGCCTGGGCTTTTCCAGAATGCATATAATTTATGAACTCCTGCGCCAGGGCTTTATTTTTTGATGTTTTCAATATAGCTATAGAAGAAGGAATCTGGCTATTGGTTTCCTTTAAAATGTCTTTAATTACAAGTATATCTTTTGGCGCCACGACCTCATCATAAGCCTTAAGATCCTCGTATAAACAAGATTTGTAGATTATACCGACATCAATTTTACCCTCCATAATATAATTTCTGGTGTGGCGGCCAAATTCAGTAAACATAACCTTATCCTTGATCTTTTCCCATATGTTAAGCTGCTTTAACGCCTCTACCGCGAATTTACCGGAAGAATTTGTTGATGGATCAGGAATAGCAATAGAAGTTACATCGCTGCGTACCAAATCAGAGATATCCTGAATATGCTTTGGGTTAGTTGCAGGTGTTGCCAGGATAATGGAATCAAAGGTAAGCACGGTCTTGGCCTCTGCGGCTATAAGCCCATGCTTTATCAATGGCTCTATTTCCAGCGGGCCTGTTGATATATAGACATCCGGGCGGGCGCCTTTATAAAGAACCTTGCGCATCAAGACTATGGTATTGCCGGTATCAAAACTTACCTTTACCCCGGGGTTGTCTTTCTTATACGCATCAAGTATCTCGCAAAAAGCCGCGAAGATACTGCAGGGAACAGAAATACTCAAAGATTTTTCTTTCTTAGGTTTTATCACCCCGCATCCAGAAGCCCCTGCCAATAAAACCAAAACAATAAAAAGATTCAGCATCTTATTTACGCCAAATAACAAACGATTCATATTTTTTTCTCCTTTTCCAGTTCAAACTTCAAGAATCCTTAAGCATCTCTTTCGGCGGGACCTTTCCCGCCATCCTCGCTACGCCATTAATCACTAAAACCGGAGTGACCATTACTCCATACGACTTATATTCCTCCTCCGAAATACATTGCTCTATAGAAATGTCTTTTACGCCCAGTTCAATAAGGGCTAGCTGCACCAATCTCTCTAATTCCAGGCACGCATCGCACCTTAAAGACTTGTCATTAATCCATCTGCCTATAATCTTTATTCTCATTTTATAAAATTCTCCTTATAAATATAATACCATTCTCTGCGGCAATAACAACAATATTCGCCTTGCTTAAACAAAACGATGCACAGGAACAGGACGCCCAGGACGAAAATACTGCTTTGACTTAATCCTTAATCCTACCCCCTCTTTTTTACACAATTCATTTAATGCGCCGGTAACTAATGCGCATAATAACTTAGGGTCTGTGTGCACTCTGGCATTAACTATTAACCGCGCGCTGCTAGATTTACCGGATTCTCTCTTGAAAAACTCTAAGCCCTGGGAACTACGCGTAAGATGAATTAATGAATTTCCCAGGCCGGTTGAAAGCGCTAACTTTAAATGCGCGATTTCCGCAGGAATATCGTTAAGTGAACTCTTTATTTTCAAGGTTAACGCCTTAAGTAATTTCTCGGTTGAAAAAGGCGCCTTTGCAGAAAGCTCGGCTATGAAATTTAACCAGCCCAGCTCTGCCTCGCCACTTGCGTAAATATCATAATCCACGTCTAAAATATTCCTGCCGCATCCTTTCATCGTGCGCACTATCTTTATCCAATGATCAAACCCCTTGCCTGTGCGGGAAGAAATCCCGATTACCTTAGATTTAGGAAATTTCTTCTTTAGCAAATTCAGCATACTTGCTGCCTGCGCAGGCTTAAGCGTATCTATTTTATTCAAGGCGACAATATCTGACTCTTCGAGTTGTTTCATAAAAATATAGGCCACATTCCGGGAAAAACCGCTAAGCGCACCGGAGATGATCATATCTTTTGCACGCTTGGGGTCTAATAATACCGTATAAGGAGATATCTCATAGCTATCCTTGTGGTAAAACTTTAAAGGCTTAATTACGGTTGCCACTAAATCTGTGCAACTGCCCACCGGCTCTGCCAGGATCACATCAGGCTTAACCTTTGTGATCAACTTATCCGCTGCCAGTACCAAATCATTAAACTTACAACAAAAACAGCCTCCGGGAATTTCTTCCACGTTAAAACCTTCTATCTTTACTAAATATGTATCCACGAGATTATTCGCCTGGTCATTAGTAATTAAACCCACGCGCAAGCCCTCATCTATATAATACCTTGCCAACCGGCAAAGCGCAGTAGTTTTACCTGCGCCTAAAAACCCTCCCACAAGGATGAATTTAATTTTTTTCACAACAATCCTTTCCGCAAACAGCCTTGCTTTCCATTAAAGGTTGGATAATTTTAGTAAAAATAAAGGCAGCAAGAATACCGCCTAAAACCGGAGCAAGTATATATACAACAAAAAATCCGCCTTTCGGCCCGGGGATAGCAATTTCTCCCCAGCCGGCTAAATAAGCCACTAATCTGGGGCCAAAATCCCTTGCCGGGTTTAACCCTGCCTGGGTCAAGGGGGCAATAATGCTTATTATGCCTGCTACTGCCGCTCCGATAAAGACCGGCGAAATTTTAGAATCAGGCCGCCCTACATTACATCCTTCGGTTAGAAAAAATATAAAAAATATGAGCAAAAAAGCGCCCAGGCCTTCGGCAATAAATGCGGTAAGGCCCGTTACAGAAATTACTGCTTGATCTATTGTTGGATTAGGAAAATATTCCCCAAACATCATTGCTGTGCGCACTGATTCGCTAGAGCCGCGCATAATATTATGAGCTGATTCAAATTGGGTTATCGAACCTGAAAAGATTAAATAGAGCAACAGCCCAGCAAGAAAAGCGCCAGTGAATTGCGCGATGAGATAAACAGGTAGTTTTCTTATGAGCATTCGCTTAGCGCATACAAAGGCAATACTTACCGCTGGATTAAGATGCGCGCAGGAAAGCCCACGGCTGGCGTAAATTGCTAAAGTTACGCCAATACCCCAAATCGCCGCAACCTGAAACAGCCCCTGATAAGCTGAAAATAATACCGATACAGCCACTGACCCACAGCCAAAAAATACCAGGATAAAAGTCCCCAGTGATTCACCACAAAAATCTTGCATATACCCCCTGCTTATCAACTGTCTTAATAGTTTCTTCATTTCAATTACTCCCTCCTATTGCGGCCGAAAAAGCATATAGCTTACTGTCATAGCAAGGAAAAACAAGAATGGGTTTATCTCCTGCCATTCCCACAGCCGGAGAAGACCAGATAGTATCTCCGCGCGTATTATACGCCCAGATAAGCTTTCCTAAGTCAAAATTCCAGACTACTGAACCGTTTAACCCATCAAGGCAATACAATTTATTATCCAAAGAATGGGCAAAAACTACTGCTCTTCCTGAAATCCTCGCTAGAGCACAGGAAGATACTACATAATCACCGGTTTTATAATTCCAAACCTTCTCTCCGGTTGCTGCGTCAAAACAATAGATATTCCTATCATAAGAACCTATATATACATAAGCATTCCCGTCTATATTGCCGATAGCCGGCGTTGAGTCAATCGCATGCCCTGTTTTTTTCGTCCAAATCGTTTTGCCTGTTACAGCATCAAGGCAATAAAGATTCCCAAAACGGCTGCCGATAAAAATACGGCTGTTTTGTTTATCCGACAATATTGATGGTGAAGAAAATAATCCGGAATCAAGGATTACCTGCCAGATAACCTTACCATCCTTGGCATTTAAGGCAAAGACAGAGCCGTCATTGGAAGAGATAAATATTGCCGGTTCCCCATTTATATTACCCAAACAAGGAGAGTTTAGAGGAGTGGCAGATAAAACCACGCTATACAGCTTTTCTCCGCTAGCGGCATTTAAAACATACAACTGGCCCTTTTGAAAACTATTAAACGGCATCTGGCTAGAATTCCATACTGCGCAGGCTAATAAAGATAAATTATCTAAACGGATAATTATCGGCGAAGAGACAATCGCCTCAGACAACATATAAGACCAAGGCAATGTTTCATAACCCCAGATTTTCTCTCCGCTAAGCGCATCAAGAGCATAAATAGTCCTGTCGCTGCAGGCAGCAAATACCATCGGCCGGCTGTTTATTTCAGCAAAAACAGGCGCATGATTAAACCTGTTGCCTGCGATAAAACGCCAGATCAGGCTGCCGTCTTTAGCATCAACGGCATAGAAGTTATTGTTATAAAACCCCGCATAGATAATACTTTTCCCTTTTACATCGACGATGCAGGCAGAACTTGACCAAACACTAGAGCCGCTTTTATAGTTCCAGGTCCTGCCGGTAGGAGAAAAGGTCCAAAGGTGGGTTATGAATTCATCCGCAAAGCTTACTGTTGAACTTCCGCTGTGTGTTGAATCATGCTGGAAACCTGTCCAATCATCACAGTAAGCATTTGTAGCCAGAAATATCAAACAGAAAACCAAAACATTAGTTAGCTTTTTAACGCAGCAGGCCACCTTATAATTCCTCTATTTCTGAAGCGCCTGCTTCAACGCATCTCTTGCAGAATAGGCAAGAGCTCTTATCAAGCGCCTTCTCTTCCAATGCCTGGACATAGCAAATTTGCCTTGCTTCTATCTTTGAAATAACTGAATCTTTTTTTACCTTGATCTTAATTTGAAAGAATTTAGCCATCAGGCTTAGAGATGAACCTAACGGGCATAAATACCTGCACCAGGCCATAGGAACAATTGCCGCCGTTGCCAATACCGCGAACAAACCCACCAATGAAGAATAATCAATCTCATTGCCATATAAAGCGCACCATGGGTCGGTAACAAAAATACCCAGGAAAATAATAAACAACCAGATAAAAAGTAGAAAATAGCGCAGCTTTTTTAATTTAAGGTCAGCTCCCGGGTTTAACACAAACAAACCCGCAAGGATTATGGTAGCTAATCCCCAAAAGGAAGCGATATTCTGCACAAAGAAAAATGTCTTTGGCCTAAATTCTAACAATAAAAACACTGCTGCAAAAAATATGGCTACTAACAATAGTAACCTTAAGCGCTTTATCCTTGGAGCTGGATCAAGTATAATTCTTTTTATAAAAGGAACCCTGAAAAATACCTCTTGCATAAAACCCAGCGGGCAGAGCCATGCGCAAAATATGCGTCCGAACAAAAGCGTAAAAGCAATTAAAGGCACAAGAATAAAAAGGCCGTTAAAAACATTTAAATCGTTCTTCCCGATATCCTGAAAGCTAAATATTGTCCCGCGTAAGGCGCAAAAACACCTATGCACGATAAAAATAAAGAAAACAAAAGTAACTGCCTGCACAAAAGGCCTCAAACCTATCCCCCGCTTGTTTTTTAAGGCAATGCCTGCAAAGAACAATAAACCAAAAAAAACTAGAAAAACAAAAGCATCCAGGTAAGTATTGCCGATGGGTAAGATCGGCCGCTCCACCAATTTCCACTTTAAATTCTCAAACATGAATCTGCCCCCAGAATTTTTCTTTTAAGAAATCCAAAGGCTCACTAAGCACCTTCTCGACTGTTCCAGTTTGCGCAATTGCCCCGTCAAACAAGATTGCCATATTCTCGGCGATGTTTTTTATTTCCTGCACATCATGAGTTACGTGAATTATAGAAAGGCCGATTTGTTTATTCAGGGACTTAAGGCTCTCGATTACCTTTTGGCGGCTTAAAGGGTCTAAGAAAGATAAAGGCTCATCAAGCAATAATAAGCGCGGTTTAACTGCCAGGCTTCTGGCCAAAGCGACTTTACGCGCTTCTCCTCCGCTCAAGTTAACTGTATCCCGGCGCTTCAGAAGATCTCCAATATCTAACAGTTGAAAAACTGTATCCAAATATTTCTTATCCGGCTTATGATATCTCAACCCATAATAGATATTTTCCTCAACTCTTAAGTGAGGAAAAAGCGCATCCTTCTGAAAAAGATAGCCGATATTCCGCTTTTCTGCCCCTAAGAAAGTTATATCCCTGCCTTGCATAAGAATGCTTCCTGAATCAGGACGGTATAAGCCGGCAATAGCATTAAGCAGTAAAGTCTTGCCTGCCCCGCATGGCCCTAAAAGGGCAAAATATTCCCCCTCTCCTATCTCAAGAGAAACATCTCTTAAGCTAAACCCGCTCCAGTTTTTATTAAGCCCATTGATTTTAAAAAACATATTTTATTTAACCTTCTTTATCATCTGGTGGCGCAGCCAATGCAGGCCGATAAACGCCCATAAACAAGAAATTACCAGTAAAACCGCCATGGGTTGAATCTCGCTTAAACCATACTGGATGAATTGGTCATATATGTATACCGGCGCAGTCATAGGATGGTAAGCAATAACCATAAGGCTGCCTACCTCACTTAAGGCCCTGGCCAAGGCAAGAATACAGCCGCTAAAGATCCCGCCTCCAGCCAAGGGCAGGGAAATACGCATAAAGGTACTTAACTCCGAGGCACCCAGCGTGCGGCTGGCATCTTCTAATCTCTGATCAATTCCTTCAAAAGCGTTTATCGCGCTGCGGATCAAGAATGGGGAGCTCACAAAAATCTGAGCAGCAATTATACCTAAATATCCGTTAGCAACAGCCAGGCGGCAATTCTTAAACATAAACTCTCCCACTGGAGACTTAGGCCCTAAAACCACTAAAAGCGCTATCCCTACTACAGTCTGCGGTATAAGTATCGGTAAATTAATCAGGTTATCCAGAAACCTTTTTCCGGCAAAATCCTTGCGTGCAAAACAATAAGCAAGGGGAACCCCGAATATCAGAATTACCACAGTGCTTATACCTGAAGTAATCAGGCTATTAAACAACGCCTGCTGGAATTCATTATTTTTAAAAGTTGATAAAAGGCTTTGCGGAGTTACCTGTAGAAAAATATACAAGATAGGGAAAAAGATTAAAAGCAAAAAAATAAAACCAATACTAAACATCGCCACAAAAAAACGGGAATAAGTCTTTTTGTAAATACTATTGACGAAAAAATAAAAGGCGCCAAATAAAATAAAAACCTGCATCCAATAAGGAGTAACAAAAATTACGGAAAAGATTAAGATTATTAAATAAGGCAAAAGATAGGTAATATTAAAAATGGAGCTATAGAGAATGACAAAAATAGCAAATAAAAGATTTGCCTTGGAGAGTATAAAAACGAAAATAAAAAGCAGCAGGTAACCGAAAAGATATAGGCTGAATTTATTCAGGCTCATCTTTCGATAAACCTTGATCCCATTAAAAGTAAAAAGGAGGTTCGCAGCTAAAATAACTGCGCAAGTCCCGGCGTCAACAAAACAAGCGAAAAAAAGAAAATGCAGGCATAAGAGAAGAATAGACAGGAGTAGGTATGTCATTTACTGGCAATATCCTCAGGCAATACAAATTGCTTGAGTTCATCCGGGACACTCTTGGCATTATACGCCAGGGGAGAGCTCAACATCGCCTGATAGTTAGAATTAAGAACTTTCCGGCCCTCCGGCCCAAGAAAGAATTTAATAAACTCTATCGCTCCTTTAGTATTAGCGGCATCTTTAAGGATAGTCAGGCCAAAGGTAATCGGCGCGCCAACAAGAATTTCCTTTTGCGCATTTTTCTTGTTAGATATTTCTACTTTAGCCTGCTTGTAAAATTCGCTAAGCTCATCGCTTCCCAAATCTATTTCTTTAGGTAACTGGATATACTTTAAATTATGCTGTTTAGCCGTAGATTCATAAACAAAAGCATAATCCAGGGAAAGTGACTCAAGTAAACGCAAGAGTTCAGCAACATCCGGCATAATATTCTCTATTGGACAGGAACCTTTTAGGCTGTCGTAAATACTTTTATTATCTATTCTTGTTTTATAATATAGGTCTGCCAATTGCCAACTCATTAGCGTCCGATAGCCTACGGGAGCAAGATTGGGGTTGGCATAACCAAAACGTACATCTTTGCGCAGTAGGACGCGATACCAATTACGGTTATTTATTTCATTGGTATATTTACTTTTATCAGAATAAGCAATCACTATGCGGTCTTTATAAAACTTAAGGTACCAATCTGCGTATTCAGGTATTAATTTATCTTTGATCGCTAAAGCATCCGCGACAAAGATCACATCAGGCGCCTGATTAAGCTCGGTAATCTTCCTTATTAAAAGCAGGGTGCCTCCGGATTCTCTGATAAATTTTGCCTTAGGATGTATTTTTTTAAACTCACTTATGATTTGATTGACAGAACTATTTAACCCGGCAGCAAAACTTACATTTATCGTTTTATTAAAATCAACTTCATCTAAAGATTGCCCCGGGTTCACTCGGCTGATAAACGTAAGCAATAAAAACAACAACAAGACTTTGTTTAATTTTATCATCTTAGCTTAGTTTTCTTTATAGAATTTACAATAAATTCCTTATCCGGTATGCCATATGTTACAACCTGTTTACCAACCATGATTATGGGCAGGCAATTATAGCCATATTTTTTAAACAAGGCTGCTGCCTTCGGAAACCTATCCATAACCTTTATGTCCCTAATCTCATTTACCTTTACATCAACCTGCGCAATCTTCTTTAACTCTCCTGCTAATTCGGCTATTTCTTTCTCGCTCTGTCCTGGAGCAGCGCAGCAATTCGGGTCACTATCACAACCGCACATCTGCTTAGTTACGAATAGATTTATATTTAATTTAGCCTTTTTCACTAATTTTAAGTAAGTCTTTTACCTTGCCTAATAATACCTGCGGCTCAAAAGGTTTAGTAACAAAGCCGTCTGCACCCACAGTCTCGCCCATCTTCTTATCTACTTCCTGCGCCCGGGCAGAAAGCATAATTATAGGGATATGTTTATATTTTTCATCAAACTTTAACATGCGGCAGACTTTATAGCCGTCTAACTTAGGAAGCATTAGGTCTAATATGATAAGGTCGGGTTTTTCCTTCTGCGCCCTTGTAAGAGCCTCCGGGCCATCGCAAGCGGTAATTACCTCATACCCTGCGTGCTTCATCCTGTTTTCCAGCATCATAATTATATGTGGTTCATCATCAACCAATAATATTTTCTTTGCCATTCTACTCCTCCTGCCCTAATTAATTGCCTCTTTTATCTTATCAAATAATCCATCGGCGCTAGAGCCATCCCGGGGGAAACCCGCTGTCTTACATCCTATCCTTATCTTTTTATCCAAACCTGCTTTGGATAAATATTCATTCAAGGCTTGAGATAACCTCATTTGAATACTATCAATATATTCGTTTTTGGTAACCGGAAGCACCAACAAAATCGCGCGGTCATCCTTAACCGCCAAATCAGCCTGACGGCGTAGGTGCCCCCCTGCTATCTCGTAAAATTTATTCATCAGCAGAGTAATCTTTTCACTATCAAACTCTTTCTTAACTGCCTCGAAATCTTCAATATAAAGAAGGAAGATAGAAAGTGGTTCGTCATTATGTACTGCCTCTCTTAAACCATCAACTATATACTGCCTAAACAGCTCTTTAGAAGTATATTTAAACAGAGTAAAGATAAATTTGGTCCCTTTATTTAATTTACTCTCAACACGAATCTGCCCCTTATGCAATTCAATTATGCTTTTAACAATGGAAAGCCCCAGGCCGGTGCCTTTTTCTCCTGGTCCAAAGGCGCGGCCGAACTGTTGAAACCTGGTAAAGACCCTGGGCAGATCCTTTTTAGCTATCCCTCTGCCAGTGTCTGTTACACAACACTCTACCATCTTAGCCTTATTTCTTACGGAAATGCTGATATGGCCCTTATCAGTAAACTTAATCGCATTACCCAGCAAATTGATAAATACCTCAATAATCCTATCTTTATCTACATAAATCTCTGTTTTCTCTCCGGGAAAGTCCTCTATTAATTCCAGCCCCTTCTTCTTTATTTTAACGGAAAGCAAA
>JAHJCJ010000080.1 GCA_018812825.1 Candidatus Omnitrophota bacterium
ACGGCCCGCGCTCAAGGACAAGCGGTACTTATGGAGCGGTATTCGGAGTATTTCTGGCTCAAAAACTCAATAATAAGCCATTTACTGTAGTCGGTGATGGCAGGCAGACACGCGATTTTGTATTTGTTACGGATGTGGCTAATGCTTTTTTTATGGCGGCTAATGCTGATTGTCAGCAAGAGGTGATGAATGTTGGTTCAGGTAATACCTATAGCGTTAATCGCCTGGTTGAGCTTTTAGAGGGAGGGGTTAAATATATTCCTAAGAGGCCGGGAGAACCGGATTGTACTTTTGCTGATATTGCAAAGATTAATAAGTTTCTGGGTTGGAAGAGCAAGGTTTCGTTTGAAGAGGGTGTAGAAGTAATACTAAAAAATATAGAATATTGGAGAAACGCGCCAGTCTGGACCCCTAAAACAATAGAGTGCGCCACTAAAGATTGGTTTAAATATTTATCAAAATGAAAAGAGATCCCCAGGCTAAAATTAAAACAATAGATGAGCTTGCTTCTATACTAGAGAAATCCAGGAAAGAAGGCAAGAAAATAGCGCATTGCCATGGCTGTTTTGACCTTTTGCATCCCGGCCACCTGAAGCATTTCCAGGCAGCCAGGAATAAAGGCGATGTCTTGGTAGTTACTTTGACAAAGGATGAGTATGTTAATAAAGGTCCGGGCAGGCCGGTTTTTAACCATCACCTGCGCGCAGAGAGTATTGCTGCTTTAGAATGCGTGGATTATGTGGCGATTAATGAGTGGCCAACTGCGATTGAAACCATTAAGCTGCTTAAGCCGCATTTTTATGTTAAGGGCAGTGATTATGCAGATAAAAGTAGCGATCTTAGCGGAAAGATTTATGAAGAAGAGGAGGCGGTCAAATCTGTAGGCGGGATGCTTCATTTTACGGATGAGGTTTCTTTTAGTTCAAGTTCCCTGATTAACACATTCTTATCTCCCTACCCTCAAGAAGCCAAAGATTTTTTTCATGAGTTTAAGAAGAAATATTCCGCCAGCGATATCATAAAACGGATTAAATCTGTCGAAGAGCTTAAGGTTTTGGTAATAGGGGATATTATTATTGATGAGTATCACTATTGCTCCGGGATGGGTAAGTCTGCCAAAGATAATATTATTGCCACAAAATTTATTAATGATGAAGTTTTTGCGGGGGGAGTATTGGCGGCGGCAAATCACATTGCCGGTTTTTGCAAAGACGTAACATTGCTTAGTTGTATAGGGCAGGTAAATAACTATGATGATTTTATCACCAGCCACCTTAAAACTAATATAACACCAAATCTCTATTACCGCAAAGACGTTCCCACTGTGGTTAAACGCAGGTTTGTGGACCCGGCATTCTTAACCAAACTTTTTGAGATTTGCTATCTAGATGATATTTCTCCTATGCCTAAAGATGTAGAGGCAGAGATAATAGATTATTTGCAAAAGTCACTTAAAGATTTTGATCTTGTATTGGTAACTGATTTTGGCCATGGCCTGATTACGCCAAAGATCATTAAGCTCCTTTCAGAGAGCGCAAAATTTTTAGCGGTTAATGTGCAGACTAACAGCGCTAACTTAGGTTTTAATCTGATAACTAAGATTCATCGCGCGGATTTTATCTGTATTGATGAGCCTGAGATGAGATTAGCCTGCCATGATAAGATCTCTAACCTTGAGCATCTGATTGCGGATGTGAGTAAAAAGGTAAACTGCGAAAAGATAATTGTTACCAGGGGGCATAAAGGCTCGCTTGTTTATTCACCTAAGGATGGTTTTAGCGAGATTCCGGTTTTCTCCCGGGATATTGTAGACAGGATTGGAGCAGGGGATGCGTTCTTTTCAATAGCCGCGCCATGCGTATATAAGGATAATCCTATGCAAGTAGCGGGCTTTATCGGAAACGCAGTAGGCGCAATGAAGGTTTTGATTGTGGGTAACCGCTCTGCAGTTGAGCCGCTGCCATTATTTAAATATATCACTACCCTATTAAAATGAAAAATAATCTACTGTTTGAGTTAGGTAATTTATTCTTAAAGATTCGGGTTACTGATTCTAAGCGTAAATCAGTTGACTTAGATAAGGCAATTGCGCAGGTTTGTGAAGTTATTCTGCGGCAGAATAAGAAAGGCAATAAGGTGATAATCGTGGGTAATGGCGGAAGCGCCTCCATCGCCAGCCATATGGTTACTGATTTCGTGAAGAACTTGAAGATCCCTGCATTGTCATTTAGCGACTCCAGCCTGCTTACCTGTTTAAGCAATGATTTAGGCTATGAAAAGGTTTTTTCTGCGCCTATTGGAGTTTTGGCTAAAAAAGGAGATATCCTTTTTGCAATAAGCAGTTCGGGGAAATCCAGGAATATTTTGAACGCAGTGTCTGAAGGCAAAAGAATAGGCTGTCCTGTAATTAGTTTTTCGGGTTTTTCTGCCAATAACCCGCTAAGAAGATTGGGTAATATAAATTTCTACGTTCCTTCTTCATCGTACGGGGCTGTAGAGATTGCTCACCTGGCGATTTGCCACTCAATCGTAGATATTCTCTCTAAATAAAAAATGGATAAGTATAAAATAGATAGCCACAAGTTGATGTATCATCCTGACAGGGTAAGTAATTGGATTAAAGGTAAACAAATTTATCCTATTTATATGGAGGTTTCTCCTGCCGGCTCTTGCAATCACCGTTGTATTTACTGCGGTTTAGATTTTATGAAGTATCAGGCAAGGTTTCTTGATACGCTAATTTTTAAGAAAAGATTAGCTGAAATGGGAAGGCTTGGGGTAAAAAGCATTATGTATGCAGGAGAGGGTGAGCCTTTTTTGCATAAGGATATCGCAGATATCATTATGACTACTAATAAATCCGGGATAGATGCAGCAGTAACCACAAATGGTGTTTTGTTCAATGAGAAAATGGCTGAATTAACATTGCCGTATTTGTCTTGGATTAAGATTAGTATTAATGCTGCTAAAGCCGCTACTTATGCCAGGATTCACAGAACTGTGCCGCAAGATTTTGATAAGGTTATAAGGAATATGGCTTATGCTGCCAAGATACGCAGAAAGAGCGGATATTCATGCACTCTTGGTATGCAAATTATTCTCCTGCCGGATAATTACAAGGAAGTAGCCTTGTTAGCAAAAAAGGCTAAAGCAATAGGTATGGATTACCTGGTGGTAAAACCATATTCTCAACATCTTTTAAGCAAGACAAGGATCTTTAAGGATATAAAGTATGAGCGATACCTGGATTTATCTGAAAAACTAAAGAAGTTGAATAGTAAGTATTTTAATGTGATATTCCGCATGCATGCGATGAGGAAATGGGATGAGCCTGAGCGTAATTATAAGCATTGCCTGGGGCTTCCTTTTTGGGCATATATTGACGCAGGAGGCAATGTTTGGGCATGTAGTATGTATCTAACCAGCAAAAGATTCTGCCTTGGGAATATTTATAAAGATAGCTTCAAGGATATCTGGGAGAGTAGAAAACATAGCCGGCTTAATTGCTGGGCAGCAGGCCAGTTGAATACGCAAAGATGCAGGGTAAACTGCAGGATGGATGAAATAAACAGGCATCTTTGGGATTTAACCCATCCTTCAAAGCACGTTAATTTTATTTAATATGCCTCTGTCGGGAAAATCTTTACAAAAAAAAGCTGAACAAATCCGCCGCGAAGTAATAGATGTGGCTATTAAAAATGGGGCAGGCCATATTGCCCCGTCT
>JAHJCJ010000081.1 GCA_018812825.1 Candidatus Omnitrophota bacterium
CCTTAAGTTGCTTAAACACATTCTCTTCAATCAAGCGTATCTTCTTCCTTAAAACGCACTTGCCTTTATTAGGACAAATATCCTTTTTTAAAAAACACCCGCTTAAGGTCACATGGCCCTGAAAAATGCGCATTATTTCAATTATATGGATTTTCCCAGGGATGGCTTTTAATTTAAAGCCGCCCCCTTGACCCTTATAAGAATCCAAAATTCTTTTTTTGTTTAACTGCTGCAGAATCTTACGCATGAACGGCCGAGGAACACCAAGCCTTTTAACAAGCTCATCCACCGTTACAATATTTTTATTTTTTGAAATATAACAAATCGCACGCAAGGCATAATCTGTATTTCTAGTTATAAGTTTCACTAGGGGCCTCCGAAAAATAATTTAATTGGGTAGTTTAACGTCTTGCCCAGGACAATCTACTGCAGCCCTCTTTACAATGAGCCACCGGCCTAAGCATATACCTGACTCTTACATCCATCCTGAACCACCTCCTTTTAAGGTTATAATAAATGATACCATATTAGTATCATTTGTCAAGTAAAAAATTGACCACCCATAAAAGTCTAGCGAAATTTGCACACCTTAGATCTTTTGTTTAGTGAAATCCTTCTGCGGAGCACAAGGGCCTACCAAGCTTGCGAGGCAGGATGGGTACTCATAAAAATATAGTAAAACTTCCTTAAAAATTATTTTACAGTCATCTGTTTTTCTAGTTTGCCACTAATACTGCAATAACCCTCCACGAAAAGCCTGTCTCCGGCTTTGACGTCAGGGATAAAATAACTTACTCTCTGAGAGTTATTGTTATCCTGCATTGAAATCACCTGCTGGATTATCTCCTGATCGTTTAATCCAACATCAACTTTCTTGATATAGTGGCCGAGTGGATTGCTTGTGTCATGCATAACAACCGCGGTCAATATCTTTGTAGCTGGATCGTAGGAAATCTCGATATCTTTCGGAGGATGCGCATAAACAATACTGGCTGAAACCAAAGAAATAAACAAAAACAAGATCTTCTTTTTCATTCTTTTCTCCTTTCGGGAATCTTATTTAGTAATGGCACGAAAAGATTTAAGATTAAAAGTGTGGCTAATTCAGGGTCAAATCTAACTTGCGCCTGGATAAAGGTAAAAATCAAAGCAGCTGCTCCAATTCCAAAAGCCAGCTTAGCTAAAGGTTTTATGGGAGTTGTTTTTGGTTCAATCAACATTATAAAAACGTAAAAATAACTAAGATAACCAAAGATATTTATTAATAGGACTTTATTTAATACGGCTTGAATTCCAAATAAGCCCAGAGCTGTTATCAAATAACCTATAATCAACTCTAACTTACGAATCTTATAAGTAAAATACAGGCCTATAGGTAGAATGATATACCAAAAAAAGGTTCCCTTCCATTGAGTATTTGCTCCAAAGAGAAGGATGCTCAAGAATATCCCGAATGCCGCAGGATTAAAGACATGCTTTTTATTAAAACGGATTAGATGTTTTGAAGAAATGGCAAATAAAGAGGCCAAAACAATAATCCACCAGGGATTATCACTGGCGAGGACAAAACCAATAATTAAAGCCGATATAACTGAGCTTTCGGATATAGAAAGATTTCTAACTTTAAAATGGAGCCCCCGGACAAATGCCGAGGCCCCAAAAGTTGGATACTTGGGCGTCCATTGTCCATCCTTACCCTGAAAGGCAAGGTTCTTGGCCGCGAAAGCATACGAAAAAGCTAAATCTGCAATAATTGCGCTAATAAGCGCGGTAATTATGGTAAACAAAAAAGCGGCATCTTTATCTCTTATTGATAAAAATACCGCAAACCCTGCTAGAAATATAATCAGCTTTGTTTTAATTGAAAATGATTTCATTTTTAGCATGGCTAACTCCAGATAAACCAAACAAATAGGTATGCAGCAGTTACTGCGGCAAAGGTAAAAGGAATGCCAATCTTTAGAAAGTCGCTGAATTTAACCGAATAACCTTCTTTTTTGAGTAGGCCGCAGGCAACAATATTAGCTGAAGCCCCAAAAGGAGTGATATTCCCACCTATGCTAGCACCAATAAGCAGGCCAAAAAGAAATAGTGCAGGGTTAACTTGTAGCCTGCTAGACATGATCATGGCAACTGGTAACATAGCAGCTAAGAAAGGAACATTATCGATAAATGCAGAAAGGATCACTGAAAGGAATACTATCGCGGTGTAACCCAGGAATATATTGCCGCCAACAAGGTCAGCCAAATAATCAGCTAACACTTCAATCCACCCGGTAAAAGAAAGTGCCCCTACGATAATAAAGATACCCATAAGAAAGAATGTTGTATCCCAGTCAAGCCCTTTCATCCCAGCAAATATTGACCGCCTATTTACAAACTTTTCCCAAAGCAAGGCAATAATGCCAAAAACCATGCAAATTTGACCGGCCATATAGCTAAAACCTGTATCAAGGAATGAGGAAAAGGCTAGTAAAATGATCAGCCCCACCAGCAATATTGTCGGTATCCACGATTTCACTTTTTCTACCACAACAAGAGGTGCTTTTTCTTTATGCTTACTGAATATAAAATAAAGCACAATAAAAGATACTAAGGCCCCCAGTTCTACAGCAAAAAATATACTCGGCTTGCCCTTATAAAAAAAGAAGTCTCCAAAATTCATTTTGGCATACCCCCCCAAGAGCATGCTTGGCGGATCCCCAATTAATGTTGCCGCCCCCTGTAAATTGCTAGAAACAGCAATAGCAATCATCATATTAATAGGATTGATTTTAATTTTTTTAGCCAAAGCCAGGGCAATTGGGGCAACAATTAAAACCGTAGCCACATTCTCTACAAACGCAGAGATAAAACCAGTCAGGATGCAGATAAATAAAATTGCCCAAACAGTACTCTTGGCTTTATCAACAATAATTTCGGCAATATAAGCAGGGACTCGACTCTGCATAAACACATCGGCAATAATTAAAGTCCCTACAAATATACCCATGACATTCCAGTTAACCGCCAGAAACGCGTCCTTAAAAGAAATGGCCTGGGTTATAACAAGCAGCAGGCTACCGGCCAGAGCAACTAATGTACGCTTTTGCGGAAGGATTACAAATAATACATAGGAAAAAATGAATACCGATAACGCTATAATTTTTGGTTCCATATTGACCTCTAGATTCTAACTTAAACTTACAAAAACTATTCCTATAACGATTAATCCAGTGCCCAACCAGCGAAAATAACTGAATTTTTCTTTTAAAATGTACCGAGATGCCAGAGCAATGAAGATATAATGCATGCTATCGGCGGAGAAGGCAAAATTAAGATCCGCTTTAGAAAGTACGAGCAGCCAAATACACAAGGATATTACGCTAAATATAAAACTCAGCCAAAGCCGAGGCTTAGTCAATAACTGAAATATAAATTTAAAGATCTTGATAAAATTGAATTTCGGGGAGAAGCTCAAAGAGTCTATCGCAGACTTTAAAAACAACTGGTTGACCGTATCACATAGGCTGGTTAAGGCAATCATAAAAAGAATTGTCAGTAACCCTTCTCTCATTTATTCTGCGTGATCCTTTCTTTACTGCTCAAAGAAACAAGAATAACTCCTATAAGAATAAGTAATATCCCTGCCCATCTTAAAGCAGAGATCTGCTCATGCAAAAAAATAACCGAGACCACCGGAACAAGGATATAGCTGAAACTGGCGATAGGCACGGCTACGCTTAAGTCTATTTTAGAAAGGATCGTAGACCAGATGACGAATACCACAGCTACAGTTAGCAATCCTGCCCATAAAAATGGGGAAGAAAAAACCGCCCTAAGGAAAATCACCGCGCTAGGCAGGTCAACTACCGAAAACTCAGCCTGAGATAGAGCGCCTTTCTTGAAAAAGAAATGTATTGCTGTTTCCAATATGTCGCTAACAAGAAGCAAGAGCAATATTTTTAGCGTCACTCTTTTTTTAAACATAGGCTTTATTTCCTGATATCTTCATCAAAATTATCGGGCTTTAATAATACCACCAATAACTTAAGCAAGAAATTAAAAAAAACATTGCTGTGTCTTAAATAAGCGTAAAGCGGAATAATTTTTCCTCCCAACCTGACCTTAGGTTCATAGTCCGTCTGCCCGGGATGATAATAGCGCAAAGAATTATCTATGCACCATTTAATATTATGTGCCCAGCTGACGAAATACAGATTATAATGATTGGATATATCATAATTGAAACCGATAAATTTATCAATGAGTAAATCCTTGTAGATGAAACAAAGGTTGAAAGCAGCTAAGCAGCCATCTGCATAATAAAGGAAAAAAAGTGTGTGCGGGGATAGATCCTCAGATACCTGCAAGAAGAATTTCTTGTTCAGACGCTCAAACTTAGTTGAACCCCCATGGTAAGTATTTTCATAAAGTTGGATTATCTGGTCAATCTGGCCGCTGATCTCCTGGACTGCCTTAACTTCAATATTTCCCCGGGAATAAGCCTGTTTTAATTTCTTGCTTAAACTCTTACGGGTCGATCTCCCCAGGCTTTTAAGATACTCTGCAAAAGAAGAAAAACTTAAATCCAAAAGAACGGTAGGGAAACTTTCTACCCTAGTAAATCCTTTGCGCTTAAGGGCATCCAGCAATAACGTGCTATCTTTTAAAAAATCCTTAAAGATAGTCAAAGGAGTGCCGAGCTTAAGCGCTAAATATTTTATGCCTGCTAAAAGCTGGGGGATAAGTTCCGGGTCAAGCCGAAAATCATCCCTAATCCCCATGACCCCATACTCCCCGAAAGGAGAGCCGCAGAATAATGTTTTAAAGACCAGAAAACGCGGGAAGATCTTACGAATTAATCTAATAACCCTAAGAAGAGGCCCCTCAACAGCGATGTCCAAATTAAAATCCGCGCTAAATAATGGAGAAATAAGTACAACTTCGTTATTGCGATAAATAACCAAGTAATAAAAAACAAACTCAGCTAGTTCAGACTTCTCTAAAACCTTATAAAACGGATAACTTTCCGGGATTTCGCCAAAAACAGCATCCCAGTCTTTTTTATCAATCTTCTCGATATTGTCGTATATCTTACAGGTAATTTTAGCCATAAGTTAGAGAACTATGGTTTGCCTTCCTTTTAGCAAAGCCATAAGTTAGAGAACCACAGAGTTATCTTGAATTTCTTCATATTTTAGCATAGAATAGACAAGTGTGTAAAAGAAAAGGAAACTAAATTTGAGTCTAATCAAAGAAGTTCCGCCAACCGCAGGCTGGCCGATTAAAACTAAAAGTCTACTCCCTCCTCTTTTTAAAAGGCTGCCTAAAGGGTTATTGGAAGAGGACTTTAAGAAATATTTAAGCGCCCCTTCTGCCTTACTTACTTACTCCGGGACCGCCGCCTTTTACCTAATCCTAGAGAGCATAAAGAAACTCTCCGGCAGAAAAACAGTAATCATCCCTGCTTTTGTCTGCCCTTTAATCCCCTTAGCGATAAAAAGAGCTGGCCTAAAAATAAGGCCCTGCGATATAAGCCGGGATAATTTTGATTTCGATATAAATAAATTGTGCAAGATCTGTGCTGAAGATAAGGACATCCTAGCTATACTCGCCGTGCACCTGGCGGGAATCCCCTTAGAAATAAAAACTATCCAGAAGATAGCCAAAGAAGACAATATTTTCATTATTGAAGATTGTGCACAAAGCTTAGGGGCTGAATATCAAAACAGAAAAATAGGCTCAATCGGAGAGTTTTCTTTTTTCAGCCTCTGCCGCGGGAAAGGCCTAACTATTTATGAAGGCGGGATAGCAATAACTAACCAAGCAGATTACGCTCAGCTATTAGAAAATACCGCAGAAGAAATCATGCATTCGGATATTTTTTCCGAGTGCTTAAAAATAGTTGAGCTATTTGCTTACGGAATTTTTTACCGGCCGGCTTTATTTTGGTTTGCCTTTAGATTGCCGCAAATATTCTGGCAGATGCGCAATAACCCCATAAAAGCGATGGGTGAATATTTCGAGACCAGCTTTCCCATACACAAAGTTTCTGCATTCCGGGAATATATAGGACATCTTAATTTCCCGTATTTAAACAAAGAAATTGATGCACAAAGGGAAAAAGCAGATTTTTATTTAAAAACTCTCAAATATCTTCCCGGAATCAGGCCTATTACTGAGTTGGCGCAAACAAAAGCAAGCTACCCATACCTTACTCTTGTTTTTGATAAACCAGAAAGAAGAAACTCTGCTCTAAATATTTTCCAGAATTCCGGACTAGGGGTATCCCAAGTGTACCTGCAGGCAATTACGGATTACGATTATTTAAAGGACATTATTCCTGAGGTAAATTGTGAACAGGCCCGCAGGATTGCACAACAAACCATTACTTTAAGCACGAGCAGCTTTTTAAAAGAATCTGATTTAAAAAGAATAGCCAATAAGCTTAAAAGAACCTAGGACATAATATGATAATTCTTTCATTTAAAGAAGACGACCGCGAGATTACTGAAATACCTAATACCAGCTTCTTTTTGCCTGGAGATAAAAATCTCTGTTTTCTGATCCACGGGCTAACAGGCACAGCTAAAGAAATGGGCACCATTGCCCAGCGTTTGAATAAGCAAGGTTTTTCCGTAAGTGTGCCCCTAATGCTCAATCACGATAAATCTATCTCTTGCCTTAAAAGAACCTCCTGGCAAAATCTCTACAGCTCTATGCGCGATGAATTTGTAAAATACGCCAATGACTATGAAAATATTTTTGTGGCTGGGTTATCTTTTGGCGCCTTAATCGGGATATTACTGGCGCATGAATTCCCTGACAAGATAAAGGCGCTAAACTGTTTCTCCCCCACCCTTTTCTACGACGGTTGGGGCAATCCTAAATCCAGGGTCCTGTTGCCTTTAATTTACAGGACTCCATTTAAATACTGGCTGTATTTCAAAGAAGAATACCCTTATGGCCTGAAAAATGTGCGCCTGCGCTCTAAAGTTGAAGGCTTCTATAAAAACGCTAAGCTATTTGATTATAACAAGGTACATCTTTACGGCTATCCGGTAATCCCGGTATCCTGCATGTACCAAAATTCACTTCTAGCAAAAAAAGTGATTTCTATACTCAAAAATATACGCACACCGATACAGCTACTACAGGCAAGAGATGACGACGTAACCAGCCCAAAGAACTCTTATTGTATTTATAACCGCGTGAGCTCACGGGAAAAAGAGATAATTTTCTTAGAAAATTCTTACCACATTATTACTGCAGATCAGGAAAGGGATAAGGTCGCCGAGAGAACGATAGCTTTTTTTGAAAAACACAGGGCTTAAGAAAACATTTCTTGAAGAATTGCCAGGTTAGACTGTTCATTAATCCAAGTAATTAAATCGGCGGGGCAATTACTTACAGCAAGCCTTTTAGGATGGTCCAACCTGGAAAACATAGCCTTTAACCTGCTTGAGATTACTGGAGGCGAATAATCTCCTGTTATATCTAAACCGATTATATCCAGATTATTACGTATAATCTTAAGCATGATTAGAAGCTGATCCAAGCGCAGGCATCCTTCTTCCCAATTGGTAAGCGCGAAATCGCTATTGAGACAATCCTTATCTATTGAGATATAAACCTTTTGCGTAGGCAACCGCTTAATGAGTTTTAAAATAAATTCGCTTAAGTCTTCTTTTTCTAGCTCATGCCAGATAACTTTACTTGTTAAAAACCCTCTCCTGGCTGTAATCGAATAATTTTCCGGGATATGCCTAAAACCAATCCGGCTAGGCTTATGTCTGAAAGGATAAATCTCCAGGCGATTTGCAGTTAGAGAAGCCAAATTACCTGTTTGCAATGCAATCCCGGATAAATCGTCAGAACCCATACCAATAAGTATGCATTTAGAAATATTTTTATTTTCTAAAGCTTGGCTTACCCATGACCCGCAGCCAAAACGCGGAGGCAGGATATCCCAGTCCGGATGAAAATCAAATATAACTAAACAAGTAGGCTGATTAATCTGGCTAGTCAATATTTCGCTGATGTGATGAAAATCTCCCGAGCCTAAGAAGGTAGGGCAATCTTTCTCTTGAGATAACAGCGAATCTGCTATTTTCTTGCGCTCGGCCCCTGACATATAGAGCCTGACAGAAGAGGCTAAACTAGTAAAATCGGTAATCTTGACTGGGTATTGAGAAAGTAACTTCGGCTGCTGGATAATACTATTATCAAAATTCAATATACGAATATATTTTTTCAGCATGCAGGAAATTTAGCTCCTGCCTTTTAACGGCAAGTAAAAATATTATGATTTTCTTAGAGCTATGTTTAACGCCTCTTCAAAAAGATCTATGCCTAAATCAATCTCTTTCTCAGTAATATAAAATGACGGGGCTATAGTAAAGACATTTTTATAATAACCTCCCACATCAAGGATCAGGCCTCTCCGCTTGCCACCTGCACTTAAGGATCCGCTTAATCCTAAGTTTACGATCTTATCCGTCAACTCCCTATCCGGGGTGTAGCCGTCTTTACCGCACATCTCCATCCTTAATGCCAGACCAAGGCCATCCACATCTCCTATCTGCGGATACTTTCTCTGAAGTTTCTTAAGCCGCGAGATAAAATACTGCCCTTTTTTGGGCACGGATATAGAAAAATCAGATTCCTCAATCAATTTCATTACTTCAAGGCCCACAGCCGTTCCCAAAGGATTGCTGGAGAATGTTGCATGAGTTGACCCTGGAGGAAAAACATCCGGAGAAATAAGCTTTTCTTTGGCCCAAACCCCTGAGATTGGATTTAATCCATTAGTCAAGGCCTTACCAAAAACAATAATATCGGGAGTAATATTAAAATGCTCAATCGCCCAGAACCTACCAGTACGGAAAAACCCCATCTGTATTTCATCATCAATAAAAAGTATGCCATAACGGTCAAGTATCTCTTTTAGCCCTGAGAAATAATCCTGGGGAGGAATTATATAACCACCCGTACCCTGGATAGCTTCCGCATAAAAAGCAACGAATTCACACTTATTGTTCTTTTTATTGACCACTGAATGATATTCAGTTTCAAAAAGCTTCTCAAACTGCTTGAGGCAGTATAAATCGCAGAAATCTCTTTTTTTATCATATGGGCATCTAAAACAGTACGGGTAAGGCACAAACATTGCCCTATCCCCAAAGTGGCCGAACCTTTCTCTATACCTAAAACTTGAAGTGATTGCTGATGCTGCCAAAGTCCTGCCATGGTAGCCACCCATAAAAGCAAATACCAGGCTTCTGCCAGAATGGTTGCGCACTAACTTTAACGAATCTTCCAAAGCGCTTGAGCCTCCGACATTAAAATGGATTCTCCCTTTTTCTTCAAAGGTGCGCTCATTTTTCTGTGCCAATTTTGCCGAAAGCCTGATCTTCTCCTCATGTAAATACTGACAAGCGAGCTGCGGTAGAATATCAATTTGCTTTTTTAACACAGCGTTTAAACGCTTATTCTTATATCCAAAATTAACTGCTGAATACCACATCTGCAAATCTAGAAATTCCACACCATCCCGATCATAAAGATAGCTGCCATCAGCGCCCTTAAATACATTTAGTTTCTCGGCATAATGCACTGTATCTCCCCATGAACAGTATTTTGCCTCCAGATCCAGCAGCTGTTCATGAGTAAATAATTTCTCATTCTTGTTTGTTTTAGTCAATAGTTTTTGGCTCATGCTAATTTCCTTTGTAAATGATTAAACACCTCTTTTAAGTTATGAAAAACTACGTGATCTAGCTTATTATCTTTAAAATACCTGAGTAAATTTTCTTTTGCAAAAACCAGATGGGCATATTTAGCCGGACAGATATCTGAAGTGCCGTCGCCAACATAAATTATTGTAAAACCTTTTGGAGATTTTGCCAAAAGATTCTTTGTTTTACAATGCGCACAAACCTGGCAATCCTTATTCTTAAAAGGATATTCTGTAATAACCTTATCCCGGGTAAAACTCAATTTATTAACCATAACTTTAAGTTTTTTTATCCCATTAATCTTTAAAATCCGGTTAAGTATATAATCAAAATTGTCGCTTAAAACTATAGTTTTTACTTTCTTGGCTTGCAAGAATTTATAGAGAGTTTTAAAATATGGGTCGAGCTTTATTTTAGGTAGATAGGCATCGAGGGATTTCTTATGCAAATCCATGCCCCTAAGCTGTCCTTCCATGCATGTCTTTGAGCCGATCCGACCGCTTTTCCATCTTTTTTCCAACTCTACCCAACGGTCATCCCGCGAAAAAAGCAAAAGCATATTATCAAAAACATCGCAAGTGGCGATCGTATTATCAAAATCAAAGAAAACAACGCATTTTCTTGGATTAAATTGACTATTTTCTTTCAACATATTATTAGGCAAAATATTACCCCTATTACTTTATAGGGGTAATGTCATTAAGGTAAGTTAAAATTTTATTTATTTTACCCCTAAGCCCTGCAGATGTCAATACCCATTTTTAATAGGGTCAGGCACTGATGCAATCGGAAGAATGGCCCCATGAAGAAACCCAGTTAATGCCTAACCCCTAGCTTAGGCGGGATTAAATACCCCGGCTAAGTCTGCCTGGCAAAAAAAACAGCTGTTTCCCGTTATACGTATTTTACTTATTTTAAACCCTTCCCTCTTAATAAGTACTTTCTTACATGCGGGACAAAGAGTATCCTGACCCCAAGAGCTAATGTTGCCGGCATAGATATAACGCAACCCTGCGGCATTACCTAAATCACAGGCCAACTTAAGAGTATGCTCAGGAGTATCTTGATAAGCATCAAGTTTATAATCTGCATGAAAACGAGAGACATGCCATGGAATATCTTTATTTATTCTGGCAATAAAGTTGGCAATCCCGGAAAGTTCATCCAAAGAATCATTTTTACCAGGAATCACCAAGGTAGTAATCTCAACCCATATTCCAGCATCCCTTAACCGTAGAATTGAATCAAGTACGGGCTTAAGATGGGCAAAACAAATCTCCTGATAAGAGCTATCCTTAAAAAACTTCAAATCAATGTTAGCCGCATCCAGATAAGGTTTGAGCAAAACAATAGCCTCACCAGACATGTAACCATTGCTTATAAATATATTATATAAACCCGCTTCTTTGGCTAACCTGGCTGTTTCTAAAACAAACTCAAAATAAACAGTTGGTTCGGTGTAAGTATAAGCTATACTTTTACAGTTATTCTGCTTGGCTAAGCTGACAACTTGTTCTGCGCTAAAATCCTCTCCTAGTTGCTGATTGAGAAGATCAAGCTCCTTTAATCTTCTATCCGGAGCAGCCCCTGCGAGCGTAAGCGAGCAGGGATTAAACTGGGATATCTCCCAATTCTGACAGAAGCTGCAACGAAAATTACACCCCACGCTGGCAACAGAAAAAGCAAGGGTGCCGGGGAAAAAATGATACAACGGTTTCTTTTCAACCGGATCTACATTAGCGGCAACCAGCTTAGCATAGTTATGGGCATATAAAACTCCTTTGATATTCTGCCTCACTGCGCAAAAACCGAATTTTCCTTCTTGAATTATACAGCCGTGCGCACAAAGCTTACAATGCACCTTCGCGGCCTCTAGATGGGTATAAAGTAAAGCTTCTTTCATACTAATAAATGCACAAACCTACTTTTTGGCAAGCAATCAACCTTATGCAAATTATCTTTAGTTTCAGGGATATTCCGATAAGATACTTCCATGTTTTTTAAACCAATGGTATCGGAATACGCAGAGGTTATTTGCGAAGATAAATAAATAAGCTCCTGAGTCATTGGACCTCTCGCCAAAGAAGTGGGCCCGGCTAAATCATTTTGCGGGAAAAACAGGTAGTCTCCTGGCATAGCTAACTGCGCAAGTAATCTGTTTTCATTTTCATTTCTACCTACAACCAACCTGGACTTTTTCTCTATGCGAAAATGCCTGCCCACTCTTAAAAGCACTAGATTATCCAGACTTAATTCTTCATGCCAAAGCAACTCCTCTAATCTTTTAGAAAAACAGGGATCGGTCAATAAACAGCCCCCCGCAGGATTAGCATATTTACTTATACCTAATTTCTTTGCCAATTGCATCTGCGGAGTACGCATGCGACCATTAAAATTAAGAAGCTTATCCCGCTTAACCCAACCCTCTCTTTCCGGTAAGCTAAGGGGAAAAAACTGCGCGGACAAAGGCCGTAGTAATAAATCATCGAGCCCGCTTCTTTGCTTAATCAATCCCAAAGCCTGCTTATTTTGAGACATCGGCCGCTGGCCTAACACCTCACCGGTAACAATAAAATCCGCCCTTAATTCCGACAACAATTCCTTAGCTTTAGTAAACATTAAAATCTTACAATCAATACAGGGATTCATATTAGAGCCAAAGCCATAACGAGGGTTTCTTATAAGAGAAAGAAATTCAGCTCCCAAATCAAACTCAAGCAGTTTTATCCCTATATCAGGAAAGCTTTTTTTAATATCAAGCTTACAGAACGGTATCTTAAAGTGCACCCCAGTAACCTCAATGCCTTGATCCTGTATAAGCTTAGCAGCCAATAAACTATCCAGACCTCCGGAAACTAATGCCAATGCTTTTATCTTCATATTAGAATAATTTAAAATGACTTGACTACCCTGGTAAGAAATTCTTGGCTAATGCCATCAATATTATTCCCAGCAAGAATGCCAGGAAAGCTGCGGTTGAACGCTTAAGGTCATTTTCTTTATGCAGTTCCGGTATAAGGTCGCTGGTGGCAATATAGATAAAACCTCCGGCAGTAAACGGCAATATAAAATTCGTAAAATTCCTGACAAGATCGGTTATAAAATATCCAGTCACCGCTCCGACTATCGCCATAAGCGCCGAAGCAAAATTAAACAAGAGCGCCTTTTTCTTGGTAAACCCACCATATACCAAAATAGCAAAATCACCTAATTCCTGGGGAATCTCATGTAATATAATTGCCAAAGTAGTAACCAGGCCAAGCTTTAAAGAAACCATAAAGCTTGCGGCAATAACCATACCATCAATAAAATTATGAAACCCATCCCCTATCAGATTCAGATAAGTGAAGGCGTGGATTTTACAAGCGCTTTCCTCATGGCAATGCCGCCAATGCAAATATCTTTCCATAAGGAAGAAGATTATGATGCCGAGAATAAGGTATGAGAATACCGTGTTACTTTTATTACTTTCCAAGCATTCCGGAAGGATATGCAGAAAGGCGCCCCCGATAAGCGCACCTGCGGAGAAACCAATCAGGCAAAAAAGAATCTTATGCAGAAGATTCCCCTTGATGGAAAGGGTAAAAATACCCACCAGGGATATAAGGCTGACTAAGGTTGTGCTGGCCAGGATCCAAAATAAAACCATATATAGGGAATTAGCCTAAACAGGGTTTTCTGCCTTTGTTGGCTTTCTTAGAACGCCAGTTAAGTTTTCCTCTACGCTTTCTTTTTCCCATGTCTAATCCTTGTAATAATTTAACGGTACATTTATGGAGATATAGCGTGCTGCTTCAAGCAGGCATTCATAAATAACCTCCCCCATGGGTGTCCCAGCATATTCACTTAACCCTGCCTTAAAAACCTTATCATGAGGAGTATTTATTTTATTCCCGGGGTTCTCCACTGCCTGAATCTGAATATCCCGGCTGCTTATTACATTTGAAGTAGTGCGGTCTACAATACGCAAGCTCAACTGCATAGTTGCCTTGTTTAAGGGAGTACCTAATAAACCACCCATAAAACTGCTGGCAGCGCTTCCGCCTCCCGCTACCCCAGATTTACCTCCTGAATTCTCTGGAACAAACTGAACAATCCCTACGCTAATAATTAAATCCGTCTCCTGCGGTGTAATTATTACAAAACGTTTGGTATTGTCTAAAATACTGATAAAATATTCTTTTAAGCCCTGACCGACATCCGCATTAAGGCCGGAGGTTTTTAATTCAAAGTCACTAACTGCTATTTTAGCCTTGGGCCCAGAGTATCTTCCTAAAGCATTGTCTACCAGATACTTACTGCCAACTGGCTGCATTCTTGTTGATAAGCATCCTAAGATCAATAATGATAAAACCAGACAACTAAATAACTTAAAGCTTTTTTTCATGCTTGTTTTTTAATATATTACCAATTAACCTAGCTGTCAAGGGAAACATAATTGTTCCCTTGATCCAACCAACCTTACAAGCTGCCTAACTCCAGAGATTATCTTAAATGGATGCTCTCTTTTAATCTCAGCTATGCCGCTTGAACCGCTGGTTACGATTATTGTCTTAACCTTTGCGCGCCTTCCGGCTTGCGCATCAATAATCATGTCACCAACATATAAAACCTGCGATTTCTTAAAAGCAAACCTCCTGATTATCTTATTTAATATCTCAGGATTAGGTTTGCCACGTTTTAATCTATCAGCGCAAAGCACATAATCAAAAAATTTAATTATGTGCAGATGTTTTAATAAAATAAAGGAAAACCTGCTTGGCCGGTTGCTAGCTACTGCTAACTTACAGCCCTGAGCCTTAAGCTTCTGCAAAAGCATTATGACATCCGGATAAAGCCGCGATTGCCTAAGTAAACTAAGCTTATGATGGTTACGATATTGGCGTAAAGATCTTTCTAAAACATGTTCAGGCACATATGGTCTAAGCAAATTCGCATCTCCCCATCCTACCAGGCGACAAATAAACCTTGAACTTTTGGGTTTTAACCCCAGCTTACGCATTACGTAATTAAAACTGCTGCATATGGCCGCATATGCATCTATTAAGGTGCCATCTAAATCAAAAATAATCAATTTAATATTCTGCATAACGAAAACATAGGCAGGGTTTAGGGGCCCTGCCTATCAAAGTAATACTCAATATTAAGAATACCTACTTACTACCCTATTGTTGAGTAACCGGCTCTGATGCTTCATTTACTGCAGCGCTTGTTTCAGCAACTGCCCCTGGGTTAGCCACAGGTTGTTCCGGGACAGCCTGTTTATTATCTTCAACAGCCTGCGCAGAAACAGCGACAGAGGAATCTAGGTTCTCGAAACCAATGTTTTTGGCAATATTCTTGCCATCTGGCCCAACAGTATAATCTATACTCAAGGTATCTTTAACCTTTATGCTATCAAAGCCTTCAACATTTTCAAAAGCAGTCTTTTCATCAACTGCTAGAACAATATCCTTTTCTTGGTCTGTTTCATAGTCAAGGTATTTTAAGATGATTGTTTTTCCTGCGTTGTCTAAATTAACCACCTCTCCCCAAGCCCACTGTGTATCGTTTTCACTCTGCGGAGGAACCTGCGAGGCAGAAACAGATGCTACAGGATCTATAGAACTAGCAACAGGATTTTCAGCGCCAACCGTAACTTCTTCAGCAGCAAAAGCAATAAGTGTAGTTACTACAAATAAAGCAGTAAATACAAAAACAGTTATAATTTTCTTTAAAACCATCTTATCTCCTCCTTTATTGTTGATAAAGTAACACAGATTTCTTAATTTGTCAAGTTATCTATAGAAAGGCAGAAAAATCAACGCTATCATCACAATAAGCGTAGTAATCAAACCCACGCTTAAACCCACCCAAAACCAATTAAGGAAAGTTATCTTAATGCGTTTCTCCTTCTCAACAATACCTATGGCTACGATATTAGCGGTAGAACCAATAAGGGTTATATTGCCTCCCAAACAACCACCAAAAAGCAAGGCCCACCACAATGGCTGCAGGTTAATATTCAAATTCTGGAACCCCTGTACTACTGGAATAAAAGCTGCCACTAAAACTACATTGTCTAAAACACTTGAACCTATCGCGCTTATCCAAAGTATGGCAGAAATCAGAAGGTCTAGATTATTGCCGCATGCCGCCAGCATATGTTTGGCGATAAATATAGTCGCTCCGGTATATTTTAATGTCCCTGCCTGGACGAATAAGAGCAAAAAGAAAAGCAGTGTCCACCATTCCACGTCTTTTTCGATATATTTCCTAGCCTCATGATGCTTCCAGATCATTATCAGCCCGCTGGCTACAAGCGGGACAACCAATAAAACAGTATTCGCCGGCAACCCCCAGGCTATTTCCATGCGGCGATGCAGGGATATAAAAACCAGCATCACTGCGAATATCCCCAAATTTATCTTCAGGCTTCTTCCCGGAGGTACAGAGATTAATCTCACCAGTATTTCATTAGCCCCCAGTCTTTGCATTTGCTCATCAAGAAGTTTAATCGACTTCCTATACCAGAATAGAAGAATAAAAATAGTAACTAGTAAGCACAGTACCGCCAAAGGAAAAGCTTTAACAATAAAGTCTTCAAAGCTTAAGCCGGATTTTGAAGCAATGAGTATACCGATAGGATTGCCTAATACTGTCGCCGATGATCCTATATTTGTAGTTAAAACTGAAATTATAACAAACGGTATGGGATTAATCTCAAAATAATCGCAGATTTCTAAAACCGCAACAACCATGAAAATAATTGAAGTTACTTCATCAATAGTACAGGCGAGCAAGGCGGATATGATTCCGATAATCAGAACAAATTTCTTGCCGGTTAATTTGGGGATACGTAAAATAAGGCTGACAATCCAGGAAAAAACCCCGGAATCCTTAAGCAAGCCGATAACCACCATCATCCCTACCAGAAAAAGGATCACCTCGAGCGAAGAAAACTCAATAACATGCTCTAAGTCAATGGTTTTAGTCAACAGTAATATGGATGTACCGATAAAAGCAAAGCTAAGACGAAAATCCCAAAAGAAGAGAGTCCCGAGAATTGAAGCAGAGAATATGCTTATAGATAGGGCCTGATGCGTATTCATCCCCAAAAATCTGGCACAAAATCCAAGACATAGGGAAAGTAAAAACAAAGAGCATAGCTTAAGAAACAAGCTTTTCATTGATCAAATGCAAACTTCTTGTGGCCTATTAGTTAATAAAGGGACGCCTTGATACGCGAATGTGTTTTATTAAAAATAGCTGTTGCGAAAATAACTTTTAACAGGTCGCCTGGCACAAAAGGCAAGAAACCAAGCAAGAATGCCTGACCAAACGAACAGGATAGGAAAATCTTAAGCCAAAACATCCCGCTAAGCAGGATTATAAAATCTGCGCATAAAAATCTTAAAAAAGCATTCCGCCAATTATATTTTCCTTCTAAGAATAAGCTTCCAGTAAAGAAAGATGCTAAAACGAAACCAACAATATATCCTCCAGTAGGACCTAAAAGATAAAGAGACCCACTGCCAAAACCAGTGAACACCTGAAAACCAGTCAATCCCAAAAGCAGGTATCCGGCTTGCGTAAACACGCCCAATCTTTTGCCCAATAATGCACCTGAAAGCAAAACAAATAATGTCTGTAGCGTAAGTGGCACAGGAGTCAAAGGCAGGGGAATACGCACAAATGCGGATAAAGTAGTTAAAGTTATAAAAACTGTTACGGCTAAGAACCGGCAAATTCTCTTATCGGTAATAATTTCCCTGTTTATAATCGACTCCATATGCTCTCCTGTGAGGATAATGAGGTCTCACTATTTTCTCTAAAAATAGTGAGACCTCATTATCTATTTATTCTTTAGCTATAGCTAAAGTAATCACGCCAGCCAAAATCAGGAACAGGCCAATACAACCCTTGATGATTAGAAAAAGCGCTCTCCACCATTTCAAAATTGCCAGACCTCCTAAGACTAAAAATGCAAGACCTAAAACAACCTTAAAAAGCGTAGACAACGTCTTCTTTGCATCGCAACACTTTTTCTCTTCTCCTGCCATTTGAACACCTCCTTTAACTGGGTTTACTTTTCCATCTGCGGTGGATCCAACCCCACTCCGCAGGATATTTACGTATGTATGCCTCAATTATATCAGTAAGCCTTTGGATATTTATCAAAACAGTGTCTTGAGGATCCCTGCCCTCTTTTAATTCTAACTCCGACTCAAAGATTATCTTATGTCTATCACCGGGCTGCCTAAAGATAAAACATGGGATAAGTGCGGCTTTGGTCCGCTGCGCCAAGATTACCGGGCCAGTGGCAGTTGCCGCCTTCTGACCAAAGAAATTTACAAATACTCCTCCCGTTCCAAAATTCTGGTCAATAGGAATAAAAACCAGCTCATTATTACGCAAAGCAGAAATAGTGCTGTTCACACATTCATTGCGCGGTTGGCTGTAAATAGTCCTTACCCCATACCTCTCCCTCTTTTCAAGAAAAATCTTTTCCACCCTGGCATCATGCATCGGCCGCATGATCCCGCATGTTTTGTACCCTTCTACAGCCAGTCTTCCCAGAAGAAGCGGAAAGTTA
>JAHJCJ010000008.1 GCA_018812825.1 Candidatus Omnitrophota bacterium
ATTCTTGTCAAGATATTTTTAGTTTTTTTAATATGCGGGGCTAAAGAAAGTTCTTGATTTCTATCTTAGTAAAGTTGAAATTGTTGAAATCTACAAGAATGGAGCGAAGCAATGACGCTTAATTTGGACAGATGCTGCGGCTGCATATATGGTGTAGCTGCAGCGCCTTGCGCTGCTTGCAAATCGGGAAGGTCTTGTGTTTCAAACGGCTTGCCGTAAGCATAATTATTGGAGCATCATGAGTATTGGGGTTAACTTTTAATCCTTAATACTATTTCTACTTTTTGGGCGCTTTTTCTTTATTTCCCCTCTTCTGCTTCACGTTTACGCATGGAAATTAGGGGCAATATTACTTCTATACCGCGCATAAGAACCTTTATATCAAAAGGCTTGGTAATGTAGAAGTCGGCTTCGAGATTGTAAGACTTCACTACAACGTCGTCCTTTGCAGTTAACATGATTACCGGCCGCCATTTAACGCCCGGCTTTCGCAATTCCTTTAAAACCTCGAAACCGTCTTTTCCCGGCATCATGACGTCTAACACTATTAGATCAGGGCATTCCTTTTCGACCTTCAGAAGCCCTTCGTCTCCATTATGGGCTGCGATAACATCATATAACCCGGTGCGCTCAAGATTTAATTTTACTAACTGCACCAGGTCTTCTTCATCGTCAATAATTAATATTTTCTTTTTATCCATATAACTCTCCTCCCGATTATACCTTTTTTTAGTGAACGGCTGGCAAGGTAATGATAATTTTTGTGCCTTTTTGTTCCTCACTCTCTATCTGTACAACCCCTTTATGTCTTTCAATAATAGTTTTTATAATAGCTAATCCCAGGCCGGTGCCTTTTCCCGGCGGCTTTGTGGTAAAAAAAGGATCGAATACTCTATCCAGTTTATTCTTGGGTATCCCCGTACCGGTATCTTCCAGCTCGCATATAACAACAGTATCCCCGGCCTTAAACAAGTCTGTTTTTCTCTTTCCCGTAAAATATCCAGCTTCCATGAGTTCTTTAGCGTATGTCTTTATAGTAATGCTTCCTCCTTTGGGCATGGCCTGTACCGCATTTAAAATAATGTTTATAAAAACCTGCTGCATCTGGTTTTCGTCTATCATAACCGAAGGAAGTTGATGCGCAAAATTCTTGGTTACTTTTATATCCTCAAGTTTTAACTGTTTCCCGACTAATACTAATGAGGCCCTAATCACTTTATTTATCCGGGAAGGTTTAAGCTCTAATGGAGCAGGCCTTGAGAAATCAAGCATACCATGTATAATCTTGTCCGCCCTGATTACAGCCTTTTTTATCATATCTAATTGAGGAGACATATTTTCTTTATCCGGCCCTATCTCTTCTTCTAAATAATTCATGCCCTGCATTATTATAGCTAATGGGTTTTTCACCTCGTGCGCAACTCCGCTGGCTAAGGTCCCCACTACTTTCAGTTTTTCCGCCTGAATAAGCTGAAATTGGGTTTCTTTAAGTTTCTCATAAGCCGCGCGCACCTCGTCCTCCGCTTTTTTGCGTTTATTGACCTGCGCGCTAAGCATCCTTATGGATATAGACCTTCTATGCATACTCCTGACCATTCTGTTAAGAGCATGGGCTAAATCGCCAAGCTCATCGACGGCATTTACGTCTACCTGAACCTCCATATCGCCCTTTTCAAGCCTATTAGTTGCCTCTGTCAGGCGCTTAATCTGTCTTAGAACATTCCTGGTTAATAAGCCTCCTAACAATAGTAAAAAAACAATACTGCCTGCCGCTGCCAATACCATTTGAATTTTCAGGGTTGATATAATGGCAAAAGGGACAATGGATGCCGTTAGTATTAGTAAGCTGACTTTTAACCTTAACCCAACTCTCGGTATATTCATAATAAGACTAATTAAAACAAGCTGCAAAAATTATTCTCTATCATATAAGTAGTTAAATCAACTAAACTTCTCTTAAACATTGAATCAGAAAGCGTATCTAAATTCTTTCTTGCAAGCGCTATATAAGAGGAGGCTTGAGCTTTTGTCCTTTGGGCTGCCCCAGAATGGAGGAGCCTTGTCTTTATCATCTTCAAAGACTCTTTGTCTCTTTTTGAAGAAATTAATCCCCTTAAAGCTTCTCTCTCATATTCCGGCACTGATTTTAATAGATTCAATATAGGCAATGTCGTCTCTCCCGCATCTATATCCTGTCCTGGTTTTTTACCCAATCTTTTTTCCTCGCTTACAATATCTAAATAATCATCTATTATCTGAAAGGCAATCCCAAAATTTAAACCATACCCTTTAAAGGCATTCTGTAAAGACCTTTGACTTTGAGAAATTAAACTCCCTGCCTGACATGAAGCAGCAAAAAGACTTGCTGTTTTCTTCTTTACGATAATAATATAGCGGCTTTTCAATAAATCCAGGTTATCCCTTTCTGAAACCTGAAGAAGTTCGCCTTCGCACATTGCCTTTGTTGCAGAGCTTATACATTGGAGGATATCTATATTGCCGCATTGAGAAATTAATTCATATGCCACAGAATAAAGGTAATCTCCAAGGGCAATAGAAACATCCTGTCCCCATTTAGAATTAATCGTGGTTTTATTGTAGCGAAGATAGGAGTGGTCAATCACATCATCATGTATTAAAGAAGCGGCATGAATCAATTCTATGCCGCAGGCAATCTTGATAAGCATAGGGTTTCTAACAATAGGGCAGCTACTTGCCTTTCCTGAGAGCAAAACCAGCGCTGGCCTGAGCCTTTTGCCTTTTCCCTCTAATAAGTAGCTGCAGATCTGGGATATAGATTTATTCTTTGCGCCATTAAGAGAATCCCTCAATAACTCCTCTACATTCATTAATTCTTTTTCAATCGGCCGATAAATCTCTTTTAATTGCATACAAGAAAATCGCCTTCGGCGATAACTTTCTGTGATTTTCAGTGGTTGGAATTTCTGTTTTTTTGAAATTCCATACCACAAATTAGGCAGCTTAAGATGCTGCAACTACATATTACGGTGTAGCTGCAGCGCCTTGCCTGTCCCGAGCGCAGTCGAGGGACGCTGCGCATGAAACAGGTTTTTGAAATTCCATACCATAAAATTAAAAAACCTTGTCTAAGGCAACGCTCAACGATAACAGCGCTCCAATTAAGGAATGCAGCCCTATGGTTGAAGCATTTGCCGGCAACAGTTCATGAATCCTGTCGAAATTTTCCCTGGATATTAAAAAGGCCTTCATGGCCAAAGGAAGGCTTAAGAGAACAATCAAAGAGGCTGTTGGTAAAAACCTAAATATTACTAACGATATTATGGCTATATATACAGTTACCAATAAAGAGTGGTATAGGATTACTGCATTTCTCTTGCCAAGCATTACCACCAGAGTTCTTTTTCCTACTGACTTATCTGCAGCATAATCAGGAAATTCATTTATCAATAGAACAAGCGCAATTAAAATTCCAATTGGCACTGATACCAGAAATACCTTTAAAGGCAAGGCCTCTCTCTGCACATAATATGAACCCAATAATATCAATGGCCCGCATCCTGTTCCTACAGCTAACTCGCCTAAACTGCCATACCCTATCTGAAATGGCCTTGCAGTGTAGAAAAGCCCTAAGAATACTCCGATTGCTCCTAAAATCAGGACAAGGTTTCCTTTGCACAAATAATTTAGATAAAGGCCGATC
>JAHJCJ010000082.1 GCA_018812825.1 Candidatus Omnitrophota bacterium
AGTTGAATCATATTACTGAAGGATTGGGGGCAACGGTATTGGCAAAAATTGAATCATTCAATCCGCTCTCAAGCGTTAAAGACCGTATAGGCGTAGCCATGATTGAGGACGCAGAAAAAAGAGGAGTGCTTAAAGAAGGCACTACTATTATTGAGCCGACCAGTGGTAATACCGGGGTATCTTTGGCATTTGTTGCCGCAGCCAAAGGTTACAAATTAATCTTGACTATGCCTGATACGATGAGTATGGAGAGAAGGCAGCTGTTGGCAATTTTTGGGGCGCAGTTGGTTTTAACTCCCGGAGCAGATGGGATGAAAGGTGCGGTAAAAAAAGCCGAAGATCTTGTTCGTGAAACTCCTAATGCGATTATGCTTCAGCAATTCAATAATCCGGCTAATCCTGAAATTCATCGCCAGACGACTGCTGAGGAGATTTGGAATGATACTGAAGGTAAAATCGATATCCTGGTAGCCGGAGTCGGCACGGGCGGGACAATTACTGGTATTTCTGAAGTGATTAAGAAGAGGAAGCCGGGTTTTAGGGGGGTCGCAGTTGAACCTGATGCTTCTCCGGTCTTATCCGGAGGCGCTCCGGGAGCGCATAAGATTCAGGGAATTGGTGCAGGATTTATCCCGCAGGTTCTTAATAAAGACATAATAGATGAGGTTATTCGGGTTACTAATGAAGATTCTGGGGAAGCAGCGCGGCGCCTGGCGAGATTAGAAGGAATTCTCGCAGGAATTTCAAGCGGAGCAGCCTTATGGGCAGCATTGGAAGTAGCTAAGCGTGAGGAAAACAAGGGAAAGGTTATTGTAGTTATTCTCCCTGATACCGGAGAGAGGTATCTGACTACCTGGCTTTTTCAAGAAGCTGGCCACGTTAAAAACTTATGAAAGACGGGAAGATTTTAACAGGAGTAAGAGGATGATTAAAGAAAAAAAGATAATTCAAAATGACAGCGCACCCGGCCCAATCGGAAAGGCCGGTACGCGCTTAGGCGCAGTGGGCATTGTGAAAACTCAAGTGTTTACTTTTGAGTCGCTAAAACTTGAGAGTGGGGAGAAATTTGGTCCGGTTACCTTGGCTTATGAGACCTATGGTTGTTTAAATAAGGATAAGTCTAATGCCGTTCTTATCGTGCATGCCCTTTCAGGTGATGCACATGCGGCTGGGGTGCATGAAGGCCAGGATAATCTCGGTTGGTGGGATGCGTTTATCGGGCCGCAAAAGGCATTTGATACAGATAAATATTTTGTGATTTGTTCTAACATACTGGGGGGGTGCAAGGGTTCAACAGGACCAGTAAGTATAAATCCAAAGACAGCTAAACCTTATGCCTTGGATTTTCCGTTGATTACCATTAACGATATGGTTAATGCACAGAGGCGTTTGGTTGATCATCTGGGGATAGAAAAATTGCTCTCCGTGGTTGGCGGTTCAATGGGCGGGCAACAGGTTTTATCCTGGTTGGTTAATTATCCTCAAAATTTATGTAGTGCAGTGCCTATTGCCACTACCATTAAACATTCGCCTCAGCAGATTGCTTTTAATGAAGTTGGCAGGCAGGCAATCATGGCTGATGCGCATTGGAAATCCGGTAATTATTATGAAGGATCGACTCCATCTAAAGGTTTAGCGGTAGCCAGGATGATTGGGCATATTACATATATGAGCGATAAATCAATGGCTGAAAAGTTTGGCCGGACTAAGAAGGTCTTGGGCGAGCCTTTTAAATTTACCGCTGATTTTGAAGTAGAAGGGTATTTGCGTTATCGCGGAGATAATTTTGTGAAACGCTTTGATGCAAATTCCTATCTCTATATTACCAAGGCCATGGATAATTTTGATGCCTCTGGGGGGCGTAGTTTTGAGGAGGTTTTACAGGGTACTAAAGTAAAAGTTTTAGTTATCTCTTTTAAATCTGATTGGTTGTATCCGGCCTATCAATCAAAAGAGATAGTTAAGGCCTGTAAGCTTGCAGGAGTTGAAACAACTTACTGTGAAATTGCTTCAACCTATGGGCACGATGCATTTCTTTTAGAGGTAGAAGAGGAAACGCATTTGATTAAACATTTTCTTAAAAAAGTATTTTATGCTTACGAGGTGACCGGTGATTATGGCGCGTAAAGATATCCAGTTGGACCATGCTGTAATACTGGATTTGATTAAACCGCAAACTACGATTTTAGACCTAGGCTGCGGTAATGGGGACCTTTTGTATCTTTTAATTAAGGAGAAGAATGCCCGTGTTCAGGGTATTGAAATTGATGAGCAGGCGATTTATAGGTGTGTAGCTAAAGGGTTAAATGTTTTTCACGGTGATGTTGATAGCGGCCTGGCTGAATTTAACGATAAGTCTTTTGACTATGTGGTGCTTAATCAAAGTTTGCAGCAGATCCTTCATGTTGATAAGGTGCTTATCGATGCTTTGCGGGTAGGTAAAAAGGTAATCGTTGGTTTTCCGAACTTCGCGCATTATATATCAAGGTTACAGATGTTTTTTCAAGGGAGGTCTCCGGTAACTAGCGCACTTCCTTACCAATGGTATGAAACGCCAAACTTGCATTTTTTGAGCATATCTGATTTTAAGAATTACTGCCGCTTAAAAGAAATCAATATTGAGCGTAGCGTTTGTATTGGACAGGCCAGAAAGATCCCGTTTTTACCTAATTTATTTGCCCAGACTGGGATATTCTTGATATCGAAATAGCACCCGGCTTTATCGGAATAGCCGGTACGCGTTTCTGCGCAGGGGAGGATAAATGCCGTATATTAATTTAAAGTTAGTGGGTAAACTTAACAAAGAGCAAAAAGAGAAGATCGCTAAGGAATTCTCCGAAACACTGCTAAAAATAGCGGGTAAGCCAAAGGAAGCTACGTATCTGGTAATTGATGAAGTCAAGGGCGAGAATTGGGCCAAGGGAGATAAATTTTTCGGGTAATATTAATTTCAAATACAAAAATATTTTTTATTTATCTTGACATAGGGTAGGGGAGTATGGTATATTTATTTTGTAAGCGGGCAGCAGGCGGTGGTTTGCATTCCGATTGGAAAATCCAGGAGGAAATATATGAGACAACCTACAACCCATAAAGAGCAGCTAGTTTTTTTAAAGAAAATCGAAGGACAGGTTCGCGGCATACAAAAGATGATTGATGAGGGCAGGTATTGTGTAGATATCTTGAATCAGGTACATTCTGTTATTTATGCCTTGGCCAGAGTTGAAGATAAAATTCTTGAGAAGCATTTTGAGCATTGCGTGGCAAGCGCCGTTAAAGGCAAATCTGAAAACGATAGGAAAGAAAAGTTGGATGAGATTTTGCAGTTAATCAGTCGTTTTAGAAAAACCTAACTATGTTTAGAATACAAGGTGGTAAGATTTTAAGTATATTCTTGTGCGTTTTCCTGGTATGGGTTATTTTCTGTGCCACTGTTTTTGCTAATGAAGAGCTTTTTTATAAAGAGATTAACCTTATTGGCGGATATTCCGGCAGGGACCACTGGGTAGGCAAGAGCCACGATCTGGCTAATTCCATAGGCTTTGAAGATTATCGCAAGTTTTCAAACGAGTATGGAGATTATCTTACTACTGATTTACAGGTGCGTCTTGCTTATGATAGCATGCGTAATTCCCGTAATGCCTGGGGTATTCAGATACATAATGCTTGGCTTTTGTACAAGATTAATTATGCTGCAAAGTTGCGTATAGGCCATTTTGACCCGGCGTTTGGACTTGAGCCATTATTGGATACTCATGGTACAATTCTTCAGACATTAGCGATGAAGGATATAGGTTTTAAAAAGGATTGGGGAATTGGTTTGGAGGGGACGTTGCCTAAATTTGATTATAAATTGGCGCTACAGTTGGGTTCGGGAATGGGTATTCATAGAAGGGACGACAGCTTTCTTTTTACTACTCGTCTTGGAACGCCCACTTCTGAAAACTTTCAATACGGAGTCTCTTTTCTCTATGGAAGGGTTTTGGAAGCCGAAAATATGAAGACAATTCCGCAAGACAAGCTTTTGTCGGATAGCGCGGTTTCAAAGAAAAGAGTAGGATTAGATACTCAGTATCTTTTTGGGCCATACCTTTTTAAGGGAGAAGTTGCTGTTGGGGAAAATGATAACAAAAAAGTATTGGGGTATTTGGGAGAACTGGATTACACAATACCAAAGTATCAAAATTGGGAATTGGAGTTACAATTTCAGTCCTGGATTAATAAACTAGGAGAGAGCTCATCCGCTGATTCCACCTTGACAATAGGAACATCCTATAAACTTAATCAGAATACAACTTTGCGCGCGGCGTTCTCTCATGATTTTAATAATATGGGGCAGAAAGAGGCAGATAAAATTCTATTGCAATTTTATTTCTTTGGCGCGTAAGCCAGAAGGCCATGGTTTGGATTCATTTTGCCAAAGCCATAGGCCAGAAGGTTACAGGGAGGATAATGTTGAAACTTTTCTTTAGTGTCTTATTTTTGTTCGGTATTTATGCCAATTCTTTTGCCGCGGTGGGATGTAGCCTTGATGATCCTGATCGGGATGTCAAAAGGCTTTTCCCCGCATCTACAGGATATCTGACTAAGTTTGTAACTTTAAAAGAAATAGGCGCAGAAGTAATACAGAATAAGATCGAAGAGGAGCTGGGAGATAAACTCGATCTAGTTTATGAGAATTTGGATGTTCCTTATGCATATTATACTGTATTAAAAGGTAAAGACCCTATTGGATATATACATGGGGTTAATCAAAAAGGAAGATTTGGAGGTTTACAGTTAGTTGTTGCTATTGATTTAGAAGGGAAAATAATAGCATTTTATTATCAGAGGATATCCTCTCCTGAATCTTCAAAGTTTCGCGGCATTCAGTTTACGAGTCAATTTAAAGGGTTATCTCTGGCTGATTTTAGCAAATACAATATTTCGAATAATAGCCTTTCTGAAGGACGGATTACCAAGATTGCTGATCTTAGTGCTAATAGTTCAGAAGATTTCAGGGCGACTATGCGCGGAATAAAGAAGAATCTTATTCTGCTCAATGAATTTTTGCATGAAGCAGAAAGATAGGAGGTAAAAACTAATGAAAAATCTAAGGATTATTTTTTTAAGTTTAATTTTATTTACGGGCGTGATGCTGGTAAGTAGTTACGCAGCTATGGAAAAATACGGTGAAGAAATCACAAATCGGAAAATTACTGAGGTTAAAGATATTTTTGCTGATCCAAGTGTTTTTGAAGGGAGGTCGGTGACTATAGAGGGTAAGATTGCCAGTGAATGTTCTACGGGTTGTTGGTTTTATGTTAAAGTTGGCAGCGGCAATTTAACTATATATGTTGATACCGGAAAATCTGGTTTTGCTATTCCTCAGAAGACCGGTAGGAAGATCTTGGTTGAAGGAAATGTTGTGGTTAAGAAAACAGGCCCGATGATTCAGGCCAAAGGAGTTGAGATAAAATGAAAATAATATCGGTAGCTTTTAAGAATTTGCAGAGGAAGAAAATTCGCACGTTTCTAACTATCGGCGGAGTAGCAATTGCCGTCGGTGTTTTGGTCAGCCTTATGGGATTTGATGCCGGATACCAAAAATCTTTAACTAATGATATAGATAAAATGGGGTATCAGGTTTTAGTTACTGCAAAAGGCTGTCCATATGAAGCAGCAACGCTGATGTTAAAAGGCGGAGGCGGCTTGCGGTATATGGAGCAGTCAGTATACGATAAGATTGCTAAGGATCCTAGAATAGAAAGAATATCTCCGCAATTGGCGGCTACAGAGTTTGATAAAGATAGGCAGAATGGTCAAGGCGGCATAGTTTTGTATATGGGGGTATCTAATTCTTATCTGGAGCTCAAACCATGGTCAAAATTTAAATCAGGTAAATGGTTCTCGAATGATGACGCAGATGAGGTGATTATTGGTTATGAAGCCGCAGAGTTAGAGCAACGTGTCCCGGGGGATGAGATGCTTGTCCCGAATCTGAATAAAGTTCTTAAAGTGGTTGGAATATTTGAGCGGACCGGTACTCAAGATGATGGGGTAATATTTATACCTTTAAAGACTGCGCAACGCATATTTGATTTACCGGGGAAGCTAACCGGGATAGGTATAAAGTTGAAGGAAATCGGCAGTTTAGGTGATTTTGAGGAAAGTTTATATAATGAGCCGGGGATTCAGGTAATCAGTATGGCGCAGGTAAAGGGAACCATATTTAATTTGGTGTCGTCTTCAAAGGTAATGACTAATTCAGTAGCGATTATTGCTATCCTGATAGCCGTGATTGGGGTAATTAATACAATTCTTATGTCAGTTTTTGAAAGGACAAAGGAAATTGGGGTAATGAAAGCTATCGGGGCATCGCGTTTAGATGTTTTTCGCATTATTTGGCTGGAAACTACGCTTATATGTGTCCTAGGTGGAATCATTGGGGATATCGTTGCTATTTTAGGGACAAGTGCAGTAGAACATATTATTAGACAAATTTTGCCTTATGCTCCTGCAGGAAAGCTTGTGATTATCACGCCGGGGCTTATGATAGGTTCTTTTTTAGGGGCTGTGGTTATGGGGTTAATTGCCGGAATTTATCCGGCATTTCGTGCTTCTTCCATGAGACCGGTTGAAGCAATCAGGTTAGGAGATTAATATGGTTAATGTTTTGATTAAAGCAGATAAAATCAACAAAACTTATAAGCTATTTGCTGAAGAAGTTAAGGCGGTTAAGGATGTAGATTTAGAAATTCTCCAAGGAGAGTTTATCGCTATTATGGGTCCCTCTGGTTCGGGCAAGACGACACTTTTAGATATCTTAGGTTGTTTGGATAGGGTGTCTAGTGGTAAGCTTCAGGTTTTAGATAATGATGTTTCAGTGCTTAAGGAAAGCTCATTAGTTAAAATTCGACGTGCAAACATAGGATTTGTTTTCCAGGAGTTTTTGTTAATCCCTACCCTTACAGCCTTAGAAAATGTAGAGCTGCCTTTGCTTTTTGGAAAATTACCACAGGATCGCAATAAGGCTATAAAATTACTCCAAATGGTAGGTTTGGGGAATCGGGTTAATCATTTGCCCAAAGAGCTCTCTGGAGGGGAAAGGCAAAGGGTGGCTATAGCGCGGGCATTGGTAACTTCTCCAAAAATACTTTTTGCTGATGAACCTACGGGAAACCTTGATACTAAGAGCGGCCAACAGATATTTGATATATTTAAAGAATTGAATCAAAAAGATGGGCTAACTATTGTTTTGACTACCCATAATAATAAGCTCGGTTTACAAGCCAAGAGAATAGTTTATCTTAAGGATGGGCACATTGTTTCAAAAGAAGAATCAAGTTTATATGCCTAAAACAATTAAGGAGGAGAAAGATGCTAAAAAATATATTAAGTTTGATTATCTGTGGCGTTTTCTTTGTGACAATCGGAATTTTCATGGTTCAAGCAGAGAATGATGCTAAAGCTAGTGTTTCCTTAGCTGCTGATTATCAGAATGTTAATAATAAGATTTGTCCGGTAATGGGCAATCCCATAGTTGAAGATACAAAGGTGACCTATGAATATGAGGGCAAGATTTACAATTTTTGCTGTGAGGGGTGTATTGAGGAGTTTAAGGCAAATCCCGTAAAGTATATTAAAATAATAGAGGAAGAGAAGAATAATTCGCGCCCTATCACTAACAAATAGCTTGACAATCAAGTAGTAAGAATATAAAATAAAAAAAATGGGGAGGTTGGTTAACCAGCCTGAGAGTTCTGCGTAATAAGCAGATTACCCTTAATACCTGATCTGGATAATACCAGCGGAGGAAAGAGGATATTTTTTTACCCTTATGTATCCGCGTAAGGGTTTTTTATTGAGGCCGCAATCGCAGTTTATGAGTTGGTATAATTTACCTAGCACTACTAAAATAAGGAGGCAGAATGTTTAAGAAAATAAGCGAAGCACAAGTTTCCAGGGCCATTGTGGGTGAATTTACTCGTTGGTTTACCGATTATATTGTTTCTGATGTAATAATTATTGGCGGTGGGCCAAGCGGTTTGATCGCAGGCAGAGAATTAGCTAGAGATGGCTATAAAACATTAATCGTTGAAAGTAACAATTATATCGGCGGAGGTTTTTGGATCGGCGGGTATCTAATGAATCCATTGACTTTTCGCGCTCCTTCTCAGGAGATTTTGGATGAACTGAAAATCCCTTATAAAGAGGTAGAGGATGGGTTGTTTGTTGCTGATGGCCCAAATGCCTGCTCTAAGCTTATTTCAGCTTCTTGCGATGCGGGTGTTAGGATTTTGAACATGACTAAATTTGATGATGTGGTGTTGCGTAATAACAGGGTTGAAGGAGTGGTAATAAATTGGACTCCGGTTTCGGCTTTGCCTAGGGCAATTACCTGTGTAGATCCGATATCAATGGAATCTAAATTGGTTATTGATGCTACGGGCCATGATGCTTGGGTTTGTAAAAGCCTTGAGAAACGCAAATTGCTTAATATGGAGACTTTTGGGCCGATGGATATAAACGTCTCTGAAGATGCGGTGGTTGAGAAAACAGGTGAGGTTTATCCTGGGTTACTGGTTTGTGGAATGGCAGTTTCAACTGTTTATGGCTTGCCGCGTATGGGTCCAACATTTGGCAGTATGTTGTATTCTGGCAAGAAAGTTGCGGTAAAGGCAAAGGAATTATTAACAAAACAATCTTCGCTGGAGAAAGATTCTGTAAGGCAGGAATTTGTAGTCACATAGTTAAAATGGGGTCGGCATATCTTTTTAGACAAGAAGATGTGTTTGACCCCATTCTCACAGCCTACCTTGACAAAATACTAATAATATGTTATATTTTTACGTAAATTGACATTTTGACAATTTGGTTTTTTAACAACCTAATGATAAGGGCTAACTAGCAGTAATGCTGGGGCGCAAAGCTTCCGGTCCTCTTAAAGAGGAAAGCGGGGTTGCCAAGTAGGGATAAAACCCTAAAATATGCCTTTTAGGGTTTTTTGTTTATAGGCCGCTATAGAAGGGAGGGGTTTAAGATGAAGAAAATTTTACATAAAGCCATGGCAAGAGGCAAGAAACAACATAAAAAGCATTTGAATTTCCTTAAGGCATTGAGGTTATTTGAAGGCATGCCGATGTTTGGGATTCGCCATTGAAATAGCAAAATTTTACTTGATTTTTTGTACTTTCTGTTATAATAAAGGAGGTGGTTAAGTATGCAAGATAATGGGGGGCAAGTTGTTACGCATAGAGTAATCACCATGTTAGGCCGTCAAGAAATGGATTATCTTGACAAACTAGGCAAAGATGCCTTGTTCTCGACTGGCCATAAACTTTCCTATAATGATATCTTGCGAGGACTTATTGATTTTGCTATGGAAGCAGGGATATCAGGGGAAATGATAGATTCAGCTAAGTCTTTTAAGGAGAAGCTATCGCGTTTATTAAGTAGATTAGAGATTAAAAAAGGAGGAAGCTAATGAAAAACTTAATTTTAATCCTAAGTGTACTCGTATTAATCTTTGGTAGCTTAACGACCGGATATTGTTATGATAATGAAACTGATAGTGAATTTATCTTCCCTTCATCTCCTCTTGAGATTGACCGGGATGAGATTCCCTATAGTAGTTCTCCGGTTAATAAGCTTGAGCGCGGGATAATTAACTTGGCTACATTTTGGATGGAACTTCCTGCTGAAGTAGCTAAAGTTTCTAAAGAACAGGATCCTGCAGCCGGGGTAACCGTTGGGGTGGTAAACGGTGTAATCACTAGCGCAATACGCGGCTTGACCGCAATCTATGATACAGCTACTTTCCCTGTTTCTTCATATACTAAACCGGTGATGAAACCGGAATATGCTTGGAAGGCAGCGGATGACAAGATAAGGGCTTGGCTCTGGTAGTTAAAAGACCATAAGCCTAAAGTCAGAAGGGTGTCCTTGAATAAAGGGCACCCTTTTTTTTATGGTTAGATTTTTCCACCTCTTGCGTCAATTATGTCAGGAGGTGTAAAATGTATAAGAAAATTATTAGTTTTACAATGGTTTGGTTAATTATTATGGCAGGTGTTCTTTTAGCGCAGGATTTTACTTGGGAGGATATAAGCAGGGGTAACCATGATGCGCAGGTGGTTTTGGTTAATGTGTATGATAGTAGAATTATTTTTGTGGGAGTTACTGGGAGTGTATTAAAGAGTGATGATGCAGGTGAAAGTTGGCGCAGGGTATTAGTTATAAGAGGCGGATTGAATAATATTAATGCTTTGGGATTTGATTCCTCTAGCCTCAACGTTATCTATGCGGCTACAGATCATGGTTTATACCGCAGTAAAGATTTAGGTGAACACTGGGAAAGAGTTTTTCGGGGGAAGAATAGCATAGAGAATCAATGTACTGCTGTATTGGGTACTCCGTATGCTATTTTTGTTGGGACAAGGGCAGGGCTTTTTATAAGCAGGGATAGCGGGAGGAGTTGGCACAAAGAGAATGGTAAAATAAATAATACCTCTGTGTTTAATATTGATTCAAACTTTAGATTGAGTAAGGTTATTTATTTGGCTGCTGCTTGCGGAATATTCAAATCTCTGGATAGTGGTGAGAACTGGGAGAGGATTTTCGTAAGTTATTCTCAAAAAGATAATCAGGAAAAGACTGTCGATATTCAAGAAGCGGCTAAGGAAGAGAGTTTATCTGGCGTGCATTTTGTAAAAGCTGATATCAATAATATTAATTGTGTATATTTTTCTAGCACAAGGGGGGTTTATAAAAGCTTGGATCAGGGTAAAACCTGGAGTAAGTTAACCGAATATGGGTTATTGAGCCGCGACGTTAAGATGCTATGCTTATTAGCTGATTCCCGAGTTTTTAGTCTTACTCAGACAGGGGTATTTCTTTATCAAGGTGAACGTTGGATAGAGGTTTCTTTTGATCTATCCGTAGGGAAATTAAATTATCTTGTTTTAAATATCAAGGGTGATATTTATGTTGCAGGAGAAAAAGGGATATTCAAATCCAGTCGGGGAAGTTTTTACAATATTTCAGGGCAGGTTTTGGTTCAGGAGTATCTCAAATACGAACCAAAGATAATAGATGTACAAAAAGCAGCAATTAAATACGCTGAAGTAAATCCGGAAAAAATATCCCAATGGAGAAAGATGGCGGCAAAAAAAGCGTTATTGCCGCATATAAACATTGGACTAGATCGCAATTCAACTGATCTATGGCACTGGGAGGGTGGCTCGACCACTAAAAGCGATGATGATATTTTGCGACGTGGAAAAGAGAGCATTGATTGGGATGTTTCTTTGAGTTGGGATTTGGGTGATTTGATTTGGAATGATGCCCAGACGAGTATCGACGTGCGTTCAAAACTTATGGTGGAGCTGCGCGATGATATCCTGGATCAAGTAACCAAGCTTTATTTTGAGCGTTTACGGCTAAAATCTGAATTGGATAATTTGGCCATTGAAGATAGAAATAAGAGGTTTGATAAACAACTGAAACTGGAGGAGTTAACCGCTTCCTTGGATTCACTTACATCCGGATATTATTCAGAACAATTACAGCTGATTATGTCTAAGAGATAAAGGGTCGTCTTTAAAGTCAATCGGAAGGGTGTCCCTTTTAGGGACACCCTTAGCTTTGGGTTGGTGCCTGACCCTAAAATTTCTTGCAATTAGACTACGTTTGTGATATTTTATTACAACCTACCAATTTATTAACCCTTTTAATGCGAAGGACTGAAGATATGAGTGTGTTACATTTTACGGATGCTAATTTCAAGAAAGAAGTATTAGAGTCTGACTTGCCAATTCTAGTTGATTTTTGGGCTAGTTGGTGTGGGCCATGCAAGATAATTGCGCCACATATCGATGAATTAGCGAAGGAGTATGCGGGGAAGATGAAAATCGGCAAGATAGATGTTGATGTTAATCCTAAAGTCGCCACCGAATACGGGATAATGTCAATTCCTACCCTCGTATTTTTTAAAAACGGAAAGGTTTTAAACCAGATTACTGGCGCAGTCAGTAAGCCTGAATTAAAGCGTAACATAGAAGAAAATCTTTGATGCGTAAAATTTTCATTGCTGCCACTAACCAAAATGACGGCAAGACCACGGTTTCTTTAGGTATAATTAAAAACCTGCAGGATAAATTTAGTAAAGTAGGTTTTATTAAGCCTATCGGGCAGCGTTATCTCGAGGAGGAAGGCTTAAAGATTGATGAGGATTCTATCCTTATCGAAGAGGTTTGTGGAATAAAATCCAGACTCAAGGATATGAGTCCGATTGCGGTAGAAAAAGGTTTTACCGAAAAATATATTATGAAACCGGATAAAAAAGATATCTCTAGTCAAATTAGGGATTCATTCCGCAGGATTTCAAAAAATCAAGAGTTAGTGGTAATTGAAGGTACCGGGCATGCAGGGGTGGGTTCGGTATTTGATCACTCCAATGCCACCGTTGCCAGACTTTTAGGTTCAAAAGTAATTATTATTTCTTCCGGTGGAGTTGGCCGGCCGATTGACGAAATTATTTTAAATAAGGCTCTTTTTGAAAAAAATGGAGTTAAGGTCTTAGGGGTAATTGTTAATAAAGTTTTGCCTAATAAGTTTGATAAGATAAATCGCCTGGTAAGAAAAGGCCTGGAAAGAAAAGGGGTTGATGTTTTAGGTGTTTTACCTTTTAATCCCATACTTGCTCGGCCTACCTTTGGGCAGATTTTGGAAGAAACGGATTTTCAGGTAATTTGTGGAAAAGAATATGTGGAACGCTCTGTTGCCAAGGTGATTGTCGCGGCAATGGAGGCTCGCGATGCTGTACGTTACATTAGTGATGATAGTCTTATGATTACACCCGGTGATCGGGAAGATATGATTATCTGCGCTCTTAGTAGTTTTCGGGATACTAGTAATAGTAAGTTAAAGATTTGTGGGATGATTTTAACTAGCGGGATTACTCCGGAGCCTCCGATTATGAACCTTTTGTCCAAGGCTCAGATTCCTGTTTTATTAGCCAAGTCTGATACTTATGATGTGGCTACTTGTGTGCATGACCTGACCGTAAAGATCCGGCCGTGCGACAAGGATAAGATTGATACTGTAATTAAATTAATTAAAGAAAACGTTGATTTTAAGAAAATTTTGAAAGGAATTTAAAATGGATGCGGCTAATCGGATTCGGAACCTGGCCAGAAGAAAGATTATGACAATTGTCCTGCCGGAATATGAGGATAAGCGGACATTGGAGGCTGCACGCATTGTTCAACAGGAGAAAATTGCTAACCCGTTGATTTTAACTCCAGATATGATTGATAAGAACCAATTGGATAGCTATATACAGGAGTATTATAAATTATATCAGCATAAGGATATTAGCCTGGATATAGTAAAAAAGCTTTTTTCAGACAATCTTTATTATGCGGCGATGATGACCCGGGAAGGTAAAGCCGATGGTTTGGTTGCCGGGGCAATTCATACTACTGCGGATGTAGCTCGCGCTTGTATCCGTTGCATCGGTTTAGACGAACGTTTTACTGTAGCCTCAAGTTGTTTTATTATGGACCTTCCAGGTAATCAGTATGGAGAGAATGGGACACTTATTTTTGCAGATTGCGGGATTATCCCCGACCCTAATGCGCGTCAATTATCTTGTATTGCTTTAACTGCTGCGGAATTAGCATGTAAGGTATTGAATATTACCCCGCGTATAGCTTTTTTAAGTTATTCTACCAAGGGCTCAGCTAAAACTAAATCTGTGGAAAAAATAGCGGAGGCTTTAGCTTTGCTTAAAGCGCAATCACCTGGGATATTGGCTGACGGAGAATTGCAGGCGGATGCGGCAATTGTGCCGGAAGTAGCCATGATAAAATGTCCGCATAGTTCGATTAACGGGGAAGCCAACATACTTATTTTTCCTAACCTGGAGGCAGGTAATATTGGATACAAACTTTCACAACGGCTCAGTGGTTGCCGGGCAATTGGCCCGCTGTTTTTGGGTTTAAATAAGCCGGCAAGTGATTTATCCCGTGGTTGTTTTGCGCAGGATATCGTTGATAGTGTGGCAGTTTCGGCAATAAGGGCTCAATAATGAGGATATTAGTAATTAACAGCGGAAGTTCGTCTATTAAATACAAACTTTTTGATATGCCCGCAGAGCGTTTGATTTCAAGAGGCGCGCTTGAGCATATAGGAGAAAAGGGTTCTAAAATTGCCAACCATTACTCAGGTTTAAAAACTATACTAGAAGAAGTTGTTTCTATTGAAGCCGTAGGGCACCGGGTAGTGCATGGTGCGGAAAAATTTAAGAAAGCGGTATTAGTTAACCAGAAGGTAATCAACGGAATTAAAGAATGTTGCGCCATTGCGCCTTTGCACAATCCTGCGAATTTATCCGGGATACTTGCTTGTCAGAAGCTTTTACCAGGGGTAAGGCAGGTTGCAGTTTTTGATACGGCGTTTCATCAAAATATTCCGGCCCATGCTTATATATATGGCCTGCCGTATGATTATTATGATAAACTAAGGGTGAGAAAGTATGGTTTTCATGGCACCAGCCATGAGTATGTTGCTGTAGAGGCTAGCCGGATACTTAAGAAACCACTTAATAAATTAAAATTAATTAGCTGCCACTTAGGTAATGGTTGTAGTATTACTGCGATTAATAAGGGGAAATCTATAGATACAAGTATGGGGTTTACGCCTTTGGAGGGCTTAGTTATGGGGACGCGCTGTGGTGATATTGACCCCGCCTTAGTTACATATATCATGCGTAAGAAGAAAATAAATCTTCAAAATATGGAGCTTATTTTAAACAAAGAAAGCGGCCTAAGAGGAATATCCGGGATTAGCAATGATATGCGCTCTCTCGAAGCAAAGGCTAGCGCAGGAAATAGGCGTGCCAGGCTTGCCATAGATATATTTGTTTACCGCATTAGAAAGTACATCGGCGCTTACCTGTCAGTTTTGGGAGGATTAGATGCCTTGATATTTACCGCAGGGATAGGAGAGAATCAACCAAGCATTAGGGCTAATATTTGCTGTGAGTTATTTAGATGTTTAAATAAAAAACCAAAGATCATGGTAATTCCTACAAATGAAGAGTTGATGATTTCCCGCCAAACCTATAAATTGATAAGGAGATAAAATGTTCAGAACGATATTGAAATCTAAAATTCACAGGGCTACGGTGACCGAGGCTAATCTTTACTATGAAGGTAGCATTACTATTGATGCGCATTTAATCCAGGCAGCAGATATTCTGGAGTATGAAAAAGTAGAAGTACTTAATCTTAATAACGGAGGCCGTATCGAAACATATGTGATTAAAGGTAAAGCTGGAAGCGGCGTAGTTTGTTTGAATGGTCCGGCTGCCCGGGGAGCTTGCCCGGGCGATCAGGTGATTATTGTTTCGTATGTTTTAGTTGAAGATAAACTAAAAAATAAGATTAAACCAAAGGTCATAACGGTAAATGCCAGAAACCAGATTAAAGGTTAACATATTCGGAGATCCTGTATTAAGGAAAAAGGCAAAGCGGGTAAAAGAGGTCACTGCTGAACACCGAAAAATCCTAAGTTTAATGGCGGAGTCGATGTATGAGCATTCCGGGATTGGCCTAGCTGCTCCGCAGGTTGGTATAAGCGCGCGGTTAATTGTAGTAGATATAGGGGAAGGTCTTTATAAACTAATTAATCCTAAGATTGTAAGACGGCAGGGTAGCCAGGCTATCCAGGAGGGTTGTCTTAGTGTGCCAGGAGTATGTATTAAGGTCAGGCGTTCAAAACAGGTCTGGGTTGAGGCGTTTGATGAAAATAATTACGCATTAAAAATAGAAGCCAAGGATCTCTTTGCTTGTGTTATACAACATGAAATTGATCATTTAGAAGGCAGGCTAATAGTTGACTACGCGTCACTTTTAGAAAAGCTGAGGATTAAAAGAAAATTGGGAGCATCAAAGACAGGCGCCAAGGCCTGTAAATTGCAGCTTTAGTGAGGTTGTTAATAATGCATGATTTAATTATTATTGGGGCCGGGCCAGCAGGGCTTACTGCTGCGCTATATGCCGGCCGTAGCCGTCTGGATACGATTTTAATTGAAAAGATGGCGCCTGGCGGCAGGATTCTGATGAGCGAGAACATTGAAAATTATCCGGGTTTTCCCGGAGGAGTGTCTACTGTTGAGTTAATGACTCGCATGGAGCAACAGGTTAAAGAGCTCGGCATAAAGATTGAAAGCGATGAAGTATTGGATTTAGATTGTAGCAGCAAAACAATTACAACTTCCAGTAGCACATATGAAGCTCGAGCGATTATTATTGCCAGTGGCGCTCGACCGCGAAAATTAAACATTCCCGGAGAAGATAAATATATCGGCCATGGTGTTTCTTACTGCGCCACTTGTGATGCACCTTTTTATAAAGAAAAGAAAGTGGTGCTTGTAGGTGGTGGAAATACAGTTGCTGAAGAGGCAATTTATCTTAGTCGTTTTGCCAGTTTAGTAAGTGTAATTCACCGTAGACAGGACCTGCGTGCTTCAGCGATATTGCAGGAGAGGCTACAAGAGAACAAAAAAATCAATTTTATTTTGAGTAGCTTGGTTACTGAAATTAAGGGAACTCAAAAAGTTGAAGCAGTGCGGTTAAAGAACCTATTAACTGGTAAGGAGAGCGATTTTGGATGCGCTGGTGTTTTTATCTACATTGGCTATGAGCCGGAGACAGAATTCTTAAAAGGTAAATTACGGATGGATGATTCAGGTTTTATTATCTCAGATGATGCTATGTCTACTTCAGTTGAAGGTGTATTTGCCTGTGGCGATTGTCGTAAGAAAAGTTTATACCAAGTGATCAATGCCTGTGGTGACGGCGCAGTGGCAGCTGATTCTGCATACAAATTTATTGCAAATAGGAGTAAGTAGATGGAAAACTTCCCCACGACTAATAAAAAATTGATTGATTGGGTAAATAAGATGAATAAGCTTTGCGGGCCTGAGCGTATTGTTTGGATTGACGGGTCTGAGGAGCAGAAATTAACCCTGGAAAAAGAATGCGTTGTTTCAGGAGAGTTGTTGCGTTTAAATAAGGATAAATTACCGGGTTGTTTCCTGCATCGTACTACCCAGGATGATGTTTCCCGCACAGAACACTTAACTTTTATTTGTACTAAGAAAAAGCGTGATGCTGGGCCGAATAATAATTGGATGTCACCGGATAAGGCGTATCGCAAGGCAAGGCCTATATTTAAAGGCGCTATGGCCGGCAGGACTATGTACGTAATCCCGTTTTCCATGGGGCCGGTAGGTTCGCCTTTTAGCAAAATCGGCGTGGAGTTAACGGATTCCCGTTATGTTGTGTTGAATATGTTAATTATGGCCCACTGTGGCGAGGCTGTTTTAAGGCAGATAGAAAAGGAAGATGATTTTACTAAATGTCTGCATTCAAAAGCCCAATTGGATATTAACAAAAGATTGATTTTGCATTTTCCAGAAGACAATACTATCTGGAGTGTAGGTTCTGGATATGGAGGCAATGTGCTTTTGGGTAAGAAGTGTCTTTCTCTGCGTATTGCCAGTTATGTCGCCAGGAAAGAAAAATGGATGGCCGAACATATGTTGATTATGGGTATTGAGGAGCCTAATGGGCATGTTGAGTATATAGCTGCGGCTTTTCCCAGTGCCTGCGGTAAGACAAATCTGGCAATGCTGGTTCCTCCGGAAGGGCTTAAACAAAAAGGCTACCGTATTTGGACGGTAGGAGATGATATTTCTTGGATGCGCGTTGATTCTGACGGTTCGCTTTGGGCAGTTAACCCTGAAACCGGATTTTTTGGGGTTGCCCCTGGCACAAACTCTAAATCCAATCCCAATATGGTAGAGGCAATTAAAGGCAATACTATTTATACAAATGTACTTTTAAAACCGGATAATACAGTTTGGTGGGAGGGAGCTGATGGAGAAGTCCCTAACCAGGGTATAGATTGGAAAGGCAATCCCTGGAAACCGAATCTGAAAGATATGCAAGGAATGATAATAAAAGGCGCGCATGCAAATGCACGATTTACCGCCCCCATTGTAAATTGTCCTTCAGCTTCGTTTAGGTTAGAGCAGCATCATGGGGTGCCGATCTCGGCGATTATTTTCGGAGGAAGGCGTGAGCATGTTGCACCGTTAGTATATGAGTCGTTTAGCTGGCAGCACGGGGTATTTGTTGGAGCGACTATGGGCTCAGAGTTAACTGCGGCTCAGGTGGGTAAGATAGGGCAGGTACGCAGGGATCCTATGGCTATGCTGCCTTTCTGTGGTTACAATATGGCGGATTATTTTAAGCATTGGTTAAATATGGGCAAGCTTATGGCTAAGCCGCCAAAGATCTTTCATGTTAACTGGTTTAAGACAGACGAACATGGTAAATTCCTTTGGCCGGGTTTTTGCGAAAATTTAAGAATACTGGAGTGGATATTAGACCGCTGTAATAATAAAGTAAATGCCATGGAAACCCCTATTGGTTATTTGCCGTATCCTTTTGATATCGATATGACCGGGCTAAGCCTTACCGAGGCGGCATTAGAAAAACTGCTTAAAGTTGAGAGGCTTGAGTGGCTAGAGGAATTAAAAGGGGTAAATAAATTCTTTAGTGATTTTAAAAAGGATCTGCCTAAAGAACTTTGGGAGGAATATAAGGCATTGATGGAAAGGTTAAAGAAATATGGAAAATAATGTTTTATTAAAAACTGAATTTAAAGATTTAAAGCTTTTTCGTAGAGGCAAGGTCAGGGATGTTTATGATTTAGGCAATGAGCTTCTAATTGTTTCTACTGACCGTATATCCTGTTTTGACGTAGTCCTGCCTTGTGGGATACCGTACAAGGGTAAAGTTTTAACCAGTATATCCTCTTTCTGGTTTGATTTTATTAAAGATGTAATTGCGCATCACCTGATAACTACGGAAGTGGAAAAATACCCTCTTGAATTGAATAAATATAAAGAGCAATTAGCCGGCCGCTCAATGCTGGTTTTAAAAACTAAACCCTTGCCGGTTGAGTGTGTGGTAAGGGGGTATCTTTCTGGATCGGGCTGGAAAGAGTATAAGCAAAAACAGTCAGTTTGCGCAATAAATTTGCCTGCGGGTTTAAGGGAATCAGATAAGCTTCCGGAAGTCATATTTACACCATCGACTAAGGCAGATGTGGGGCATGACCAAAATATCAATCAGGAGTATGTTGAAGGCCTGCTTGGCAGGGAGATGGCCGAGGCCTTAAAGAAGACAAGTATAGAAGTTTACCAGCGCGCGCGGGATTACGCTTTACAAAAGGGGATTATTATCGCAGATACAAAATTTGAATTTGGAATTTATAATAAACAGCTTATTATTATTGATGAGGCGTTAACCCCGGATTCATCGCGTTTTTGGCCGCTTGAGGATTACCGGCCAGGCCAGTCTCAACCGAGTTTTGATAAACAATTTGTGCGAGATTATTTAGAGACTTTGGATTGGGATAAGACTCCTCCTGCCCCTATGCTCCCTAAGGAAATAATTGCCAGGACAGCAGAAAAATACCTGGATGCCTATCGTAAACTAACTGGTAAAGAACTTAAATAGAAATGTACAAATTTAAGAAGGCATTATTCGTATTGCTGAGAATTATTATTAGTGTTGTGCTTATGGTACTTCTGTTTAAGCTCAACAAAATCGATCTCCGTGCTTTAGTAAATGATATTAAAGGCGCAGATAGGTTGTTTTTGGCCATGGGGTTTGCGATTTTTCCGTTTGTCCATATTTTTAGTTTTTTGCGCTGGCAGATGCTACTTAAAACAACCGGTATCAGCATTCCCTTAAAGAAACTAATCAGTTCTTTTTGCGGGGGGATTTTTTTTAGTATTTTTCTTCCTTCAACTATCGGAGGCGACCTAGTGAGGACAGCAGACCTTGCCGTGCATACCCAAAAAGCAAAGCAGGTTATTGCTACGGTTTTCTTGGATAGACTAAGCGGTTACATAGGATTAGTGTTTGTAGCTTTGCTTGCTATTCTTTTAGGCGGCGAGCTTATAAGTGATAAAATTGTTTTATTTTCTTTTGCTATAATCATAATCTTACTGGTCATTATTCTTTTACTGTTATTTAATAGTTTTATCTATGCCAGGATAACCAGGTTTTTGTCTGTGCCAGGGGCAGGGAAGATTAGGGAAATGATTAGGGATATGCATCGTGAGATTCATATTTTTCGCAATCATAAGAAGATGATTATTGGCAACCTGGCATTATCTCTTCTTATCCAGGTAATCTTTCCCGTAAGTGTTTATTTTATTGGGTTTTCTTTAGGGATAAAAATAAATATTATTTATTTTCTTATTTTCTTACCTATAATTGGCGCAATTACGTTGCTTCCTATCTCTATAGGAGGCTTAGGTCTTAGAGAGGGTTTATATGTAGTTTATTTTGCCAAAGCAGGAGTAATAAAGCAATTAGCCTTGGCCATGTCTCTTTTATCATTTTCTTTTATCGTTTTCTATGGGGCCATCGGAGGAGTTATTTATGTCCTTACAGTACATCATCGACGCATATAACATAATCAACCATCCTCAGTTTAGGCCCCGCATAAGAAAATCCCCTAATATCCAAACTTCGCTTGCAGACTTTATCAGATTAAATAGATTATCCGGAAGCAGGAAAAACAGGGTTATTCTTGTTTTTGACGGGTATCCTCCTTATGGTGAGAAGATGCCTGAAGAAGATGGCCTGGTTTGTGTGTTTTCGCGCATGATCGAGGCGGATGAGCTGATAAAGAAATTGGTGGAAGAATCTGGGAGACCTAGGAATATTATTGTCGTTTCGGATGATAAAGCCGTGCAATTGGCGGTTAGGTTTTTAAACTCGCGGGTTTGTGCGGTAGAGGAGTTTATCTGTGGTAAGAAGAGTGCAAGAACGCTTGATTTCATGCACCAGGAAAGAGAAGAAAATAAAATTACTTATTCTAAAATGCAGGTAATTAACGCAGAGCTTAAAAAGAAATGGCTGGAGTGAGACAGGAAAAAGTAAATTATATTAAATTTCTCGGGACTGCTGGGGCGCGTTTTGTAATGATCAAGCAGTTGCGTGCTTCCGGAGGATTGTGGATTTCTTGTGGCAGGACTAATATCCTGATTGATCCCGGTCCGGGAAGTATTGTGCGTTGTGCCTCTAGCCGGCCAAAGCTTGACCCGGGTAAATTGGATGCCATTATTTTGACTCACCGCCATTTAGACCATGCCAATGATATAAATGTAATGATTGAGGCAATGACCGAAGGTGGGTTTAAAAAAAGAGGGGTCGTTTTTTGCCCCTTTGATGCAGTTGGTGATGATTCGGTCATCCTTAGGCACACAACTAACTTTCCTGAAAAAATCCAGATTATTAAGGCAAATCAAAGTTACCAAATAGGGGATTTCAGCTTTACTACTTCTATGCGCCATATTCACCCTTGCGAGACTTATGGCTTGAAGTTTAAAATTGACAAGACAAGCGTTGGCTTAATTACTGATACCAGGTATTTTCCAGAATTAGCTGATTTTTATAAAACAGATATTCTGATTATTGCGGTAGTTTTTTATGAACCGCGTCAGGGTATTGATCATCTTAGCCTAAAAGAAGCAGGAATAATTATCGATAAGTTAAAGCCCAAGAAAGCCGTGCTTACCCACTTTGGCATGACTATGCTTAAGGCTAAGCCGCTACTTCAGGCGGAGAAATTATCCAGAGCTTTGAGTATAGAGGTAATTTCTGCTTACGATGGTATGAGTTTGAATTGCTAACTTTTTTAAAAACAAAAAAGAGTGTATAAGTTATTTTTATTATATTTTACTTGTTATTGGATTATTAATAGCTGAATTTTCTTAGATGTAACTTTAGCAGGGAATATTCTTGACATAAATGTTTAGTTGTGTTAAAGTAAAATCAATAAACACTAAAAAAGGAGGCAGAAATGAGTAGTTGGCAAGTTGTGCTGCTTGAGCCAGCCAGAAGCGTGCTTACCCAGATCAGCCAATTTATGGTTAATGTGCTTTTGGTAATCGTTATCCTGATACTTGGCTGGTTAATTTCCAAGTTGTTTAAAGCGGTTGTAAGCAGGGCTTTAAAGGTAATAAGACTTGACGCACTCTCTAGCCGTATTGAATTGGATAAAATGCTTGGTAAGGGTGGGATTACTTATTCGCTTTCTGATTTGATTGGTGTAATCTGCTATTGGCTCGGTCTTTTGGTTACTTTTATGGTTGCGATTAACGCCATAGGTTTGACTGTAGCCGCAGAGTTATTGAATAAAGTTGTCCTCTATATACCAAATGTTATTGCGGGGATATTTATTTTGATTATTGGTATGTTTGCTGCGACAACCTTGAAAAGTATTGTAAAGACCGCTGCTAATAATGCTGGGCTTAGCCAGGGCAAATTGTTAGGGCAAACCGTGGAAATAATTGTTATTGTATTCACGATATTTATAGGCTTGGAACAGCTTAATATCGGTATACGCGTTACTGAACTTACCGTAAGTATAATTTTAGGTTCGTTCGGTTTAGGTTTAGCTTTAGCTTTTGGTCTTGGTTGCAAGGAAATTGCTGGAAAATTTGTAGCTGAATTAGTAGAGAAATTAAAACAGAAATAATGTATTTTACCTTTGTGAATTTTAAACCCCGCGCCGTTTTGGCGCGGGGTTTAATTTTAGCACCCTTATATCTTTAATATGGAGTTGGGATACTCCTACCTTTAATTTTTTCTTTTTTGAAAAGGAAAAAATACAATGCCTGAAAAATCAAAGACTTATGAGAAAT
>JAHJCJ010000083.1 GCA_018812825.1 Candidatus Omnitrophota bacterium
AGGAAGCGCAAAGTTATCTTAGTAAACTGAAGAAACTCATGAGGCTGTCTAGCGAAACAGAGGTTGCGGTTATCATCGGTTCTTTTGAAGAATCGCTGCTTAATGCGCCTTTCGCAGATGTAAATATTTTTGGCGTATCAAAAGAACTTAATACTTCTTTTATGAGGGAGATTTCTGATAAGATTAATACTTCAGTGATCTTTCTAAAAGATTCCCATCAGGAAAATGCTATCGTATAGAGCCTTTGCACGATAAGCCGCAGGAAGGAATGGTAAATGATTGCTTTATTTAGTTTATTAATTATTATTGTGCTGTCGATTATTGTAGTGAGAATAGGCGCTATCGCTTTAGAGCTTACCGGGCTATCTTCCGAAATAGCCTCTTTCCAGGCACAGTCAGCGTTCTCGGGAGTAGGTTTTACTACCGTTGAATCCGAGGCTATTGTTACGCATCCTGTGCGTAGGCGTATTATAAGAATCCTTATTCTTTTGGGTAGCGCGGGAGTGACTACCGCTATCGCAACGCTGGTGTTGGCATTTGTAGGGCAAACAGGTAAGAGTGTTCTCACAATAGGAGGGGTATTATTGTTGGGGCTTTTGTGCATATTTATTTTTGCCCGCTCAAAATATATTTACAATGTAATGAAGGTTATCATCACCAAGGCGCTTGGGAAATGGACGACTTTGTGTATCTATGATTACGAGCAGTTGTTTGGTTTAGGAGAAGGTTATGCAATAGCAAAGATTACCGTAAAGAAGGATAATCCTTGCAGTGAAAAATCAATAAAAGACCTAAAGACACATTTGGAAGAAGTGCTTATTTTAGCTATTTATCGCAAGGCCGGTAAGAAAATACAATTCATAGGGGCTCCGCATGGCGATGTGATTCTTAAAGCAGACGATGAATTAATATGCTATGCTAAGGAAGATGTTATTAGTAAGGTTTTTTCTCCAGCCAAGCCGTAATTGTTTACTTCTAATAATAAAAGTTACAGGGGGAAACCTAAGAGACAAGTCGCTTGGCCATATAACAAATTGACAAACTAGTAAACGCTAAAGGAGCGGTCGATGCAGGTAAAAGAAGTAATGTCAAAAGAGGTTATTGTAGTGAAGCGTTCTATGAAATTAAGGGAACTTTTAGATATATTCAAGGATTTTCATATATTCCCTTTAGTTCCGGTTGTCGAAGAAGGCAAGCGGCTTATTGGCGTTGTTTCTTTCCGTAATCTGATAGATGTATTTCAGTCGTACAACCCTGATGTGTTAAAGCTGGTCCCTTTTTTGGATGAAGAGGAGCAAAATATATTCAAAATAGATATTTCCGAAGATCTGGGGGACTTGGTAGTGGTTGAAGACATTATGGAGCATGAATATATTACTATCCAGGAAGACGTTTCATTAGAGGATGCCTATAACCTGATGAAACTAAATCTTAAAGAAGAGCTTCCTGTAGTGGATAGATCAGGTAGGTTAACTGGCAGGATAGGGATATTTGATATCGTAAAGTCAGTCTTTAACCAAAAAGGAATTATTAAGTGAATAATACTATCTTAGGGCTCGGATTTATTTTGTTTGCCGGTTTATTATCCGCAAAGATTATAAAAAAAGTTAGGCTTCCTGCGGTAACTGCGTATCTTTTATTGGGAATACTAATCGGGCCGTCGTTATTAAAACTGGTCCCGGAAGGGATCCTGGAAGCTTCGGGATTGATTTCAAATATAGTATTAGGCATAATTGCTTTTGGTATCGGCCAGAATTTTTCCAGATACCATCTGCGCCGCATAGGCAAATCAATCATATGGATTTCGATTCTGGAGGCTTGCGGGGCATGGATATTAGTCACTTCAATATTTTATCTACTTCTCCGGCAACCGTTCTATGTTTCTTTAATCTTTGGAGCAATTGCATCCGCTACCGCTCCTGCGGCAACGGTGATGGTAATAAGAGAATACCGGGCAAAAGGTAATTTTACCGATACACTTTTGGGAGTTGTGGCAATTGATGATGCATGGTGTCTTATTATATTTGCTATTTCTCTTGCAATATCACAGGCTATCCACGCGCATATGGTAGCAACATCTTTTTTGGTAAAGGTATTTTTAAACTCCCTCTTAAGTATATTTGGTGCCTTTGTTTTGGGTGCTTTTATAGCGATGCTATTTTCTATATTTTATAGATTTGTACGTACTCAGGCAGAACTATTGATTCTGACATTAGGTTTGATATTTCTCAACATTGGCATTGCTATTTGGTTGCATTTATCCGTTCTTTTAGCAAATATGTTTTTAGGGGCGATATTGGTTAATCTTAACCGGTATTCCTTTAAATTCTTTGATAGTTTAAAAATGATAGACTCGCCATTATTTTTGCTCTTTTTCGTTCTGGCAGGGGCAAATCTAGAGGTAGATATTTTAAGTAGCCTCAGCATGGTTGGCCTGGCTTATCTTATTTTCAGGGTAGCAGGCAAGATGTTGGGGGCAAGCTTGGGAGCAAAGATTGCTAATGCCACAACAATCGTAAGAAAGTATATTGGCTTTGGGTTGATTCCGCAGGCAGGCGTAGCTTTAGGGTGCGCGCTTATTACTAAAAGTGATTTTCCGCTAATCGGGAACATGATTTTTACTACGATAGTTGCCACTACTGTTATTTATGAATTAATTGGCCCCTTATGCACAAAATACGCTTTGCGAAAAGCAGGAGATATAATTATAAAATAATATTTCTAGGCTTAAAGTATTTTTGATAAAATAATAATCACGGGCATCTAAATGAAGCTCCTTGGGCTAAAGCCCGAGGTTTCATAGTAAATGAAATACTTGAGCGGCCATAGCCTATGTTTGCCCTAAAGGGCGATGATTTTTGCCGCGAAAGTATAAAGAAAGGATTTTAAACCATGAATAATTATCTGTTTTCTGGAATTTTAATTGTTTCGAGCTTTGTGGCTGGCTGGGTACTTTATTTCTTTGTTTCGCTTCTACTTAAACAGCGGGATGGTTTTTTCTCCAAAGGGCTTAAGGTTGACTTGAGGCTTCTTAAAAGCCCATTACGTTTTATGATACCTGCTTTGTGTATCTCGGTGGTGCTTCCTTTATTACGACTACCGGAAAAAGGGAGTGGCTTTATCAACCATTTTATTCAAATCTTGCTTATTGCGCTGTTTGGTTGGGTTGCCGTAAAGATTGTTTACATTGTTCGCGATACGCTTTTGAACGGTTATGATATTAATGCTCGGGATAATGTACATGCCCGTAGTATGCATACACAAATGCGCATGATCTCAAACATCATAGGCGTGGTTATAGTTTTATTAACCACTTCTTTTATTCTGATGAGTTTCTCGCAAGTCAGGCATATAGGGGTAAGCATCTTGGCTTCGGCAGGAGTTGTTGGGATAGTTATAGGTTTTGCTGCGCAAAAAACTCTGGGAAATCTCATTGCCGGCATTCAGATAGCCATCGCCCAGCCCATTCGGCTGGGTGATGTGGTTATCATTGAAGATGAATGGGGCTGGATCGAGGAAATTACTCTCACTTTTGTAGTAGTGCGTATCTGGGACCTGAGGCGATTGGTAGTCCCTATATCGTATTTTCTCGAAAAACCGTTTCAGAATTGGACGCGGACTTCAGCAGATTTATTGGGCACTGTTTTTATCTATACCGATTACACCGTACCCGTCAAAGATGTTCGTAATGAATTAACGCGTATTCTACAAAACTGCTCAAAGTGGGATAAAAAGGTCAATGTGCTGCAGGTTACTAATACTACGGATAAAACAGTTGAACTGCGAGCGCTGATGAGCGCAGCGGATTCTCCTACTATGTGGGACTTACGTTGCGAAGTCAGGGA
>JAHJCJ010000084.1 GCA_018812825.1 Candidatus Omnitrophota bacterium
TCAAAAATACTATCATCTTTATCCTAAGTTAAGTTTTGTATAAATCCTCTTTTTTTCTTTTTCTAAAGGTCCAATTAAAGCCAAATTTATCTTCTTGCGTTTAAATATCTGTTGCGCTACCTGGCGTAAGTCTTCGATACTCACCTTATTTACCTCTTTAATAACCTCCTCTAATGTATACACTTTGTCCAAACAGGCCATACTCTCTCCCATCCAAAGCATATACTCCATAGTATCCTCTAAAGCCAGCATTAATTGTCCTAGATAAAATTCTTTTGCCCGCTTAAACTCATCAATAGTCACTAGCTTATTTTTGATTTTTCCTAATTCTTTGAAAATTAATTCCAAACAAGGGTCAACTTTGTGGTTATCTATGCCAGCGTGGACTAAAAATGCGCCGGTATCATGATAGCGCTTCAAGCCGCTGCCAATCTCATAAGCCAACCCCCTTTTTTCTCTTACCTCATTAAAAAGACGGCTGGACATATTTGCCCCTAAAATTATATGCAACAATGCCTGGGCATGCCTTAAAGGATGATCGCGCCTTAAGCCATGAAAACCCAGAGCCATATGAGTCTGCTCAGTGGCCTTATGAAAAATCTTAAGCTGCTGTTTATCCTGAGCATCTATAGCAGCTGTAAATGCATTTAATTCTCCGTGATTCTTCTCTCTAAAAATAGCCGAAACTCTTTTTACCAATAAATCATGATCTATTAATCCTGCAGCGCTGATTACAATATTAGCAGGAGTATAATGCGTCCTTTGAAAAGAGTTTAAGTTATCGCGGTCAATATTTCTTACTGATTCAACTGTCCCAATTACCGGGGCGCCAATCGCCTGATGCGGCCAAAGCAGTTCATCCAACAGCTCGTAAACATAGCTTTGCGGAAGATCCCTATACATCTTTAACTCTTCCAGGATAACCGTCTTTTCTTTTTCAATATCCGCCTGTTTTAAACATGGGTTAGCTACCATATCGGATAAAATATCCAAAGCCTTAACCAGATAACGGCTGGGAATCTTAACTAAATAACAAGTGAGCTCTTCAGAAGTAAAACCGTTTAACGCGCCTCCCACCCCCTCAATTGATTCCTTGATCGCCCGGCAGGAGTATTTTTTACTACCCTTAAAAAGCAAATGTTCCAAAAAGTGCGAAATACCTTTACGAGCGGACGCTTCATAGCGACCGCCGATATTAATCCAAATCCCTAAAGAAAGGCTTCGTACGCCACTTAAGCGCTTAGTAATAACCCTCAAACCGTTATCTAATTTACTCTTTCTGTACATTAAGCCTACCTACAAAATTAACTACTCTTTTTACTAAATCCCTGCGGCCAATATTCTCTCGTATTTTATTTACAATAGCACTACCAACAATCCCCCCATCGCAAATTTCTTGCACCTGCCTTAATTGAACTGCATTAGAAATACCAAACCCCGCACAAACCGGGATACGCGCTACTTTCATAATCCTGGCTAAATTAGCTTTTAAATCCGCCGCCAGGTTCTTGCGGCTACCGGTAACACCAGTTAAAGAAACATAGTAAATAAAACCTTTGCCTATTTTAGATATAGCTTTAATCCGAGCTTGTGAACTAGTTGGCGCAAGAAAACATATATTGGCTAAACCTTTTTTGTTAGCGTAAGAAAGGAAATCCTTTGCTTCTTCAGGAGGTAAATCCGGGATAATCACACCATCAACCCCCGAGGCTATGGCTTTATCTACAAAATGCTTATCCCCAAAGCAAAATACAGGGTTGTAATAAGTCATAAGGCAGATTGGCAAATTTGTATCTTTACGTAAACTTTTTACTAAATCTAAAATCTTTATTAAGTTTGTTTTCTTTCGAAGGGAATACAAGGAGGCCTCCTGGATCACCGGGCCATCAGCCAAAGGATCAGAAAAAGGCACGCCTAATTCAATTATATCAACCCTTTTTTTCTCAAGCTCCAAGACAAGCTTGGCTGTCGTAGCTAAATTTGGGTAGCCTGCGGTAATAAAAACAATAAATGCCTTCTTACTCTTTTTCTTTAACTCTATAAACTTTTTATTAATACGATTCATGTAAATCCTTATCCCCTCTCCCAGACAGACAGACAATAACTATTGAATCCTTTTTTATATTCTTTCCTGCTTTCATTAAATAGGCAATAGCATGCGCAGATTCCAGCGCCGGAATGATCCCCTCAATCTCAGATAGTAATTTAAACCCTGCCAGTGCCTCTTTATCGCTGACTGCTACATAAGTAGCCCGTTTAATCTCTTTATAATAAGCATGCTCCGGGCCAACACCAGGATAATCCAAACCAGCAGCCACGGAATGCGCATTATTAATCTGGCCGAATTTATCCTCTAAAACATCGGATTTACATCCATGCAAAACTCCGGGCGTACCAGCCACCAGGCTTGCAGAATGTTTCCCTGAAGATAACCCTAATCCTGCAGCTTCCACGCCAATCATCTTCACAGTTTTGTCTTTAAAGAAAGGATAAAACAAGCCCATAGCATTACTTCCGCCGCCAACACAAGCCACCAGATAATTCGGTAATCTTTTTTCTTTCTTCAAAATCTGGCTCCTTGCCTCTTTGCCGATTACTGACTGGAAATCACGCACCATGACAGGATATGGATGCGGCCCGGCAACCGTGCCAATAATATAATAGGTATTGCGTACATTAGTTACCCAATCACGTAGGGCCTCAGTCATGGCATCTTTTAAAGTTCGGGTTCCACTCTTTACCGGAATTACCCGTGCACCCAATAACTTCATTCGTAAGACATTCAGCGCTTGACGTTGGATGTCTTCCTCTCCCATATATATATCACATTCTAATCCAAACAAGGCCGCAACCGTCGCAGTAGCTACTCCATGCTGGCCCGCACCTGTTTCGGCAATTACCCTTTGTTTGCCCATTTTTCTTGCCAGAATCGCCTGGCCCAAAGTATTGTTTATCTTATGAGCGCCAGTATGCAAAAGATCTTCTCTTTTTAAATAAACCTTCTTTATGCCGGTATATTTGCTTAGATTTTCAGCCGGATATAATGGGGTGGGCCGGCCGGCGTATTCGCTAAGATAAATAGAGAGTTCCTTACGGAATCTTTTATCCTTTTTAGCCGCAAAATACTCTTTTTCTAATTCATCCAGGGCATAGATCAACGTCTCAGGAACAAACCTCCCTCCAAAACTGCCGAAATGCCCTGTTTTATCCGGTATATTTTTTTGCATTATAAATTGAGCACCTTAAGCTTTTATTTAGCGAAATCCCCCGGAGTGGTTTCTACGCAGGGGGATAAATCCTTTGGTAAACCTGCAGTGATCCTCCGCTAATACTCTCCCAGAAAACACGCAAACCTTCCCCTAAATCTCTAAGCATAATCTGCACATCCTGCGCATTTAAAGGCAGGTAAAAATGCGGCAGATCCATCCCCATAAATGAAGTTTGGCACATTGCATTTTTAAAGAAACCAAAAACCAGATAAAAAAAGATGTTGCTTAAGACAATTAATATAAAAAATGCGATCAGGCAACCCAATAAGCAATTTAACCCTTTGCTTCTTTTATTCAAGAACTCCCCGCAATGTTTGCATTTTATAGCATCATCTTGAATCGTTTCCCGGCAAAATGGGCATTTTCTCATATCTATTTAACTTTTTAAAAACTACCGGCTTGCCTAATAAACTTCTTGATTTTTCTATGGTCCTTTTTCCCCGGCCTGGATTCTAGGGCGCTTGAAGCATCTACCCAATCAGGTTTTAATAATTTGACTGCCTTCTCTACGTTTCCAACAGTTAAACCTCCGGAAAGGAAAACCGCTTGCTTTATTTTATCCAGGTTTTTTAATAAATTCCAGTTAAACTTTTTGCCTGTGCCGCCAGCCTTGCTTTTTGAGTAAGTATCAAAAAGCAAGGCGCAGCCCTTATATTCTGATATTTTAGCTAAATCTATCTCATCCTTAACAGGAAAGGCTTTAATAATCTTATAACCTTTGAATTTCCTGCAATACGCAGCAGACTCCTGCCCGTGAAACTGCAACATATCTAAATCGCAAAACCTGGCAATCTTCTTTGCCGCCTTGATATCCTCGTTTACAAAAACCCCTACGCGGAAAATTTTCTTTGGTAAAATACGCGATATACTCCTTGCCTTAAACGGACTGATATAACGGGGGCTTTTTCTGTAAAAAACAAATCCTATGGCGTTGGCTCCGCTAAATAAAGACGCCAGTGCATCCTCCAAGTTAGTTATCCCGCAGATCTTAACCTTTACCAACCCATTACCTCTTCTACTTTTCTCTTTATATCTTCGGCTTCCATAAAAGCAGTGCCGATCAATACGCTGCTTGCCCCGAGTATTTTAAGGAACAAAACATCCTGACAATTTCTTATCCCGCTTTCCACAACCACCACTTTATCCCTAGGGATTAAAGTAAATAATTTTTCTGTAGTCTTAAAATCGACCGCCAGGGTATGTAGATTGCGGTTATTGATTCCGATGATGGGAACTTTCAGGTTAAGTACTTTTTTAAGTTCTTTTTCATCATGCACTTCCACTAAATAATCCAGGTCAAGGCTGTCGGCAATCTGCATGAACTCGATCAGCTTATCCTTAGTCAATAAATCCGCGATCAATAAAACCGCATCCGCGCCTAAATAACGCGACTCATATACCTGATAACTTTCTAAAATAAAATCTTTTCTTAAAACCGGAGCAGCAATTATATTTTTTACTGCATTAATGTAAAGCGGATTTCCGCCGAAGAAATCCTCCTCTGTTAATACGGAAACTGCCTGCACGCCTGCATCCTGATAGCTCTGGGCAATCTCCTGCAAGTTAAAATTCTGGCGGATCAGGCCTTTTGAAGGCGAAGATTGCTTAATTTCAGCAATAAGCGAAATCTGCCGCGGCTTGCTAATTGCTTCCCTGAATGGACGGCAAGGCGCCAGGCCGATTAACTTTAGTTTTAAATCCTCTTCAGACAACTGCTGTTTAGACAAAGCTATTCTTTCTTTTTTCTTTGCTACAATCTCTTTTAAGGTATCCACTTTAACCATCTTAACGCGAATACTCCTTTAATAATTCCAATTTTTTTAATGCCGCCTTTGAATCAATAGATTCTTCGGCCAACCTTATTCCTTTGGCGATAGTGTCAGTCTTATCAGCGGCATAAATAGCGCAGCCGGAATTTAATAAAACAATATCCCTGGCACTGCCTTCTTTGCCGCCCAATACATCCAGGACAATCTTAACATTCTCCTGGATTGAGCCTCCGGATAAGTCGCCGGCTTTAGCCCGAGCCAAGCCAAACTCTTCCGGGTTTATTGCATAATCAATTAATACCCCATTATTCACTTCTGAAACAAAAGTCTTATCCGCAGTCGTTACTTCATCCAAACCATCTGCCCCATGCACCACTAAAACATGTCTGGAGCCTAAATTAGATAAAACCTGCGCCAATGGCCGGGTCCATTCTTGAGCATATACTCCGATTAACTGATTAGTCGCACGCGCCGGGTTAATCAACGGCCCTAAAATATTAAACATGGTCTTACCGGCAATCTGCTTTCTTGCCGGCATGACATTTTTCATTGCCGGATGCAGGTTTGGCGCAAATAAAAAAGCGATGCCGATCCCTTCAAGGCATTTCTTAATTTTTGCCTTATCCATATTAATATTTACTCCTAACGCCTCTAAGATATCCGCGCTGCCGCATTTGCTGGATACCGAACGATTACCATGCTTAGCCACAGTAATACCGGCTCCACTGGCTACCAAGGCAGTAATTGTTGAAATATTAAAGGTCCCCTTTTTATCCCCACCGGTACCGCAGGTATCTAATATATTCTCAGCATCTACAATAATCGGTTCGACATATTTAAGCATTTCATTTACCGCCGCAGTAAGCTCTCCGACTGTCTCGCCTTTTTCATTCAATGAGGTCAGGAAATTAATAATATCGGCGGTATCGGTTGCACCGCTTAGAATCTCCCGCATTACCTGCTGCATCTCTATTGCAGTTAAATCTTTTTTGTCAACCAGTTGCCTAATCAGCTCTTTAATCATTTTAACTTAATAAAATTATCCAATATCTGCTTCCCGCTTTTAGTAAGTATAGACTCCGGATGAAACTGCACTCCCCAGACGGGATATGTTTTATGCTTTAGCCCCATAATCTCATTTTCGGATGTAAAAGCAATTATTTCCAGGCAGAGAGGTAAACTTTTTCTCTCAACCAACAGAGAATGATAACGCGTAGCTAAAAACGGATTAGCTATACCTTTAAAAATATCTTTTTTATTATGATATATTTTAGATGTCTTGCCATGCATAAGCTTCTTGGCGCCCACGATCTTAGCTCCAAAAACATACCCAATTGCCTGATGCCCCAGGCAAACTCCCAGAATAGGGATCTTCCCACTAAATTCACGGATAACCTCACAAGAGATACCTGCATCCTCTGGCCTGCCCGGACCGGGAGATATGACAATTTTGGCAGGACTAAGTTTCTTAATATCATTAATGCTTAATGTGTCATTGCGATAAACCAAGACCCGCTGCCCTAATTACCCTAAATATTGCACCAGGTTATACGTAAAGGAATCGTAATTATCAATCATTAAAATCATTCTTTTTCTCTCCAAATTTTTGCTCCCAGATTAATCAGCTTCCGCTCTATATTCTCATAGCCGCGTTCTAAGTGATAAATCCTGGAGATTGATGTCTTGCCGTGTGCAGCTAAACCAGCCAGGACTAAACAGGCAGAAGCACGCAGATCAGATGCCATAACCGGAGCGCCGGATAGGCTTTTTATACCTTCAACAATAGCATGCGGCCCCTCTCTTTGGATATGCGCGCCCATACGGTTAAGCTCAGAAACATGCATAAACCTGTCCGGGTATATCTTTTCGGTGATTACGCTGATACCCGGAGTAATTGACATTAAACTCATCATCTGCGCCTGCATATCAGTAGGGAAACCTGGATAGGGAAGCGTAGTTATATTAACAGATTTCAATCTTCTGTTACCTTTCACATGTAAAGCTCCATCAGCGCGCACAAGATGCGCCCCTGCCTCATCTAATTTATCAATCAATGAACCCAGATGCTGATACTGCACGTTTTTAATTAATATGTCTCCACCGGTAACTAAAGAAGCCACGATCAAAGTCCCGGCTTCAATGCGGTCGGGAATTATAGAATGCGTTGCTCCATGCAAATGCCTTACTCCTTCTATTTCAATAACCGGCGTGCCGTGACCCTTAATCTTAGCGCCCATCTTAATTAGAAACTCCCCTAAATCCAACACCTCTGGCTCGCAAGCCGCAGATTCAATTACGGTTTTCCCCCGGGCCAAAACCGCAGCCATCATCACGTTACCAGTAGCCAAAACTGAAGAACCATATACTCCCCCCAGATAAATATATGCGCCGCTCAACCTATTTGCCTTAGCAATCACATATCCTGAATCAATACTTATATCAGCACCCAAAGCCTTAATACCTTTAAGATGCAGGTCTACGGGGCGCACGCCAATAACACAGCCCCCGGGAAGCGAAACCTTGGCTTTTTTAAGTTTGCCTAAAAGAGGACCTAAAACGCAAAATGAAGCACGCATAGTAGAAACCAATTTATACTCAGCAATATAATTTGTGGTTTTACCCGCGCAAACGCTAACCCTACCTTTATCAAACTCAGCGATCTTTCCTAATGCACGCAAAATCTTCAGCATACTGATAGTATCGCGCAGATTCGGCACCCCTTTAATTACACACGGTTCATCAGTAAGTAAGGTTGCGGCCAAAATCGGCAATACCGCATTTTTTGCTCCGGAAACTATGACCTCTCCCTTTAACTTAGTCCCACCTTCAATAATCAGCCTATCCATTTTTAAATAGTCCCTTTTTAGCCATAATTATACGTTCAATATTATTATAATCTTTAATCAAAATTAGCTGATCAAAACTTTCCTGCTCAAGTATTTCTTTAACCAAAACAGCTTGATTAATTCCTTCTTCAAAAATTAATAAGCCATTATCCCCTAAATAAGCTGCTGCCTGAGTAATTATAAGGCGATAAAAATCTAAACCATCTATGCCTGCCTTTAAAGCTAACTCCGGCTCAAAAGATATCTCTTTGGCCAAAGAATTAAATTCTTCAGTTGACACATAAGGAGGATTGCTGATAATTAAATCAAACTTAACATTTTTAGATTTTAGCGCGTCAAAAAGATCGCTCTGTATAAATTTAATTTCTACATTATTTAAACAAGCATTCTCTCTGGCTAGTTGCAAAGCTGAAATTGATATATCGCTGGCCCATACATCTGCCCGAGGCAAGCTTTTAGCTATTGCTACAGCAATGCATCCTGAACCTGTGCCAAGATCCATAATCTTCGGCGATGCAATACCCATTTGCTTTAACTGGCTTATAGCTGTCTCAACCAAAATCTCTGTTTCCGGACGGGGAATCAATACGCGATTATCCACCTTAAACTCTAGGCCCATAAATTCAGTTTTGCCCAAAATATACTGCACAGGCTCACCAAGGATCCTGCGTTTTAATATCAAAGACAGTAGCATAGATTTATCCTTGCCTAAGTGCATATCCTTATTCAGATATAAAGACAAACGGTTGCAATTTAAAACATGAGTTAAAACTAATTCAACCTCGTTCACCCCGCACCTTCATTTGCATTCATACAAACCCTATAATTTTAATTGAATATTCTTGAAGGTGCGGGATTTCGCCCGTCACCTTCTTTCTTATTTATTGTCTAGTTTTATGATTTTAATATACATATCTTCTTTATATTTAAATATCAGAAAACGCGGGGCTCATTCCTTTTTTCTTCTTCCGCTTTTAATAAAGCCTCTGATAACTCATTCATTTGACCATCTAAAATTGCCTCTAATTGATGCGAAGTAAAATTAATTCGGTGATCAGTAACCCGGCGATCAGAAAAATTATAGGTGCGGATCTTCTCACTGCGGTCTCCGGTCCCAATCTGAATTTTTCTTGCGCTGGATAATCTTTTAGCCTCTGCCTCAATTTTAGACTCTAAAATACGCGCACGTAAAACCCTCATTGCCTTAGCCCTATTCTTTATCTGCGAACGTTCATCCTGACAGGCAACTACTGTACCAGTCGGAATATGCGTAATTCTTACTGCTGAGTCAGTCTTCTGCATATGCTGGCCCCCTGGCCCACTCGAACGATAAGTATCTATTCTTAAATCTTTGGGCTCAATCACCAAATCAACCTCTTCCGGCTCAACCAAGACCGCGACCGTAGCAGTAGAAGTATGGATGCGCCCCTGCGCCTCGGTAGTAGGAACACGTTGCACGCGATGCACCCCGCTTTCAAATTTAAGGCAGCGAAAGGAATCCTTGCCTTTCACGCTAAAAGTAATTTCTTTAATCCCCCCGGCATCATTAGTGCTGGCAAACATAGGCTCAAGTGTCCAACCTTTATTATCCGCATATTTAGAATACATTCGATAAAGATCCGCCGCAAAAAGCCCTGCCTCATCCCCTCCTGTACCCTGCCTGATTTCAACAATGCAGGCACGCCCAGCATCCTTATCTTCTCCTGCTAAGATGTTCTTTAATTTCGACTCGATATCCGTTTTCTTAACAGCCAGTTCCTTAATTTCCTGCTGCACCAGATCTTGAAAATCCTTATCGTGCTTCTGAGCCAACACATCCTCAAGATCCTTAGCTTCTTTAAGTAAATTCTTATGCTCACGATACAAAACCACTAACGGCTTTATACCAGAAAGCTCTTTGGCCAGCTTGTTATACTGTTCACGATCAGCAATCTGTTCATGGTTAGCTAAAAGCTGTTCCAACTCCTGATAACGTGCTTCTATCTTCTCCAGTTGTTCGTTCATGGTTTAAACCTTTATAACCATATTTGGATAACAATATCCTTGCTCGCGCCTGCTCGCAAGGATAAGTTCGGACAGATAATTTATGTCGCTTCGCTCCATAAATTATGTCCTCACTTATTTTTTTGCGTACTTCTTCATAAACTTATCCACGCGCCCAGCAGAATCTACTAACTTTTGTTTCCCGGTAAAAAACGGATGGCACTTTGAGCAGATCTCGACGCGAATACTTGGTTTAGTGGAACGAGTGTGCACTGTCTCACCACAGGCGCAAACAATTGTGCTTTCTTTATAATTAGGATGTATCTTCTCTTTCATTTTATTACCCCTTTCATAATTAATAACTTATAAATAATATCCATAATGGCAAGATCCTCGCTGTACTGCTCCACAAAACGAGGCAGCACAACCGTCGAGGTAAGTTCGGACAGATAATTTATGTCGGCTACGCCTCCATAAATTATGTCCTCACTTATTTCTGGTTCATGCTGTTTAAGAACTCTTCGTTATTCTTAGTCTTACTTAATTTCTCAATTAACAACTCCATGGCTTCCACATTATTTAATTCATTCAACACTTTTCTTAAAATCCAGGTCTTCTGCAACACATCTGGCTTAACTAAAAGCTCCTCATGGCGAGTGTTAGAGCGCTTAATGTCAATTGCCGGATAAATCCTGCGTTGAAATAAGTTGCGGTCTAACTGGGTTTCCATGTTACCCGTACCCTTAAATTCTTCAAAGATAACTTCATCCATGCGGCTTCCGGTATCAACCAAGGCCGTAGCAATAATAGTTAAACTTCCGCCTTCATCTACCGCACGCGCCGCTCCAAAAAACCTTTTAGGTTTCTGTAGAGCATTAGAATCAATACCTCCTGAAAGAACCTTGCCGCTGTGCGGGACTACAGAGTTATAAGCGCGCGCCAGACGGGTTATACTATCCAGAAGAACTACTACATCGCGTTTATGTTCAACCAGGCGCTTAGCCTTCTCCAAAACAATCTCCGCAACCTGCACGTGCCGTTCCGGAGGCTCATCAAAAGTGGACGAGATTACCTCCCCCTTAACATTACGCTGCATATCCGTAACCTCTTCCGGCCGCTCATCAATCAAGAGTACAATCAAAATCACATCCGGGTTGTTACTAGTGATAGCATTGGCGATTTTCTGCAATAAAACAGTCTTACCGCTATATGGCTGGGCAACGATTAAACCACGCTGACCCTTACCTATAGGGGCGAGCAAGCTCATAATACGCATAGAAGTCTCATCCGGCTTAGTTTCCAAATTAAACGGCTGGCGCGGATAAACCGGGGTAAGATTATCAAAAAGCACCTTTTCCTTTACCTCTTCGGGGTTTTCAAAATTAACCGCCTCCACTTTAAGCAGAGCAAAATATTTCTCACCTTCTTTCGGTGGACGAATCTGCCCGCTTACCGTATCCCCTGTGCGCAGTTCGAATTTCCTGATCTGCGACGGAGAAATATAAATATCATCCGGACAGGGAAGATAATTATAATTCGGGCTTCTCAAAAAACCAAAGCCTTCGGAAAGAATCTCTAATACGCCCTCCCCGAACATTAAACCTTCCTTCTCTGCCTGAGCCTGGAGTATCTTAAAAATCAGGTCTTGCTTCTTTAAACCGCTGGTGCCGTTGGCATTTAATTCTTTGGCCAGCTTATTTAATTCTCCAATTTTCATGTCCTTAAGGTTCTTAATATCTAGTTTCTCCACAACTTCCTCCTTATTTCGGAAACCTGTTTCCGAGTTTTACTGATTTTACCGCTGTTATCTATTATAAAATCCGCTAGGCGCAATTTTGCGTTTTGCGAAATCTGATATTTTATCCTTCTGGAAATCTCATTTTTACTTAAGGCAAGTCTCTTTTGGCTGCGTAAAATCTGCTGCTGCCTGCTAGCCTTAACTACTACTAATTTATCAACCATTTTCCTTAAGCCCGCCTCAATAATCAAAGCGGCATCCAGGATTATAGCCTTCTTTCCTGAACTCTTAATACGCCGTTTTATCTCTGCAATAACCGCTTGATGAACGATATTGTTAAGCCTGGTTAAGGCCGCTTGATTGGCAAAAGCTATCCTGGCCAACTTAGCCCGGTCAATTGAATTATCCGGCTTGAGGATTCCCCGGCCGAACGATTTTATAATCTTCCTATAAACGCCGGTGCCGATAGACATAAGGCCATGCCCCAGGCAATCGGCGTCAATAAGCTGGCAGTCCTTATGTTTAAACATCCTGGCTACGGTGCTTTTGCCAGAGCCTATACTGCCGGTGACCCCTAAAACTAATTTACTTTTCTTTTGCTTGAGCATATAGCTGGATATACTTTTTAGCAGAATCTTCCCAGGAAAAATTGCATTTCATGGCATTATTTATCAAGCGCATCCATTTCTTCTTGTCTTGAAAAATAACCGCCACTTTCTTAACAAGCCTAATAAACTCTTCCTTGGTATAGTTGGTAAAAACAAAACCATTATTCTTATTTATCGTATCCGCCAGGCCCCCTGTCTTAAAAACCAAAGGAATTGTTCCATAGTGCAAGCTGATTAACTGCCCAAGCCCACATGGCTCGTACTTTGAAAGCATAAGAAAAATATCGCTGCCAGCATAAATCTTATGCGCTAGAGGATCATCAAACTTTAAATTTAACGATATTATGCTCGGGTATCTCTTCTGCGCCGCCCCAAGAATCTGATGATATTTTAAGTCTCCGGTACCTAAAATAACTATTTGTACGTTCATTTTGCATATTTCATCTAAACTCTGGGCAAGGATATCAAAACCTTTTGCTTCCACCAAACGTGAGACAACCCCTAAAACAGGAATATCTTTATTTACCGGCAGACCACATATTGCCTGCAGTTTTTCCTTGTTAAAACTTTTATCTTCTATGTTCCGCGCGGAGAAATTCTGCACAATGAACCTGTCCGTATTAGGATCCCAAACATAATAATCCAACCCGTTAACTATCCCGCTTAAAACATTCTTGCGCTGCTTTAAGAGGCCATCCAAACCAAAACCAAGCTCTTCTGTCTGGATCTCTTTGGCATAGGTAGGGCTGACCGTATTGATAAAATCAGAGAAAATTATTCCGCCCTTTAACAGGTTGATTTGATTATAAAATTCGAGACCAGAAACACTAAAAAGACTGCTCTCTAAACCCAGCTTTGCAAATTCATTTTTAGGAAATAGCCCTTGATACCCAAGGTTATGAATAGTCAGGATGCTTTTCATCCTGCTATAAAAAGGCTCTTTAGAGTATAGGTTTTTTAAATAAACAGCTGTAAGGCTTGCCTGCCAGTCGTGTAAATGCAGGATATCAGCGGCAAAATCTATTTCTTTTAACCAGTCCAGCGCCCGGCGGCAGAAGAAAGCAAACCTCTCCAGATTATCTTTATAGTCTCCGTCTTTATTCATATACAGGCCATCACGATTAAAATATAAATCATTCTCCATAAAATAAACTTTTATATTCTCGCCTATGTTTGCAGATGACACATCTTTAGAAACCCTGCTGACCCTAAACTTACTATCCGTTATGCATTTATATTTAGGCATAATAATAATTACTTCTTGCCCGCAATCATTTAAAGCTAACGGCAAGGCGCCCACCACATCGGCAAGTCCACCGGTTTTAGCAAAAGGCACAACCTCAGAAGCTACCATCGCTATCTTCATTCAACAGTCTCCATATCGAGCCAGTTTTTACCTTTTTTCATATCTATTTTTATCGGCACTTCCAGCTTCTTTACCTGCTCCATCTTTTCTTTTACCAACCCGGTTAAAATACCCAGTTCAGTAACCGGTAAATCAAAAATCAGCTCATCGTGAATCTGCAGGATCATCTTACTCTTTAAGCCTCTATCTTTTATCTGTTCGGATATCTTAACCATTGCCAGTTTAATTAAATCACTGGCAGTACCCTGAATAGGGGTATTTACCGCTTGGCGCTCGGCAAACTGCCGGATGCCCATATTTCTACTATTGATCTCAGGGATATATCTTCTCCTGCCCATAAGTGTCGTGACAAACCCCTCAGTCCTTGCCTTATTAATCTGGGCATCAATAAAAACTCTTACCTTAGGGTAACGTAAGAAATAAGCATCAATAAAATCCTGGGCCTGATTAACCGATATCCTCAAATCTTTGCCTAAGCCATAGGCACTCTGACCGTAGATAATGCCGAAATTCACTCTTTTAGCTACCTCGCGCATATTATCAACCACCTCTCGCTCAGCGAGATTATAAATCAGTGAAGCAGTCAACCGATGTACATCCTGGTTATTATGAAAAGCCTCGACCAAAGTTTTATCGCCGCAAAGATGCGCCAGCACCCTTAACTCTATCTGCGAATAATCACAAGATAGCAGGCAATTATCTTTACCTGAGGCAATAATTGCCTGGCGTATCTTACTGCCGATCTCTGTCTTAATCGGAATATTCTGAAGATTAGGATTGCTCGAACTAAGCCTTCCTGTTTCGGTTCCTGTCTGATTAAAAGACGTATGCACCCTATCTGTTTCAGGGTTTACCAACTTAGGCAGAGCGTCAACATAAGTATTTTTTAATTTAGTCAACTGCCGGTACTCCAATAACAGCACTGGAAGCGCATGTTTATCGCTTAGACACCTGAGCACTTCTTCATCAGTAGAAGGACCGGTTTTTGTTCTCTTAATCACCGGAAGGGATAGCTTTTCAAATAAAACCTGGCCTAGCTGTTTCGGAGAATTGATATTAAATTGTGTTCCGCTTGCCTCATAAATATCCGCAATTAATTTTATCAGCCTCTTTTCAATATCTCGTGAAAGCTCTTTAAGTAATTTTAAATCCAGCTTGATCCCATCCTGCTCCATTTGCGCCAGGACGCTGACTAAAGGCATCTCTAGCTCAACAAACAGCTGTAACAAACATTTTTCTTCTAAGGCTGATTTGAGCATAGGCTTTAATTTGAGCACCAAAGCCAACCCGTTTTTTGTTTCCAGGCTTTCCTCGCGAATGAACTCCCCCGTGTTTTCTAACGCCAGGTCGACAAGCGCATAGCTTGCCCGTGAGGGATTCAACAAATAAGCAGCAATCATAACATCAAAATCCAAGCCATTTAAAATCAGGCCTTTTTTAAAAAGAGAAACTTTAAGTTTTTTAAGATCATACCCTGTTTTTCTTATCCGGCCATTGCTTATTGCCGCAGCCAGTTCTTCTGCGCATGACTTAGCGCTGAATATTTTGTCTTCTATGGCAAAAAATAAATCTCCTGGCTTATCAGCATAGAGCACAAGCTCATCAACATGCCTCAGTAAATCTTTTAATTCTCCCGGATCAGAATTATACAATTTAACTTCAAGCATCTCATCTTGCATACCAGGAAGCTCTTTAAGCAAGCTCTTAAACTCCAGCTTCTTAAAAATCCTCCCTAGTTCCTTATAATCCGGATCGCCAAGCTTAGCCTTCTTTAAATCCAGTTCCATGCCCACCCGCTCATTTAGCCCTATCAACTCTTTGTTCAATTTTATACGTTCAAGGTGCCCTGATATTGCCTCTCTAATTTTCTCAGGCTTGACTTTAACAACATTTTTAAGCAGTTTATTCAAAGAACCAAATTCCAGAATTAGTTTTCCTGCGGTTTTCTCACCGATACCCGGGACCCCCGGAATATTATCTGCATCATCGCCCATAAGCGCGATGATATCTGCGGTCATCTCCGGACTAACCCCAAAAGATTCCTTAACTTTCTCCGTATCATAAAGCACCCCGTTATCTTTATAAGGGTTAAATACCGAAATTCGGCTGTTCACTAATTGCAGGATATCTTTATCGCTGCTTACGATCGTAACGCGCATCTTCTTAGCCGCGGCTTTTCTGGCAAGCTCAGCGATAATATCATCCGCCTCAAAACCTTTCTTTTCAGAAATAGGGATACCGTATGCACTGATAATCTCCTTAATTATAGGTATCTGGCTGCTTAGGCCATCGGGCATTTCCGGCCTTTGCATTTTGTATTGCGCGAACTTCTGTAAGCGAAAGGTATCCCGTGAAACATCAAAACAACAGATTATGTAATCCGGTTTCTGCTCCTTTAAAATCTTATTGAGAATATTTAAAAAACCATAAACCGCATTCGTAGGTTGTCCGGCGGCGGTGCTCAAGCCGCTTAAGGCATAAAAAGCCCGGTAGCAAAATGCAGTCGCGTCAATCAAAAATAAATTTTCTTTAGCCATAACTAAATATGGGGCCCACCCTAGATTCCTAAGGGCAGAATACTTGAGCAGTTAAAATCAACTGTGCTATAAATGTTGCATTTTCTAACCGCGAAAGTATAAAAGGAATTCAATATAGGGAAAGAGTTTTTGCAGTACGCTTCTAGCGCGACAGAGCTCTTAACTCTGCCTTTTCAATAAATGCTTCAATCTCTGGATTATCCTGGTCTAAATACTGAGCGTCTAAAGCCTCCTTGATTGCCGTAGCCAAATCTCCTCTGTTAAAATTCTGCTTGGCTCTATTAAAGTGATCCCGGGCAAGCGCTTTATCGTTTCTATTAACCGTAGATTTATACTTTGCAACATCCCTGATTAATCCTAACACCTCTGATTCTCGGGCATCGGCAAGCGGGCTACTGGATAAAACCGTGAGGATATCTTTAACCCGATTAGCTGCCCTTTGCTTCCAAGGGTTATCCGGCGAACCTAACTCTGCGCGCTTTGCCCAATAAAATTCCGCCTTCTCCAAATCGCGCTGCTTTTCATAAAAAAGCGCTATATTAACATAGGCGCTTAATAATGTGGGATCAAACCTGACTGCCTTCAGATAACTCTCCTCTGCCCGATCAGGAAAACCGGCTGCTTCGTAAATAACACCTAAATCATTGTAGGCAGCAGCACTAGCCGGATCTGCATCTATCTTTTCAATAAACTCCTTAATTTCCGAGTTAGCCTGATCTAAATCTTGGGCTTGTAATGCTTCTTTGATTGCCACAGTCAATTTCCTTTTCTTATAATATTGGTTGGCTTTACGTAAATGATTCTGGGCTTGCACCTTGTCAGCTTTATTGAACACGGATTTGTATACTGAAACATCTTTAATCAAACCTAAAATATCTTCCTCGCGTGCATCAGCAACCGGTCTGTTTGATAAAACCGTACGGATATCCTTAAATCGGCTTGCTGCCTTCTGGGTCCAGGGATCGTCTAAAGAACCTAACTCTGCCCTTTTAGCCCAATAAAATGCCGCTCTCTCCAAATCCCGCTGTTCTTCATAAAGAAGTGCTATATTAGTATAAGCGCTTAAATAAGCAGGATCAACCTTGATTGCCTTAAAATAACTTTCCTTTGCCCGATCGGTAAAACCGGCTGCTTCGTAAATAACACCTAAATCATTGTAGGCAACCGCATAAGCCGGATCCAACGCAATAGCCTTCTGATATAAACTCATCGCCGCAGGCAGATTTCCCACACGTTGATTTTCCAGGCCCTCTTCACGATACTTCCTGGCTTGATCCGAGAATGCCCCTATGATTTCTTTGCTTGAGGAATCGCCCAATTCCTCTTGGGCAAAAAGCAATCCGTCAAAACAAAAAATGCATAATGTAATGATTGTAATAAGTATGACTTTGGGCTGGAAGCGAATATTCATTTTCTTTTATTAATTATATATACTTAATATGCCTACGTCAAGGAAAATTTAACGAGTCTTATAAAACTACAACTGTTAAATGGCCTATATTATGTAAATAAAATTAATCTATGCGATCGACCGTAAAAACACTCTCTACAAACAACTAATTTACACCCAACCGTATTGCAACTAGATGTAATACACCAGGTATCATCCGAGAAAGATACACTCGCATCGCTTATCCAGCATTAAAGCCTCCATGACCCTCCGAAGCTTTAATCATGAGGGCTCAGTTTTTAATGCTATTTTAGGCTAGCAAGAACCTTATCTATGTCAACATACTTCTCAACAATATCGATAATAAGTTTTATCTTATGAATATCTTGTGATTTGAGCTTAGGAATAAGGGAATTGACGCGCAGCGCTACGGAATAAGTATCCTCCTTAGCAAGTAGCGTAGGAATCCCCGAATCCGCAAGCAGGTTAAGAATATCTGCTTCCGGCATGATTCCTCCGCTCAGCACAATTCCAGAGATTCTGCAATTCTTTGCCAATTTTCCCATATGTATCTGGCAAACCGCTTGGATCATATCGATCCTGTCACCGGGTATTATCATCATCGTATTATTCTCTATGAATTTCAATGCAGCATGCACCTCCATAGCACCAACTAAAACATGCTCTATCTGCAAATCCAGATCGTCACCGGTAAGAAACCTATCGATATTTAACCATTCCCTTATTTCACACATTGTTGGCATATCGAGTATCTTCTGATATGGTAATACACCTAAAACATTGAGACCTTTTTTCTCTAACCCCATCCTTACCAGCCGGGCAACTTTATCATATCTCTCAGGCAAAACTTTGTTGACGATAACACCGGCTAAATTTACGCCCTCTCTATCGAAAAGAGCTTTATTGAGCATAATCTCATCTATAGGTTTACCTATGCCGCCAGATGATATCAAAATCACATCGGCACCAAGAAGACTGGCAACTGAGGCATTCGAGAGATCGATGACCGAACCAACGCCCGCATGACCAGTACCCTCAATGATAACAAGGTCTGCATTCCTTGCCAATGTTTCGTAAGAATTTTTTATCAACTTAGCATAATCTTGCGCCGGGCCATTTTCTATATAGCGTTCGGTAAATCCCTTTTCTATAGTAATAGGCGACATATCTTTAATGGTGCATTCGCTGCATTTTACCCCAAACACCTCTTCTATCAAAACAGAGTCCTCATCCACCGTATAACCCTGCTCCAACAGGTATTTCTGCCCTATGGGTTTTATAAAACGCAGTCTTCCAAAATGTTTCTTTAACGCTGCAATAAGGCCCAGCGACACCGTGGTCTTGCCGTCATTCTGCATCGTAGCTGCAATAAAAATTTTCTTGGCCATGTCGTTATATTATATTGCCGCAGAAAGCGGCACACCAATCCTTCCACTTAGATTGGGTGAAACGCAGAAAGCGGCACACCAATCCTTCCACTTAGATTGGGTGAAACGCAGAAAGCGGCACACCAATCCTTCCACTTAGATTGGGTGA
>JAHJCJ010000085.1 GCA_018812825.1 Candidatus Omnitrophota bacterium
GCCGCGCAAATTGAAAAAAGAACCGGTTTTGAAACCAGGGTTAGCGTCTTAGGCCACATACAAAGAGGCGGTTCACCTACTGCGTTTGATCGCATATTAGGCACGCGCTTTGGAGTAAAAGCAGTAGAACTAATTAAAAATAAGAAATTTGGTAGAATGGTAGCTTTAGCAGGTATCAAGATTATTGATGTTCCGCTTGAGGAAGCAGTGAAGGCTTTAAAGACGGTTGATATGGAGCTTTATGATATTGCTAAGGTTTTCTTTGGATAAAGAGAGAGATTTTTGGATAAGATGTAGAGGCACCCCGCGCTGATATGCGCCTGGCCCAAACGCAATTGGCCAGTGTCGCCTCCTGGCGAGTATTGCCTGGGTGTCCTCCCCATGGAGGAAGAAAAAATGCGAGAGAAAATTAAAGATATACTTTTAGAAAGTATTCAGGTCAAAGAAGAGATTCTCCGCAACCAGGTAGAATCGATTGTTGAAATTTCACAGCTTATGGTTGATTGCCTTAAGAAGGGAGGTAAGGTAATTGTTTTTGGCAACGGTGGTTCAGCCAGCGACAGTCAGCATATTGCCGCAGAGCTTGTCGGCCGTTTTAAAAAGGACCGTTCGGCATTAGCTGGGATTGCCTTGACTGTTAACACCTCAATACTCACCTCTTTGGCTAATGACTATGGTTATGATGTAGTTTTTTCCAGGCAAGTGGAAGCTTTAGGGAAAAAAAATGATGTAGTCTTGGGGATATCCACTAGTGGAAAGGCAAAAAGCGTAGCTTTAGGGATTAAACAGGCTAAAAAGATGGGGATTAAAACTGTTGCTTTAACCGGCGGAGACGGAGGGGATATTGTAAAGCTGGCAGATTTATCCCTGTTAGTTCCTTCTAAGATAACCGCAAGAATTCAGGAAGCGCACATTACCATTGCCCACATAATATGCGAAATGATCGAGCAAGAGCTTTGCCAGGAATAAAAATAATCTCGCTTTCCAGCCTCAAGCGCAAAGTAGCGCGATTTAAGCAGAATGGTAAGCGTATAGTTTTTACCAATGGTTGTTTTGACATATTGCATTATGGCCATACCAAATACTTGCAGGATGCTAAGGCTAAAGGAGATTATCTGGTTGTAGCGGTTAATAATGACTCCTCTATTAAAAAGATTAAGGCTAAGAATCGTCCGGTGGTTAGACAGGCCGATCGCTTAAAAGTAGTAGCTGCGCTAGGATGCGTAGATTTTGTAGTTATGTTTAAAGAAGATAACCCGCTTAAAGTAATTAAAGCGCTTAAACCAGATATCTTGATTAAAGGCTCTGACTGGAGCAAAAAAAGAATTGTAGGAGCAGATTTTGTAGAAAGTTACGGCGGAAAGGTTATCACTATTAAATTAGTTAAGGGCAGATCAACTAGTGCAATAATTGAAAAAATTATCCAGGGTTTCCCGAAAGAATAAGCTGCTCAATATTCATCGTATAATTGACGCCAACTTGAACCGGGCCAAAGAGGGGTTACGAGTTTGCGAGGAAATAACTCGGTTTATTCTGGATAATCATAAACTTACGCTGAGCTTTAAGAAAACCAGGCATGGAATCGATGGTATTATTAAAAAAACTTATCCTGCCTCTGTACTATTTAAAGAACGTAATAGTAATGGCGATGTTGGAAGGTTAAACTCCCGTGATGAACTTAAACGCGACAGCTGTAAAGATATTTTCTGGGCGAATATCCAAAGGGTTAAAGAATCTTTACGTGTACTTGAAGAGTTTAGTAAGCTAGTAGATGCCGAAGCCGCCTTATGTTTTAAACAACTCAGGTATAAAGTTTATGAAATCGAAAAGGATTCTTTTAAAAAAATCTCTTCTTTACCTGATTCTAGATCGGCCGGGTGTTACTAGACTGTCTTTTTGTGGGGTTGGGATAATCCAATTGCGGGATAAAGTTTCTGATAAATCGCATGTATTAAGTTTGGCGAATAAACTGACAAAACGCCTAAGCAAAACCAAAACGCTCTTTATTATTAATGATTACATCGATGTAGCTCTTCTTTCCGGGGCTGACGGAGTGCATCTTGGGCAACAAGATCTTCCGTTAAGGCAGGCCAGGAAATTACTAGGTAAGGATAAAATTATCGGCATATCTTGTCATAACCTGCGCCAGGCTTTGAAAGCGCAAAAAGAAGGAGCGGATTATATAGGCATTGGCCCGATATATCCTTCTGCCACTAAACCTGAATATAGGGCAATTGGTTTAAAGGTCTTGCGGCAGCTAAAAGACAAGATAAAGATCCCTTATTTTGCTATCGGTAATATTCATGCGGACAATATAAAGGAGATTATTGCTGCCGGAGCAAGGCGTATCGCAGTATGCCGGGCAATTTTAAAAGCTAATCATCCTAATCGTGCGGCAAGCCAATTATCCAATAAAATTAACGAAAGTTGCTTAAAGTAAAATGACCCAACTGGAATACGCAAAGAAAAATATCATAACCGAAGTTATGCGCAAAGTCGCTCGGCTTGAAGGCGTTAAGCCGGCTGAGCTCATGAGGCTTATTCACCAAGGCAAAGCTGTCATCCCTTTAAATAAAAATCATAAGATTAAAAAACCCTGTGCAGTAGGCAGCACGTTAACTACTAAGGTTAATGCTAATATCGGTACCTCTACGGATGAATCTCGTATTGCTGATGAAATAGAGAAGCTCAAGGTTGCTATAAAGCATGGGGCAGATGCGCTAATGGATTTAAGCGTAGGAGGAGACTTAAACAGGATGAGGCAGGAGGTTTTAAAATATTCAAGTGTTCCCGTGGGCACTGTGCCCGTATATGAAGTAGCTGTTAGGGCGCAGGAAAAAAATAATAATTTTATTAAATTCAATGCGCTCGATATACTGGATATACTAAATGAACAGGCCAAACAGGGAGTTGATTTTTTTACTATACACTGTGGGGTAACGCGCAGGAGCTTTAAAGTTTTAGAAAAACAAAAAAGGCTGATGGGTCTTGTCTCGCGCGGCGGGGCAATCATTGCTAATTGGATAAAATATCACAATAAAGAAAATCCTTTTTATTCGCATTTTGAGCAAATTCTGGATATTGCTAATAAATATGATGTAACTTTGAGTCTGGGTGATGGATTAAGGCCGGGTTCAATTTTAGATGCGACAGATAAAGCGCAGATTACAGAGTTAAAAATTCTTGGCGTATTAGCAAAACGTGCTAAGGCAAGAGGTGTGCAGGTTATGATTGAGGGTCCAGGCCATGTCCCATTAGACCAGATTAAGAAAAATATCCTTTTAGAGAAGAGGTATTGCGATGGAGCTCCTTTCTATGTTTTGGGTCCTTTGGTAACCGATGTTGCCCCTGGATATGATCATATTACTTCTGCGATCGGAGGCGCCTTAGCTGCCAGCTATGGCGCGGATTTTCTTTGTTATGTAACTCCGGCTGAACATCTGCGCCACCCAACAATTAGCGATGTACGGGAGGGGGTAGTTGCTTCGCGTATTGCTGCTCATGCCGGAGACTTGGTTAAGCGCAAGAAGCTGGCTATAGACTGGGATAAGAATATTTCCGCTGCTCGAAAGGCAAGGGACTGGAAAAAACAAATTCAGCTATCTATTGACCCCGAGAAGGCAAGAGAATACCGGCTATCTAGTAAGCCCAGGTTTTCTGATGTATGCACGATGTGCGGGAAATATTGCTCTATTAAACTTATGGAGGAATGTTCGAATAAATAGTAGTTTGCAGCACCCCGCGCTGATTTGTTTTGCGCGGGTGCGCGTTTGGTAACTTACAGCACCCCGCGCTGATTTGTTTTGCGCGGGTGCGCGTTTGGTAACTTACAGCACCCCGCGCTGATTTGTTTTGCGCGGGTGCGCGTTTGGTAACGCGGGTGTAATTCAGTGGTAGAATGGCAGCTTCCCAAGCTGCATATGGCGGTTCGATTCCGCTCACCCGCTTAAAAAGTTAGCAGATGCCTGCCTGCAGGCGTTAGTAGATAAAATGCGAGGATGATGAAAAAAATAATTTTAATTCTAATGATTTTGGTTGTATCCGGTTGCACCAGTACCCCGACTTATACAGGCCTAAAGCCGCCTATTTCTAGTCAAGCTATTCCTGGGTTACATCATCGTGTAGAGCCAAAACAAACACTCTGGAGGATATCCAGAATGTATAATGTGGATATAGATGATATCCTGCGGGCAAATAATATTTCAGAGGATGCTATTATTGAAATCGGCCAGGTATTGATAATACCTAATCGTTCAAAACCTTTGAGTGAGCCGGTATTTTCCAACGTAGATGATTTTATCTGGCCTTTAAAAGGAAAAATAGTATCTGTTTTTGGGACTAACTATCAAAATTTAATCAACAAGGGAATTAATATCCAAGTTTCTATAGATGCTGACATTTTAGCATCGCGCAGCGGAAAGGTAGTTTTTTATGCTGCTAATTTTGGTAATTTTGGTAAAACTGTAATTATTGACCATGGAAATGGCCTGCGCAGTATTTATTCGAGGCTTTCAGAGTTTTTTGTCCGGCCAGGAGAAAACGTACAAAGAGGAGCATTGATTGGGCGCATCGGTTCAACTGTTAGGGGTAAAAATAATTACCTGCACTTTGAAATCCGTAAGGGTACTATGCCACAGAATCCTTTGTTTTATTTGCCATGATAAAAGATAAATTTTTTGACCGAAGGAATTATTTAGAAATATTACAAAAACGTATCAGTAGCCTGAAGGAAGGCTACCGGCAGAATATCGCTATTATCGGCGAAGAGAATGTCGGAAAAACCAGCATCGTTTATAAGTTCCTGGATAAATTTTATGACCCGCGGATAATTACAGTATTTTTGGAGGTAAGGCCTGAGTCATTTCAAGATTTTGCTAAAAGGTTCATCGGCGCCTTGCTATATAATTTTCTCTTAAACAGCGGATTGACATTAAGAGAAGACATGGATTTTCTGGTTACCAAATCTTCCAGCTATATCCCTAATACGGTGCTTAAGATAAACTCCATACTTAATGAGCTGTCCCGAAGAAAAAAGTTAAATATCATCACTGAACTTTTCAGCCTTCCTTAATTAATCTACCAAGAAACAGGTAAATTTACCGTTCTTTTCCTAGATGAATTTCATAATTTGGAGAATATCGGCGTTAATAATTTATACCGGGAGTGGAGTAAACTGCTTATCCTGCAGAAAAATACCCTATATGCTATAACCAGCTCAATGATGTTTAAAGCCAGAGTTATCCTTTCCAAGCAGCTTTCTTTGCTATTCGGAAATTTTGAAGTAATTAATGTAGAGCCTTTTGACATGCATACTAGCGGCCGCTACCTTGACCATCGCTTACCCGGACTCAAAATGAATCCAGGTTTAAAAGATTTTATAATTAACTTTACTGGCGGCTATCCACTTTATCTAGAACTTATATCAAATGCCTTATCTAATAGACCAGAGGGCCATGAGAGGGATGCTTATATCAATCTTGCAGATATTCTTGAGGACCTGCTGTTTAATACCGCGGGGATCCTTAACCAAAGGTTCTCTAATTATATCAAGCGCTTTCTGGATTCTTCTGCCAGTAATGATTATATCTCTATATTATATTTAGTTGCCAGTGGGCGCAACCGTATTAAAGATATCGCCCATATTATGCATAAGCAAAAAAAAGAACTTTCCTCCAGGATTAACTACCTTCTAGAGTTGGATGCTATTGCGCGAAGCGGAGATTTTCTTAAAGTAAGCGACCGCTTATTTGCTTATTGGATGCGTTTTGTTTACCAAGAGAAAATGCACTCTTTATCGTACGATGCCAAGAATCAGAAAGAAAAATTTCATGACAGTATAGAAGAACTTATTCGTGAGTTCTTGAAACAATCACAAAAACCGCTCTCTAATCGCGTATTTGAGCTATTGCAGTTATTTGAAGATGACCTTATGCAGATTGAACGCAAGAAAATCAGGCTTAATCATTTCCGCGAGGTAAAGGCGTTGGCATTTAACTACCGTTTTCTAAAAGACGGTTTATTGGGCCGCTCCAGCGATTCGCTATGGATTATGGCGATTAAATCCGATGCCCTTACCGAACAGGATATCGCTGAGTTTTCCAAAGAGTGTAAAAAATACCATCATAAATCACAACGCAAGATCATCGTTACTTTAAAGGAAGTTGGTCCCAATGCCAGGCTGAGGGCGTTAGAGGAAAAGGTCTGGACCTGGGATTTAAACAGCTTAAACCAAATATTGGATTTGTTCTCGAAACCACGGGTGATCGCTTGAAAATAGGAGTAATTTCTGATACGCATATTGCGAATAAATCTGAGCATATTCCTGGAATCATACTTGATGTTTTTAAGCAGATGGATATGGTTATGCATGCCTGAGATATGGTGGATTTACGGGTAATTGATGAATTAAAATCTGCCTGTCCAAAAGTAGTTGCCGTAGCCGGAAACATGGACCAGGAAGCAGTGAGAAAGAAATACCCGACAAAGCAAGTTTTTGAAATTTCAGGTTATAGCGTAGGCCTTATACATGGCTGCGGATCTGCTTTGAATCTAGTCGAGCTGCTTAAAAACTCTTTTAAGGAGGAGCATCCTGATATTATTGTTTTTGGGCATTCGCATAAACCGATGAATGAATTTATAGACAAGGTATTGTTTTTTAACCCAGGCAGTGCAACTGATTTTACGCTAGAGTATAACTCTTACGGCATAATCGAGATTAACAAAGAAATTAATGCAAGGGTAATTAAGATTCAAAAATGAATAAACTTTGGGCTCCATGGAGGATTAATTATATAAGCGGGAAAAAAAGGAAAAAAGGGTGTATTTTCTGTCGTGCGAAAAACAATATTGCTAAAGACTACGTAATTTTTAAGAGTCGGCTTACTATTGTTATGTTAAATATTTATCCTTATAATAACGGGCACCTCCTGGTTTCTCCTCTGAGGCATATCCGCGACATATCTCAATTGCGGCAGGAAGAAGTTCTGGATTTATTTAAATGTTTGAATAGGGCAAAAGCGTTACTACAAAAGGTCCTGCAGCCGCAAGGATATAATATAGGTTTTAACCTCACCCGTACAGCAGGAGCCGGCATTACCGCTCACCTGCATATGCATATTGTTCCGCGCTGGGCAGGTGATACTAATTTTATGCCTGTTATTTCAAATACTAAGATTATTTCACAATCTTTAGGTGAATTAGCCAGGTCTTTAAGAAATGCCGACAAATAAGATTAAAGAATTTGAAGATAGATTTCTTGCCTCTTATGCTGCCAAGAGTTGTAATTCGCTTGGCCGCGTGCATAAAGAAGAGGAGCATCCTTATAGATCATGTTATCAGCGCGACCGCGACCGCATAATACATTCTGCTGCTTTCAGAAGATTAGAATATAAGACCCAGGTTTTTGTCAACCATGAAGGAGATTATTACCGTACCCGCCTGACTCACAGTATTGAAGTTTCCCAGATTTCACGTACCATTGCCTGGGCATTGCGTTTAAATACAGATTTAACTGAGGCGATTGCTTTAGCCCATGATTTGGGGCATACTCCTTTTGGCCACTCCGGAGAAGAGGCGCTTAATGAATTGATGGCTAAATACGGAGGGTTTAACCACAATCAGCAGGGTTTAAGAGTGGTAGATTACTTAGAGGAGCGCTATCCGGAATTTCCAGGCTTAAATTTAAGTTGGGAGGTAAGAGAGGGGATAATTAAACACTCATCAGTTTTTGACGTTGCGGTTAAAGCCAAAGGATTTTCTCCTAAGAAAATGCCTTCATTAGAGACTCAGTTAGTTGATGCTGCAGATGAAATTGCTTATGATAATCATGACTTGGATGATGGCCTTACTTCGGGATTGATAAAGGAAAGGGATCTGGAAGGGCTTGAAATTTGGGAGAAAATAAATCGCAAAATTAACCAAAAATATGCTAAAATTGATCTTACTAGTCGGAAGTACCTGATTATCCGGGGGTTAATTGACCTACAGGTTACGGATTTGATTGAGCATACCCAAAGTTTTATTTCCCGGCTTAAGATTAATAATTATGCTCAACTGCAGAAGATTAATTATAAAATAGTAGATTTTAGTGAAAAGATCAAAGAATTAAGAAAACCGCTTCGGCAGTTTCTCATGCAAAGGCTTTATCATCAATACCGGGTTATGCGCATGAGTATTAAAGCCAAGCGTTTTATCCGGGAGTTGTTTTGTGAGTATGCTGCACGGCCTAAACAACTACCCTCTGAAATACAGCTTAGGATTTCCAAGGAAGGAGTAAAGCGGGCAGTTTGTGATTATATAGCTGGTATGACTGACCGCTATTGCCTAGATGAATATAAGAAATTATTCAACCCCTACGAAAAAGTATAGGTTTTTAGTATCCGCGGTGCATAGTATTTACCGTTTGCTTAACTCAACTTATGAGCTTAAGGAATTAGCCAGCCGCATGGGCAGGTTATTTTGCCAATTTTTTAATGCCCAATATTGCCTGATTGTTTTATTGGATTCGAGCAAGAAATACTCTAATATTAAATGTTTAATTAAAGACAATAAGAAAGTGATTGTTGATAAAAAGTCCAGGGTCAGTGGCAGAATTGAAGAAAAAATCATTAAGAGTTCATCTGCAGTTAGAAAAAGCAATCTCCTTGGTGTTCCGCTTATCTGTGAAGACGTATTGGGTTTTATTATTGTAAAACGCATTAAAGTCCATCAGCCGTTTGATAAGTTTGACCAGGAGATGCTTATGAATATGGCGGAGCAGGCGGTGATTGGGATTAAAAACCTGCAGCTTTATGAAGAGCAGCAAAAAATAGTTTTTGGCAGCATTAAATCGTTAGTTACTTTGTTAAATACCCGTGTGCCACAGGAATATACGCATTCGCCACATTTTAGTAAATTAGTTTGCGCCTTGGGCTGCGAGATCCACCTGGGGGAAAAACAAATTGAAAGCCTTAAATACGCCAGCTTACTGCATGATACTGGAAAAATTGATATACCTGCAGAAATATTAACTAAAGCCACTAAGCTTACTTCTGAAGAATATGATATCATTAAAAGGCATCCCGCTAAAGGGGCGCAGATTTTAAGGCCCTTACAGATCCTGCGTCCGGTTATTCCGATTATTATGCATCATCA
>JAHJCJ010000086.1 GCA_018812825.1 Candidatus Omnitrophota bacterium
ACGGCTTGATACTTAAAACAAGCCGCGTGATTAGCGATTGATAGGTTTGAAGTAATTTTTGGCGGAGTAGCTCAGCCTGATAGAGCACGCGGCTCTCCTCGCAAGTTTGCAGTTTCGGGAGGACTGCGCCGCATAAGAAAATATCTTACGGCTTGATACTTAAAACAAGCCGCGTGATTAGCGATTGATAGGTTTGAAGTAATTTTTGGCGGAGTAGCTCAGCCTGATAGAGCACGCGGCTCATACCCGCTTGGTCGGTGGTTTAAATCCACTCTCCGCCACCAGTGTCCGAGAGGCAGTCCTGCGAAGCGATAGCGGAGCAGGGCCACTCTCCGCCACCAGCTATAAACGAAGTAGCCAGATTTTGTTTACGGATATAGGTTTAATTTACGAAGGAAAAAGGCTGTTAAAACCCTGATTATTACTGTGAGATTTCCTTTGCCAGCTTTTTAATAGTAATCCAGGTAATCGTAAATACCCCCGCCTCAGTCAAAACCGTTGCCAGCGCTGCCCCCAAATAAGAGAATTTCTGTATTAACAGGAATATAAGCGGTGAACCGATAATTGCTGCGGCTACATGAATTTTTGCGTAAAAATCAGGCTTACCGGCAACAAGCAGGAACTGTACTCTGAAGGCATTAGCCCCTACGAAAAACACAGCTACAAGCAATAACCTCAAGGTAGCCACTGCTTCCTGATGCGCACTGCCGCAGGCAAAACGGATAATCCATGGAGCAATAAAGTAAGTAATGGGGAGGCTGACTATAAAGCCTGATGTAATGCCAAACTGGATTCTTTGCATTATGGCCAATGCTCTTTTTTTGTTCCTGGCGAAAACTTTGCTGATCCTAGGGAATACGGCACGGGAAAACGAATCCATTGGGAAGGTTTGGATAAAGTTAGCTATTCTTTCGGCAAGCGAGAAATATCCGGTAATGGTATTGTTGGTAAACAGGCCAACGGCAAAAATACGCGTAGTGGTATAGGCATTTATAGATACGGTAGAGATAAAAATATCCCAACCTGTTTTTAGTTCATTCTTTATATCAGTATATTTTTGAAAAATGAACTCCAGCTTGAATTTGCTAAAAGCAATATACAGCCCAAATATTCCACCGATTATGAATAATAGCGAGTTTAATATCGGTAGTAATAAATAATCCTTGGGGCCTTTTATAAAGATAAAGATGCATATCGCATAAGTGATCCCGCCGATTACATTAATTAGTGTTATATAGCTCATTTTCTCTTTGCCTTGGAAAAACCACACCGGGAAAAGCGTGTTGCCAACTACTGCGCCGAAACTTAAAATATAAACCAGCCAGTCATTTCTAAATCTGGGCACAAAATACATAATCATACATAATATTAAGAAGCTTAATCCCGCAAGCAGGAGCTTAACTGTCATTACAGAAGAAAAGATAGCACTTGTTTGTGTTTGGCAATCTTTGCAAAGCGATATCTTTCTGGTGGCCGACAGGCTGAATCCGTAATCAGTAAGAATCATAAAATATTGTACTAAGCTTTGGGCAAAGGCAATTAAGCCGAACTTTTCTATACCAATTACTCTGATAAGATACGGCAGGACAACCAAGGGCAGGAGGTAATTAACGCCTTGAAGGGTTGTAAGCGAAATGAAATTCGCAAGGACAATCTTTCTTTCTTTATGGGTTACTATTCGGGCAACCATTTTTAATTAATTTACTATTTACTAGCTAAAAAGTCAACTTCTAACTTTTTCCTTAGCGCAGGTTGATTTTTGTGCTAAAATGAATACATAATGATAAAATTCAACGAAACAATCAAGAAATATAAGCTGATTCAAAAACAGGATACGATCCTAGTGGCTGTTTCAGGGGGCCCAGATTCTATAGCACTGCTCTTGTTGCTTTCTAGCCTAGAATCTAAGATGGGGTTAACCTTACATATTGCGCATGTTGACCATGGCTTACGCAAAGATTCACAGTTCGACGCGCTTTTTGTAAAAGACTGGGCCAGAAGGCTCGGTATTCCTATAAGTATTCTAAGATTAGATCCTAGGCTTAAAGAGCGGAAAGGTTCTCTTGAAGAGATATATAGGCAAGCAAGATTAGATTATTTTATTCGGACTGCTATGGCAATTAAAGCAGACAAAATTGCCTTGGGGCACAACCTTGATGATCAGGCTGAAACTATATTGATGCGTCTATTGCGGGGGACTGGATTGTCTGGATTGATCGGAATATCTGCAAAACGTAAGATTAAGAATAAGATCTTTATCCGGCCACTTTTAGAAACCAGTCGTAGGGAGATCGAAGCTTTTTTAAAACGTAGAAAAGTAAAACCGCGCATTGATTCTACCAACAAGGAAGATGTATTCTTTCGGAATAAGATCCGCCATAATCTCATTCCTTTGCTTAAGAAAGAATATAATCAAAATATCGTAGGGGTTTTGGCTAATCTTGCCGAGAGTATTTCCTATGATTATGAATACCTTGACCAGATTACTAGAAATAAAGTAAAAGGGAGCGGCTTGAGGCTTAAAATAAGCATTATCACGAGGTTGCATCCAGCAATTTTACGGCTTAAAATCAGGCAAAGTATAGCCTGTATTCAGGGAGATACGCGCAGGATAGGTTTCCAGCACATCAAAGAGCTGGAAGATTTACTAAATAACCGGCCAATCGGATCGATTGTTGACTTGCCTAAAGGGGTCTCGGTGCAAAAAAACCGCAAATCGCTGCGATTTTATAAGCGCTAAATCCATAAAATACTTGATTTTACATCTTTTTAAATATATAATAAAAACCTATAATTAGCTTATCAATTATTTAACTATCGCCTTAGGCGATTTTATTGAACCGGGAGATTCGAATGTCTATGCAAAATAAACCTAAATTAAACAAAAATAATTTATTTAAACGTTCTCCTTTTGCTTGGTTGTTAATAATTTTCTTATTCATTATGTTGATCAATACCATTAGTAATATCCCTATAACTGGTATTCCTAAAGAGATTCAATATAGCCAGTTTTTCCGCATCTTAAGAGATAGCCCCGAAACCATAAAACAGGCCACTAAAACTGAAACTATTTTGCAAGGTGAATTCTCGGATAATTCAAAATTCTTTGTTAATCTTCCGGAGAATGACCCGGAGATGCTTACTCTTATGCGTCAGAGCTTGAAGAATTTTGAGGTTAAACCGGCGCGTACATTCTGGGTTTCATTGCTTTTTAACTTAGGGCCGATACTGCTATTGATTTTTTTCTGGTGGATGATGGCGGCTCGAGGAGAGCAATTAGGCAGCAGGATTATGAGTTTTGGGAAGGTTAAATCTAAGATTCAAAGTGATACTGAAAAAGCAACCTTTAATGATGTTGCCGGGGTAGATGAGGCAAAAGAAGAATTAAAAGAGGTAATTGAATTTCTTAAAGATCCTAAAAAGTTTCAGAGGCTTGGGGGGAAAATTCCTAAAGGGGTACTTTTAATCGGTCCTCCCGGATGTGGAAAGACACTGATTGCCCGGGCAGTAGCCGGAGAAGCCGGAGTGCCTTTTTTTAGTATATCCGGCTCTGATTTTGTAGAAATGTTCGTGGGGGTCGGGGCCAGTCGGGTAAGGGACTTATTTGAGCAAGGGCGTAAAGCCGGAAAAATCGAGGGTAAGGGAGCAATAATCTTTATTGATGAAATTGATGCTGTAGGACGCCTGCGTTTTTCCGGGATCGGTGGCGGTAATGATGAGCGTGAACAAACCCTTAATCAGTTGCTGGTCGAGATGGATGGCTTTGATGCCCAGCAAGGTTTGATACTTATTGCCGCTACTAATCGTCCGGATACTTTGGATCCTGCGCTTATGAGGCCGGGAAGATTTGATCGCACTATTATTGTGAACCTTCCGGATATTAATGGGCGCGAAGAAATACTTAAAGTGCATACTCGTAAAATTAAGCTTGCCGAATCAGTTAACTTAAAATCCGTAGCCAGCCAAACTCCCGGGTTTTCCGGAGCTGACCTAGCTAATCTTTGCAATGAGGCAGCGCTTATGGCAGCGCGCAATAATAAAGAGGCGGTAGAAGAGATTGATTTGGATAAATCAGTAGAGAGGGTGTTGATGGGGCCAGAAAAGAAAAGCCATATTATTTCAAAAAAAGAAAAAGAAATTACTGCTTTGCATGAATCAGGTCATGCCCTCCTTTCCTTGCTTCTACCTGAAGTTAACCCTCTAAAGAAAGTTTCCATTATTCCGCGTGGGTTGTCCGGCGGCTATACCTTTACTCCGCCCTTAGAGGACAGGCATTATTGGACAAAAAAAGAACTGTTGGCGGAAATTACTATGATACTCGGGGGTAGGGCATCGGAAGAGATAAATTTAAATGAAGTAACTACTGGAGCGCAAAATGATTTAGAGGTAGCTACGGGTATGGCCAGGCGTATGGTTACTCAATTCGGTATGTCCGAGAAACTGGGTAATCTGACTTTAGGTAGGAGGGAAGGTCTCGTATTTTTGGGCCGCGATATTATGGAAGAAAGAAACTACAGTGAACAAACTGCCCGGATTATTGATGAAGAAGTAAAGAAAATTACCGATGATGCTTATGGTTATGCTCTAAATCTGTTAAAGGGCAGCCAGGATAAGCTCAGGCTTCTTTCCGAGGCCCTTTTAGAAAAAGAGGTTTTAAGCGGAGAAGAAGTAAAGCGGATATTAGGAATACAGAAAAGCGACCTGACTTAGAGAATAAATGCGTATCTTCAGTTTTAGCGGCGAGAATGAAGTAGAAAAGGTTATGCATGATATTGGCGTTGATCCTTACGGGATTAAGATTATGCTGCCTAAAGCCTCTACATTCTTAATACGCTTAAGCGCAATATCCAACATCGCCGCTAATATATTAAAACAAGAAATGCTTTCTTTGGGAGGGGATGTTGCAGTAGCCCGGGGGGTGCTTACTGGTAAAACCAAAAAAACGGGCTGTCTCATTATTGGCCGACCTAATCAACTTTGTTCTCTTATCCATAAATTGAGACTTCAGCCATTTGGCCTGCACAAGCTTGCTGATGATCTAGATAAGAATATAAAAAAATACACCAGGAATAATTTTATTATGCCCCTGGGAAGAGGCTCATTAAATTTTAACGCCAAAACTTATATTATGGGCGCTATTAATTTGACCCCGGATTCATTCAGTGGAGATGGCCTGTACAGTATTAAGGCTAGCGATTATCCTAACCTGGCTTTAAAAAAAGCAGAAGAAATGTTAAGAGATGGGGCAGATATTATTGACTTGGGGGGCGAATCCAGCCGGCCTGGAGCCAGAAATATCAGTACTAAAGAAGAGCTGCGTCGTGTTTTACCAATAGTAAAAAAGCTGGCAAAGAACATAAATGCGCCTATTTCTATTGATACTACTAAAGCAGAAGTAGCCCAGGCTGCCCTTGAATCGGGCGCGCAGATAGTTAATGATATTTCTGGTCTGAGAAATAAACGTATGGTGAAGATAGTTGCTAGGCATAAGGCTGCAGTGGTTATTATGCATATGCTTAGCAGGCCAGTGAATATGCAGAAGAAAATTGCCTATAAATCTTTGATCGAAGATATTGTATCTTGGTTAAATAATGCTATTGATTCTGCTGAATATTCCGGTATAGAACCTAAAAAAATAATTGTGGATCCAGGAATTGGGTTCGGTAAAAAACCCGAACAAAATCTTGAAATTATAAAAAGACTGACAGATTTTAAAATTTTGGGAAAACCTATACTTATAGGACCTTGCCGAAAATCTTTTATTGGCAGGGTGTTAAAAGCAAAACCGCAAGAAAGGTTGATTGGCACAGTGGCTGTATGCGTAATGGCTGCTGAGCGCGGCGCAAATATAGTGCGGGTGCACGATGTAAAAGCGGTAAGCCAGGCTATGAAAATGGCGGCTGCTATAAAGAATAATGCCGTTGCATAATTTATTTTTTTGAGTCTGATGCGTTTAATTACCATTCACCCTTGGTTAAAGCTTATTGCATTAGTTTTGGCGATTACACTTTAGTTTTACGTAAAAGGGGAAAAGGTTTAAAAATGGAGCCCTGGATTAAGGTCGAGTCTCCAAAAGTTGGATACTTGAACGGCCATGGTTCATCCTTGCCCCGAAGCGCGTGTTCCTTGCGCCTAGCGCAAGGATTTCGCTAGATAAAAGAATTAAAGAGCTCATCCTATCTCGCAAGCTCGGTAGGATTTCGCTAGATAAAAGAATTAAAGAGCTCAATTTTGACTGCGAAAGTATAAATATGCCTAAATTAGGTGTAAATATTGACCATGTAGCGACATTGCGCCAGGCGCGCCAGGGAAATCTGCCTGATCCTGTTTATGCGGCATTCTTGTGCGAAGAGGCAGGTGCTGATAGTATAGTGGCGCATTTAAGAGAAGACCGCAGGCATATCCAAGATGGAGATATCAAGCAACTGCGTAAGAATGTCAAAACTAGGCTTAATCTTGAAATGTCTATTGTGCCCGAGATTGTAAAGATTGCTTGTAAAATTAAGCCTTATCAGGTTACACTGGTGCCCGAGCGTAGAAAAGAACTAACTACTGAAGGGGGATTAAACGTAGCGGATAATTTAAGGAAGATTTCTGCAAGCCTGCTTAAGTTAAGAGAATCCGGTATCCGCGTAAGTTTGTTTATCGATCCGGACAAAAAGCAAATTGATTCTGCCTGTAAAATTGGCGCAAAAATTATCGAACTGCATACCGGACGTTACGCTGACGCTAAGGGCATTGGGCAAAAAGAGGAATCCTTTAGCGAAATGCAATGGGCTGTCAATTACGCAAATCTTCAGGGTTTAATAGTTAATGCCGGCCATGGGCTTGATTATGCTAATGTTAGGCAGATTGCTGCGCTTAACGGGATAGAAGAACTTAATATTGGTTATTCAATTATTTGTAAGGCGTTATACGTAGGTTTATATAAGGCAGTTAGGGAAATGCAGCGGTTGATTAAATGATGTTTATCGGAACCGGAGTAGATATAACTGAGGTACGGCGTATTCGCACGGCAGTTGAAAAATGGGGGGATGATTTTTTGCGGCGTGTTTTTACCAATTCTGAACTTAAGAATGCAAAAACCAAGAATTCATTTTATCAACATCTAGCTGGTAGGTTTGCTGCTAAAGAAGCGGTTTTTAAAGCGGCAGGAGATAACTCTCTTTCCTGGCGGGATATTCAGATAAATAATGACCGGGCAGGAAAGCCCGTTTGTCAGTTTCTAAACGGCAGAGGCAGGTATATTAACGTATATATTTCAATCTCGCATGTTAAAACCTATGCGGTTGCCAGCGCAGTTGTTACGAAGAAAGCTTGATTCTCATAAAGGGGATTACGGGCATATACTGATCTTGGCCGGCTCAAGCAGGTTTTCTGGAGCTGCCTTGCTTTGCGCTGAATCAGCTTTGCGCTCGGGTGCTGGATTGGTAACATTGGGTATACCAAAAAGTATTAATTTGGCGCTGATTAGATCTAAACCAAGGGAGTTAATAACTTTTCCTTTGCCGGAAACTAATGAAGGGACATTAAGTTTAGCAGCGTTTACTAAAATATCCGTTTTACTGAAAAATATTGATGTTTTAATTATCGGCCCGGGGCTTGGCAAGAATAAATCAACGCATGCATTAGTGAGAAAAATTATGCGTAAAACAAACCAGACAAAAGTAGTGGACGCTGATGCGCTTAATGCTCTTAGTAATTATCCGCAAATACTTAAGACTCATAAAGGGCAGCTCGTTCTTACCCCGCACCAAAAGGAGATGTCTCGGCTCTTCGGTATAAGCACTGATATTATAAATAATAATAGGAAATTGATTGCGAAAAAGTACGCAAAACATTATAATAGTATAATTATCCTTAAGGGGCACAATAGTATTGTATCTGATGGGCTAAGGGGATTTTATATAAATCGGTCAGGAAACCCCGGAATGGCAACTGCTGGAAGCGGAGATGTGCTTAGTGGAATTGTAGGGGCATTTTTGGCTCAGGGATTAGATGGTTTTGAGGCTGCTAAATACGCAACATATATTCACGGCTTAGCCGGAGATTTAGCAGTAAAAGAAAAGACACAGATGGGTTTAATCGCCTCCGATATTATAGATCGTATCCCGGATGCGTTAAAAAAGAGTAGCTGACGCCGGCGTAGCTCAGTTGGCAGAGCAATTGTTTTGTAAACAATGGGTCGGGGGTTCAATTCCTCTCGCCGGCTTTATACTCTTGAGGCTAAATAATGGCTTCTCAAGTGTTTATGTTTTGGGATAATGGTTTAGTCTGGGGGTTACATTTTTATATATGGGTAGGTACCCAAGTGGCCAAAGGGGGCAGACTGTAAATCTGCTGCACCTGTGCTTCAGAGGTTCGAATCCTCTCCTGCCCACCATTTTCGCGGGCGAGTTTCCGCAAAATATTTAAGCTACGCGGGATACTCCCGCGAGCACAAGATTGAATAACAAGCTATATCGCGGGATACTCCCGCGAGCATAAGATTGAATAACAAGCTATATCGCGGGATACTCCCGCGAGCACAAGATTGAATAACAAGCTA
>JAHJCJ010000087.1 GCA_018812825.1 Candidatus Omnitrophota bacterium
CAAAAAATTTGGAGTGCCTTTATCGAGGGGGAAACACCCGTTCCCATTCCGAATACGGCCGTTAAGCCCCTCAGAGCCGATGGTAGTGTAGTCGTAAGGCTATGTGAGAGTAGGTCGGTGCTCCTTTAAATTAAAAAACCGCTATAGATTAAGTTCTGTAGCGGTTTTTTAATTTACACCGAGCGGTACCTTTAAATCTTTTATTTAGGTTGAAACTATCGGGTAAAATTATTCAATAATCCCAGAAATAATTCTAGGAGCAAATTATTTTAATTTTTGTTTTTAGCTAGCTTACCAAAGTAAAAAAAGTTTAAATACTCGCTAAATCTCCCTCTTAGATTCTCAGTTGACTTTTGTATATTTAAAGAGTATTATTAAGACATTATGATGGGCGGTAATGATGATAAAATAGGAGAAAGATGATACAACAGCTTGCAAACCTAATGTTTTGGAAAAATAGTATTTTAGATTATTTGATCTTTGTCTTAACGTTCTTTGTAGGATTCCTGGTTGTAAAAATATTTGAGCATATAATTCTTAGGCATTTAAAAAAGTGGGCAGAAAAAACAGCCACCACTTTTGATGATTTTATTATAAGAGTAATTAAGAAAATAGGGGTTCCATTAGCTTATTTTGGAGTTTTTTATCTAGGTATAAATATATTAACTTTACATTCTTTTTTAAAAAAGACCATCGATGTTATTGCTATAGGCAGCTTGACTTTAGCAGTTGTACGTTTTGGCATAGCTTCGATAAGTTATGGGCTTGAAGTTTATTTGTCTAAAAGAGAAGAAAATACATCTTTAAAGCGCAGCTTGGATGGGATCCTGGTAGTAATAAAGGTAGTTATTTGGGGATTAGCGATCGTTTTTTTTCTGGACAATCTGGGGTTTAAGATCTCAGCGGTTATTGCTGGTTTAGGTATTGGAGGCGTGGCAGTAGCTTTAGCCGCACAGGCGGTCCTGGGAGATTTATTTAGCTATTTTGCGATATTATTTGACCGGCCGTTTGAAAACGGAGATTTTATTATAACCGGGGATCATCTAGGTACGGTTGAGCATGTCGGTATAAAAACTACTCGTATACGTAGCCTTAGCGGAGAACAGTTAATCTTTTCTAATACTGATCTTACAAATTCCAGAGTTCGTAACTACAAAAGAATGGAAAAAAGAAGAGTTTTGTTTAAACTCGGGGTTACTTATCAAACCACGTCCAAACAGGTAAAAGCCATCCCTAAAATAATTGAGAATATTATTAAGAATATTAAGGATACTGTTTTTGACCGGGCACATTTCTTCTCCTATGGTGATTTTGCCCTAATTTTTGAAATTGTTTACTATGTTTTAGGAAGCGACTACAATAAATATATGGATATTCAGCAGGAGATTAACTTTGCCATAAAAGAAAAATTTGAAACAGAAGGTATTGAATTCGCTTATCCTACTCAGACACTATATGTAAATAAGGCCGCTATTTAAACCGCAAGGGGGGAGAAAAAGTAATGGCAATAGTTAATTATTCATTTCAAAAGAAGCTCAAGGAGCAGGCAAGAAAAAAGAAGCAAGAGGAGAAAAGATTGCTAAGGCTGAATAAGAAGATGGCCAAATTAAAAGAAAACCAGGAATTGACCTGACTTAGTTAATGCTGCAACTCCACGCTTCTCACTAAAGAAAGAACGAAGCGTAGAAACGTAGACAGTTTACCTAACTGTTAGTGGTTGAAATAATAACAAAACAAATATTCCTAAGTTTGCAAAGAGCTTGGAGTTAGAGTGCAGAGAGAAATAATAAAGCAAAGAGGAGGATTAGATGGAAAGTAAGAATATTTGCGTGTGTAATGCGATTTTAAATGGTTCCGGGATACTGCTACTTTTGGCGGCGGCTTTTGACGTTTTGCCGTTGTCCGACAATCTGGTTATATTTCTTGCCCTTGCCTGTTTTATTATCAGTGCGGTAATCAAGAAAATTACAAAAAGCACGAGTAGCTGCTGTAAATAAATGGTTTGGGATCTTTGACTTTGGGTGTATAATTAAGACAGGAGGTGGCAAAATGGCGAAATTTTTTATGTACGGAAAGTATACAAAGGAGGCATTGGGTGGTATCTCGGCCGATAGAACTACGAAGGCGCTTGATGTGATTGCAAATGCTGGCGGTAAGGTGAATTCTATGTATGCGCTACTAGGGAAATACGATATGGTGCTTATTACGGATTTTCCGGGAGTTACGGAAGTAATGAAAGCTTCGGTTGCGTTAAATAAGCTGACAAATATATCCTTCACAAGTTTTCCCGCAATTACCATAGAGGAATTTGATAAGATTATTGCGTAAGGAAATAGAGATGATAAAGAAAGTCACCCCGCGCCTATTGGCACCCAACGCCTAGGGGGATTGCGTTGGCGTGCGCTAGGTAGCGCATGTTGCGCGGGTGCTGCCTTGTGCAATTCCCAAGCTCGAAAAGGGCTTGGGAATTTTAGCTTAAGGTGGTAAAATAAGCGAAAGGAGTATTATATGAAAAGGTATTTTTATATATTTTTTATTTTAGTATTTGTATTGATTGTTTGTGGTTGTCAGACAAATAAAACAAGAGTAGCTGAGGGGGCCGGCATTGGAGGAACTATTGGTGCGATCGCGGGAGGAATTATCGGTTTTCAGAGTGGCCATCCCGTCCAAGGTGCCGCGATAGGCGGAGCAATCGGCGCAGGCACAGGGGCAGCGGTAGGAGCGCAGATTAATAAGCCAACCCAGGATACCTCATCTCAGGCTCCGGGGCAGCTGACCATGCAGCAGATAGTTGATTTGACTAAACAAGGCGTATCTAGTGATGAAATTATCGCTAAGATTAAAGCTGCAAACTCCAAGTATTCTTTAACCGCAGATGATCTCGAATATTTACGGAAACAGGGCGTAAGCCAGCGGGTGATTGAAACAATGCAGGTTTCAGGTAAGTAGTGGTGGTTGAAAGGAGGTGGATAGACAAGGGTAGGTCTGATTAGATCAGGTTGTTGTATTAAAATAGGGGAGGGTGCTATGAGTAAAAAGTTGATACTCAGTATGTTGATTGTTTTAAGTTTAGTGGGTATGGTTATGGCAGGGGATACTAAGTCTGTGCAGCTAGCGTTATTTAATCCAGTTCAGATGGTTCCGGAAACTGAATCAATCACAGGTGTAAGTCTGGATTTGATCTACGTTGTGAATAAGAATGTTACCGGTTTTAGTTTCACCCTTATTGGTGTGAATAGGGCTACTGAAGATGTCAAAGGCGTAGAGTGGGGCCTTGGTAACTGGGTTGATGGTTTTTGTTATGGTTGGCAAGATGGTTTTGTGAATCGTGTCGGCACTCGTTTTGTTGGTTTTCAAGATGGTATAGTAAATATTACTCAAGGAGATCTAACCGGAGTACAACTTGGTATGGTGAACTGGACTGATGGGTTTGTGCATGGCGCGCAGATGGGTATATTTAATTACTCAGCCGGAAGGTTCATTGGTTTTCAGGGTGGTGCGGTTAATGTTTCTAAGGGAGAGTTTAGCGGCGCAGCTTTAGGTATAGTCAATTATGCCGAAGGTTCTGTTAAGGGCTTTCAGGGAGGTATAGTTAATTCCGCTGCTGAAATGCACGGAGTTCAACTTGGGCTGGTTAATTATACCAAATCACTCGATGGCCTCCAGATCGGCCTTGCTAACTACAATGGCAACAAAGAGCCATTGGAATTTATGGTTTTTGTCAACTGGTCATTCTAATTAATTGTAATACGATCATAAAGAGAATAGTTATGCAATGAATCCCAAGCCCGAAAAGGGCTTGGGATTCTTGGTTTATAGGAGTATAATTAGAATCAAATAGTATATAAAGAAATAAAAGGTGGTTTAGATGTCTCCTCTTGATGGTATCGGAAAGATG
>JAHJCJ010000009.1 GCA_018812825.1 Candidatus Omnitrophota bacterium
CAAAACGGGGCCATAGGCATAACTCTCGGGAAAAATGTGCTTAAATGCGAAACTGCGGTTACAATGGTGTTATCGGTTTTAAACTATGAGTGGAAGTTATGAATAAAAAAGAAGATAAATTCCCTCTGGATAAGGTTATTCAGGGGCTCTCGGATAAAGGAAAAGAGTTTTTTCTTAAAAATACAAGAAAAGTTTTTATTTTTGCGATAATTACTTTTCTTTACTTTTTCGTCGTTATCATTTATCAGGTAAGTTCGCAGATACCGCAGCCTCAGGAGCAAAAAAAGCGGATAAGTGAGTTATACTTATTGGAATATATAAACGGCTGGCGGGATTATCAGCAGAATTTTGATGTTGAAGATATGCAATTCGGAGAGAAGTTTCTCGCTTTTACTTTAAACATACGATTTCAAGCAAAATCTATTTTGGTCGTAAAAAAACTGGCAATTGATATGACGCTTGGATTGAAGGAGGAGTATCCGGAGCTTAAAACCATTTCGATTATGGTCGTTAAAGATTCCGGGACAGAGTCTAAAATTGTTTACGGCCGGGCGGTTTTATCCGGAGCTGAGGGAAAAGTGACCTGGAAATATCAATAATCGATTGTTTACATAACAGCGTATAGCGATTAGATGATATGTTAAAGTGTCAAGCTTCCTGCGACAAGATATAATAATCTTGTTGGCTAAACAAAAAGGAGGGAAGCATTGCACAAATAAACCAGTATTTAGCTATGGATTATGATACCTTTATCGGTATCGATGTTGACAAAAAAAGTTTTTCATTTACCGTTAAAGATCATTATAATATGAATCGTTCAAAGAAAATACCCAGTGAGCCTAAAATATTTTATCAGTACATCAAGAAGCATTTCTCGAACGATAGAGTGCTTTGCGCGTATGAAGCAGGGCCGACAGGATTTGGCTTATATGATTATCTAAAGAGCAAACAACAACCTTGTTTAGTAGTATCACCTTTGTCGATTCCTAAAGCTATTAATGAACGGGTAAAAAACAATAGGTTAGATTCAATGAAGATAGCCGAAGACTTACGTTCGGGGCAATTAAAATCTATCCGGGTGCCTGAAGACAGCTATCGAGAACTAAGGCATTTAATCAGTTTGCGGGAAAATTACGCGAATAACCGAAAAAGCGCTAAGCAACGGATAAAATCCTTATTGTTATATACCGAGCTTCACCGGCATTTTAAAAACAAAGAAGAAAATTGGTCTAATAGTTATCTGAAGAAGCTCAAAGAACTGCCTTGTTCGGCTGCAGAGCGGCAACGGTTGGATATGCTGCTTATGGATTTAGAATATGCCCGCAATCAAACATTATATATTTTGCGGCAGATAAGACAGTTTATTCAGGAACATGAAGAAATCAATAAAAACATGGGTTACTTACAATCTCTGCCTGGAATAGGATTTATTACGGCAGCTACCGTGTTGGGCAGAATTGGCAATCCCGCTGATTTAAAAAGCTGCAGAGAGATTGGAGCCTTTCTTGGACTAGTACCCAGGGAGAAATCCACAGGAGAGGTTATTAACCAAGGGGCAATTACTCAATTAGGGAATCGGTATTTGCGGAGTATGCTTGTAGAAGCAGCGTGGACAGCTATACGCGCAGATACACAGTTAGGGCAATTTTATCACCGGATAAAATTACGGCATCATCCTAAGATTGCGGCTAAGAAAGCAATCGTGGCGGTAGCACGTAAATTAACGCAGAGAATTTATCGGGTTTTAAAAGAGCAAAGAATGTATATTGTTCATTAGAAATGAAGTTAAATAAGCACGAGAATTCGGAGCCTATTCTTTTGGGACGCCTCGACTATCCGCAGAGCAAAAGCTCGTTTTTTAGAAAGAGACCCGAAAGATTTAAAACGAAAAAATCAAAAAGTGTGATCCTACGGGATGCCACGGATAACAGATAGTTCAGATTCCGGCTTATTGTTGAATTTATAACGGAGGCTAATAGTGAATTACTATTAAGCGCTTGACACTTTACATAACAGCGGATAGCGAATAGCGGTTAGAAAAAATTATTAAACGCAATACTCAATACGCGATACGCAATACTGTTTTTTGGAAACTGGATACTGACTAACCGGCAACCGAGAATTTAAGGAAATATGAAAATACTGCTTATAACAACACATATTAATTTTGGCGGGATAAGTTCCTATACATTTTCGCTTGCCAAAGCGTTGATCAATAACGGTCATGAGGTAGTCTGCGCATCATCATCAGGAGAAATGCATAATATTTTTAAAAGAAACGGAATACGCACGATCAATATCCCGATCAATACTAAAAGTGAATTAAACCCGAAGATCCTGATGAGCCTGATCAGGCTGCTGCTGCTGAACAGGACGGAGAAGTTTGATATTATCCATGCGCAGACGCGGGTTGCGCAGGTGCTGGCCTATTATATGAGCAAGCTTACCAAGATTCCCTTTGTGTCCACCTGTCACGGATTTTTCCGGCGCAATATGGGCAGGCAGCTTTATCCATGCTGGGGCGCGGTTGTGATCGCTATAAGCGAGCAAGTGA
>JAHJCJ010000088.1 GCA_018812825.1 Candidatus Omnitrophota bacterium
CGTAAGGAGCATACCTTGCCCCCTGCCAATTACCTTGCTGGACGCCTTTAATCATTCCAGGGAAAACTCTTTCTTTTATTCTGTTTCTTTCAAATTCCGCAAAACTCCCTAACTGTTGAAACATTAGCTTCCCAGCGCTTGTCGTAGTGTCAAAAGGCTCGGTAGCGGATTTATATGCAACCCCATAGCCTTCCAATTCATCCACTATATTTAACAGGTCTTTTAACTTTCTGCTAAAGCGGTCAAGTTTGTAGGTAATGATTAATTCAAATTTCTTGGCCCTTGCATCTTGGAACATTTCTTTTAAAGCAGGCCTCTCTAGAACATACCCGCTTTCGTCATCAGAATAAATTTTGTAGACTTCCCAACCTAAGCGCTTAGCATGGTCTAAAAGATACTCGCGCTGCACTTCCATAGAGAACCCTTCTCTTGCCTGTTCCTCCGTACTCACGCGTATATAGATTGCTACTTTCATTTATACCCCAAAAGGCTTATTGTCATTTAGCAGCTCTTAATGTATTACGCCATTCATTTATTTTTTTAATATCTTCTTCTGTAAAAACAGGAAGATTGCGGAAATCGCGTTTAACTTTAACCCATCCCTTTTTTAACCAGTGATAAATGCCCTGACGGCTGACACCTAATATTTTAGCTGTCTCAGTAACTGAATAAACCTTTAATTTACCAATCTTCTTTATAGCGTATCTCATAATAGAGTTATTTTACATCATTATACGCTATCAGTCAACTTATTTTTTAAGCTATGAGGCATCTTATCACTCTTCTCGCTTTGACAGAGTTCATTTAGCCGTTTCAAATCAGCCTCAAGAAGAATTTCTAAGAGCCTTTTAAAACGATATTCCGAATAATCCTTTTCCGACTTTTCTTCTAATTTTTTTTCATTACCAAATGAGTTATCCACAGAATTCACAGCCCCATTTCTTTACTACTATTTTTTTATATATTTTCTTTAATTCTTTACAGGGGTAAATTCGCCCCTATCTTTGGGGGCCAACTCACCCCTTATATAGGGATAATCTAGCCCCTTGATATTTTGAGTTTTGCACAGTTCCCAAGTTGTAGGATTTTGATTTAAAGCGAGTTTGTTTTTACGGCCGTCCTTGCTCTTTATGATGATCTTAGACTGGGTAAGCAAGTTGATTGCCCTCCTGACATTACGCTTATTGAGGTTTGCCTCTTTTGCGATATAGCCGTAGCTAAGGAGCTTATTCTCCTTATGCCAGCCGCTGGTCATTCTGATTACAAAAAAAATAACCCGGATCTCGGTACCGTTAAAAGGCGACCTGTAAATTGCCCGTAAGATGTTATTAGGGATTTTTGTATAACCCTCCTTAGTTTTAACAATAGTTTGTGTCATAGAAAAATGGCAAAATAAAAAGGGCTGGCCTCACGAGTTTGACTCGCGAAACCAGCCCTTTAGTTCTTCTAATAAGGCTGTTTGTTTCTAACTTCTCCTAATTCTTAACTGACAAACTAATTTTACACTATAATTTCATCTTGTCAAGATTTTTTGTGAGTCCTGTGTGTAAATAGCTGATTAAACTAATTATTCCTTTCAAGCCATTCATCTCCCAGCTTTCCCTTGATTTCGTCTTTAAAGGGGGTGGTATCTATGGACCTTTCCTCCTTCATTGTTATCGGTAGCCCGTTTTTAAAGGTTATATTAACCGTCCCATAAAAATGGCTTTTAACCAAAGAAAACAGATATTTATACAGTTTACTCATTTATTAGTTAGATTTTTTCACAAGTTCTTATTCTGCTTAACGTTACCTAATGTGCGGTTTTGCTACATAACGTTGTTATTCCGCACATTATATGGTATACTTTAAGTAGAAATAGGTCCGAATAAAAGTTTAAGACGACAATAGCAAACCATTCGAAAGAATGGGGCGCAAAGCTATAGAGCCTAAATTCCGGTATAAGACCGGGATAAGGCAGTCAGTTGCCGAAGTTAAACTTTTTTTCTTTATGCCCCATTCTTCGGCTAAGCCGATTCGAATGGGGCTTTTTGTCTTTAAAGGAGCCTCAATGAAACCAAAATATGGCATTCTCATAGTTGATGATGACAAAATGCTCGCTGAGGATGCTAGACATTGCCTCGAGCATGAGAAAGAGATAGATATTGAAGTAGATATCTGCACCGATAGCACCCAGGTGATCCCTTCTCTTAGCAAGAAAAACAAATATTACGATGTGGTGCTCTTAGATGTTAGGATGCCCAACTTAAGCGGTACTGAGCTTCTCCAGCTTATAAAAAAGAATTTCCCTGATATTCATGTAATTATTATCTCGGCCTACTTGGATGAATATAACCGCGATGAACTCATCCGCTTAGGCGCTTATGCTGCGTTTGAAAAACCCTGCGATTACCACAAGGTGAAAGAATATATTAAACGCGCAATTGATGACATCGAGATAACCACCTTAAGGATAAAAGGCCTTGATTTAAGAAAAACCCTGTATCAAGTTGCCAAAGAACTTATATTTAAAGCCCTAAGGCGCAGTGACTGGCACCTAGAGAAAACAGCAGAGACATTAAACATTACGCGTTGGTGCCTTGACCGCTGGATGAAAAAGCTCTATATCAAAAGAACTGCTCTTTAAAATCTAACATAGTATAACATGGGTTTTTGGCTTAAGCCGGTTCAGATAAAAGTGGCAAAAAATGCCTATGTGCGATAATGCTACAAAGAAAGCACTTTTTGAGCGAAAACGCACATTCCCTATGTAAACGGGACTTTAATAATGTAGCACTTTCGCACATTTGGAATTTTTAAAAAAAGATTAAAAATTATCTTGACAGGTTTTCAAAAACAGGGGTGAACTGTGGAAGAGATTGACTTTAACAATATAAATTTGGACGATGGGGATAAGAAGGTTTTTGATGAGATAAAACGGCTTACCGAAGCTAACAGCATAGGTGAAGCATTACAATGCATTAACCATACCATAAAAAATTATCTTCACAAAGCTTTGTTGGCTGTTGGCAATATCCAAGATGGCATGCCTAATGTTCCAGAAGAACAAAAAAAGGACTTTGTTAAAATTATTCAGAACTTACTTAAGGCATCATTGGTAGCCAAAGAATTAAGAAAATTCTACCATCTATAACTACCAATTAAAGAGAATAATAAGGTGGGACTATTAAGCTTAAAAACCTTACGCTTTCAGTAATGCAGACTTAGCGAAAAGATTTACAGTTGGCAATCCGAATGAGATGGTGTGAAGTTTTTCTATGGAATGAATACTTTTATGTAAGTCTGAGGAGGATTTTTAACTGCTTCTCCGTTAAGTTTTATTAATTCTTTTGTATCATAATCAAAATTGGTTATCTCGTTGATTATTAAAGTAACTTTTTTAGTTGTTGGTTCGTTACGATATTCAACTCGCCACCTATCTGGTTTCTTTAATGAATCGTTATAATCCGAGGGACTAAATAATTTAATATCTATTATATTACACTTATATCGTACCGTATCGCCTTTAAGATGTAATA
>JAHJCJ010000089.1 GCA_018812825.1 Candidatus Omnitrophota bacterium
CTAACGCAAACCGCTCGCGTTCCTTGTGCGGTTTTGAAGTTTACTATATTGCTCCCAGTATAGGTGATTCTAAACGCGCGTATACGACGGCAAAGAGCGACTCTTTGCATTTAAAGAACGCCGTTCTTGCTAGTAACTCCCAGGATTTACAGGCGATTATCTGGGATATGATTTATACGAACAGCCGGGCGGAATCGATAGAATTGGCCCATTCTTTATGCAAGGTTATGGCTTCTAGTATTGACGCTAATATACTGGGTGTTAAAAGCGCGCGTTTTCAGGTATTAAAAGGGATAAGGACTCCGGGTATATTGATTGAGGTAGGTTTTGTTTCCAATTTAAATGAAGAAAGATTATTAAAGACTAGTACCTACCGCCAAAAGTTGGCCGAAGGTATACTAGAGGGGATCAGGGGGTATTCGCAGGATATGGCTTTAGTGGAGGTATCGGCAAGATGAAATCTATCGGTGTTTTTGATTCTGGTGTCGGGGGGCTTACAGTAGTTAAGGAGTTAATCCGCCAGCTACCCAATGAAAACATAGTTTATTTCGGCGACACTGCCCGTGTCCCTTATGGGATTAAATCGCGAGAAACAGTTATCCGTTTTTCCATCGAGAACATTTTATTTTTATTAAAACAGGATGTTAAGCTTATTTGTGTTGCCTGTAATACTGCTTCTAGTTTTGCCCTTCCGGTAATAAAGAATTATTTCCGCGCCCCGATTATCGGCGTAATTACTCCTGGAGTAAGGGAGGCGGTTTATGCTTCGCAAAACAAACGCATAGGCGTTATCGGGACTAAAGGGACGATTAAAAGCCGCACTTATGAAGCGGAGATCAAACAGCTTGATCCTAAAGCCAAAGTGGTTACGGCCTCTTGTCCATTATTTGTTCCTTTTGTTGAAGAGGGCTGGCTTTCCGGAGAGGTTGTCCTGGATGTGGCAAGGGGTTACTTAAAACCGCTTAAGGCCGCAGGCGTGGATACGGTAATCTTAGGTTGTACGCACTATCCTTTGCTTAAATCAGTAATCCAGCAGGTTTTGGGTAAAGATGTTATTTTGATTGATTCCGCTAAGCAGGTAGCTTGTGAAATAAAAAAGATTTTAGCCAGCGAAGACCTGCTTAACCGCGGCAAGGGGGGTAAGCGTAGTTTTTACGTTAGCGATAATCCCGAGTGGTTTAGCGGTTTAGCGCAGAGATTTTTGGGCAGTCAATTAAAGAACGTGAAGAAGGTGAATAATGTATAGTTTAAAAGTAGAAGGTGTTTTTAGCTCGGCGCATAATTTAAGAGGCTACAAAGGCAAATGCGAAGACCTCCACGGCCATAATTGGCGCGTTGAGATCTGCGTAGCATCAAAAGAGCTGGATAATATCGGGATGCTCCTGGATTTTAAATACCTGAAAAAGAGATTAAACGCTGTGCTTGAGAAGATGGACCACAAATATTTAAATAAACTAATTTTTTTTAAGAGGGTAAACCCAACCTCGGAGAATATCGCAAAATATATTTATAATGAACTTAAAACCCGGATCACCTTGCTTAAAAGCGTAACTGTCTGGGAAAATAGCACCAGCAGCGCTACATATGAAGAATAGAAGAGTTAAACAGGCGGTAGTTCTTTTATCCGGAGGCCTGGATTCAGCCACAGTTTTATATCTTGCTAAAGCAAAAGGATATCTTTGCCGCTGTTTAATCTTTGATTACGGCCAAATTCATAAAAAAGAGATCCGCCAAGCTAAAAGAATAGCTAAAGCAGCCGGGTGCGCTTATAAAATTTTAAAGATAAAATTTCCCTGGAAAGGATCTGCTCTTTTGGATCGAAAAATAAAGATTCCCGAAAAGATCAACCGGGGTATCCCGGCTACTTATGTGCCGTCGCGGAATATTATTTTCCTGAGTTTTGCTGCATCTTTTGCGGAAACGGTAGGGGCGGAGTCGATTTTTATGGGAGCGCATGCCCAGGATTATTCCGGTTATCCGGATTGCCGGCGGGAGTTCTTTTCGGCTTTTAGTAAAATGGTTAAGGCCGGTACCTACGGAGGTTTTAGTATCCGGGTGCCGTTGTTGTATAAGAATAAATCACAGATTATCCTTATGGGGAAGAGGCTGGGTGTGCCTTTTGAATTAACCTGGTCATGCTACCGCGGAGGAAAAGCTCCTTGCACAAGATGCGACAGTTGTTATTACCGCGCCAAAGGATTTAAAGAGGCACGTTTAGTTGATGCGTTGATAAAATAATGAAAGCTAAAATTGTCGAAGTCTTTGATAGCGTGCAGGGTGAAGGCCTGTATTTGGGCGAGAAGCAGATTTTTGTGCGTTTTTTTGACTGTAATTTAAGCTGTAGTTTTTGCGATACCAGGCCTGACCGGTTTATGGAGTATGATCCGCAAGAGTTATTTAAAGAGATCAAGCTTTACCGCGATAAGTACCATTCTATATCTTTTACCGGCGGCGAGCCGCTTTTATGCAAAGATTTCTTAAAAGAAATATTAAAACTTACTGCTAAGCACGGCCACAGGCATTACCTGGAAACAAACGGTACTCTGGCTGTTGAGTTGGAAGAGCTTATCGAGCATATAGATATTGTAGCGATGGACTTAAAGTTGCCCAGCTCAAGCGGTATGGGGGATCTCTGGGACAAACATAAGAATTTTTTAAAAGTTGCCTGCCGCAAAGAGGTATTTTTAAAGGCGATTATCTGCCTGGGGACAAAAGAGGATGATTTAAGGCAGGCGCTTGAGCTGATTAAAGGAGTAAGCCCGGCAAGTATCTTAATTTTGCAGCCGAATAGTAACGAAAATCAAGAGCTTTTGCAGGAAAAATTATCCAAGTTTAAACAGGTCTGCGTTCAAGAGAGTGTTACTGCCTGTGTTATACCGCAGATACATAAAATAGTGGGAGTAAGATAGATGAAGAAGTCTAACTATGAAGGCCTGCAGAAGAATGTCAGGAAACTGAAAACTCCTGAAATCGAAGTTTGGCAGAATCAGTATCCGGATAAAGCTTATACGATTAATCTGGATATCCCGGAGTTTACCTGTATTTGTCCGAAAACAGGGTTGCCGGATTTTGCAGCTATCCGGCTTGAGTATTCTCCAGTTAAATTCTGCGCGGAATTGAAATCTTTTAAAATGTATACGATATTTTATCGCAACATCGGGATATTCCACGAGCATTTGATTAATAAGATGCTTGAGGATTTTGTAAAGGCAGTTAAGCCGCGTTGGGCTAAGATCGAGGGAGTTTTTAACCCCCGCGGAGGAATTACAACTAGCGTATCCCGCGAATACAAACAGGGACGGTTCTCAACTCAAAGCTAAAGTGTCCCTCTTTTAGGGGACAGTTTTCCTTTGTTTTAAGAACCGTCCCTAGATTGAGATTAAATGAAGAAGATCGAAGCGGTAAAAATAACCAAAGCTGTTACGGAGTTAGTCAAGCAGGCTAGCTTTTTCTTACGTAGTGATGTCTTGTCTGCTTTACGCAAGTCTTACGCTGTCGAGAAGAGTAAGTGGGCAAGGACAATGCTGAAGGCAATATTGGATAACGCAGCTAGCGCCAGAAAAGAAAAGTTGGCTATTTGCCAGGACACTGGCTTGCCGGTTATGTTTATTCAAATCGGCCAGGATATTGTAGTCCACGGAAATTTAAAAGTAGCAATAAATAAAGGCGTAGAGCAAGGGTATAAAAAATATTACCTGAGAAATTCTATTATCAGCGACCCTTTGAATCGGGTCAAACCAAGATTTTCTCCCTGCATAATGCATACGGATATAGTGAAGGGGAATAAAATTAAAATAACCTTCTTGCCAAAAGGTTTTGGCTGTGAAAATAAATCGCAATTAAAGATGTTTCAGCCTACGGCAAGTATCGGAGAGATTAAGGAATTCATAATTAAGGCAGTAAAGGACGCCGGGCCTGATGCCTGTCCCCCGTATGTTATAGGCGTAGGTATTGGAGGGACAGCAGATTATGCCGGGATTATGGCAAAAAAGGCTTTATTACGGAAGATCTCGCCTAATAATTCAAAACTGGAAAAAGATTTATTAAGGCAAATAAATAAAACCGGAATCGGGCCAATGGGCTTAGGTGGTATAAATACTGTTTTGGCAGTTCATATTCAAATGTATCCTACGCATATCGCAGGCCTGCCAGTTAGTGTAAATATCAGTTGTCATGCCTTAAGAAGCGCGTCAGTAACCTTATGAAGAAAATAAACACTCCCTTAGATTTAAATGTAATCAAGTCTTTAAGAGTAGGCCAGGAGCTTCTCTTAAGCGGGACAATTTATACTGCCCGGGATCAGGTCCATAAAAGGTTAACTGAAGCGATTAAGGCTAGTAAGGCCCTGCCTATTGAACTTAAAAGCGCGATTATCTATTATTGTGGGCCAACGCAAACTCCAAAAGGCCAAGTAATCGGTTCTTGCGGGCCGACTACCAGTTCACGCATGGACGCGTTCACTCCTTTACTACTTGCTAAAGGATTAAAGGCGATGATTGGCAAGGGGAGTAGATCAAAAGAAGTGAAAGCGGCGATTCAGAAACATAAAGGGGTTTATTTTGTTACTTATGCCGGATGCGGAGCGCTTTTAGCCAAGAGCGTTAAATCAGCTAAGGTGGTTGCTTATAGCGATTTGGGTCCGGAGGCAATTTTAAAATTAGAAGTTAAAGATTTTCCGTTGATTGTCGCAATTGACGCTAATGGAGGAAGCATATATGGTTAGGCTTGATGGACGCGGGTTGGACAAAATCAGGAAGGTTACCATAACCAGAAATTATATCAAATATCCCGAAGGTTCCTGCCTTATAGAGTTAGGCAATACAAAGGTAATTTGCACAGCTTCAGTTGAAGAGACTGTTCCGCCATTCTTAAGAGGGTCAGGCACAGGTTGGGTTACTGCTGAATACGGCATGCTTCCGCGTTCCTGCGGTAGCCGCATTCCGCGCGGAAAGGATTCCGGCCGCACGTATGAAATTCAGCGCCTGATTGGCAGGTCACTTAGGTCAGTTACTGAGATGAAATATTTAGGTGAGCGCTCTATTTGGGTTGATTGCGATGTTATTCAGGGCGACGGAGGCACGCGCACTGCCGCAATTACCGGTAGTTTTGTTGCTTTGGTAGATGCCTTGCAGAAGCTTAAAAAAGAAGGTAAAATTGAGCGGATACCGATTCAGGATTATATTGCCGCTACCAGTGTGGGTATTCTAAACGACAATATGATTTTGGATTTGTGTTACGAAGAGGATTCTAAAGCAGAAGTAGATATGAATGTGATTATGACGGGTAAGGGGGAGTTTATTGAGGTCCAGGGGACTGCTGAGCGTAAGCCTTTTTCCAAAGAAAAGATGGACGTTATGCTTGATTTGGCCAAAAAAGGGATTGAAGAGCTTTTTAGTATTCAAAGGAAACTCGTAGGGGATATTTTATCTAAATGATACAGCTGGTAGTGGCGACTCGTAATAAAAAGAAATTAACTGAGATAAAAGATATTTTAAAAGGAATAAATTTAGAGCTGCTTTCTCTTGATGCCTACAATAATGCTCCGCAGGTGTTAGAGAATGGCAAGAGTTTTCAAGAGAACGCCGCAAAGAAGGCGGTAAAATTAGCGCGTTTTACAGGTAAACTTTGCCTGGGTGAAGATTCAGGTTTGTGTGTGGATGTTTTAGATGGCGCGCCGGGAATTTATTCTGCGCGTTTCTCAGGCAGGGATAAAAGCGACCTGAAAAATAATCTTAAATTGTTAAAGTTGCTTCAAGGATTGCCCCTTAAGAAAAGAAAAGCGCATTATGTTTGTGCGGTTGCGCTAGCAGATAAGAACGGTTTGTTGACAGTTGTAGAGGGAAGCTGCTCCGGATTAATTGCTCTTGAGCCTCGCGGCAGCGCAGGTTTTGGGTATGATCCGTTGTTTTACATTTCAAAATATAAAAAGACGTTTGGCCAGTTAGGGGAAGAGATTAAGCATAAAATGAGCCATCGTTATCATGCTTTAGAAAAGGCCCGGAGGATTATCGAGAAATATATTGAGAAGCAAGTGTTAAATTGATATAATCAAGTTTTCGAGAACTTAAGGTACTGGGATATTTCAAAGAAATAGCTTACCCAATATTGCTTTATGGGCTTAAATTGTAGTTAGGCGTGGTGTGGTCGCCACGCAAGATCTAATACGGGCGTGGTCATCCCGCAGAAGCTATACGGGATTTCGCCACGCAAGATGCAATACGGGGCGTGGCTCAGTTTGGCTAGAGCGCTTGCTTTGGGAGCAAGAGGTCACAGGTTCAAGTCCTGTCGCCCCGAATTAAATGAGGCCCAAGCTTATGGAGCGATAGCGACATAAGTTTGCTGGCCGAATTTAATACTTACGTGTTTTGTGCGTAAGTATATTGTATATTTAATTAATGCGCCTGTAGCTCAAATTTAATGAGCACATAACTTACGAATGCGATAGTGTGAGTAAGTTATTGTGCGAATTAATCCCGCCGATTTTTGGCGGGAGGATAGATTATTAATGCGCCTGTAGCTCAAATGGATAGAGCACCTGCCTTCTAAGCCGGTTGTTGGCCGTTCGATTCGGCCCAGGCGCATGTAATAACTTAAAAAATGGGCCTACTTGTTCGCTTATGCTCGCAAGTACTGCGCTGGATAAAAGCTATAAGGTGCTTGTTCGGCCCAGGCGCATAATAAATCGAAAAGATAAATAAAATCTCCATGAAGAATTGGAAAAAGATATTTATAGGCATAGTAATTTTAGTAATTTCCTTAAGTTTTGTTTATGCTTTTTTGGTTATTAAGATTAAATTCATACTCGCGCATAAACTGGAGTCTGCTTTTGGACGCAAGGTGAGTATAGGCCAGCTTAAGCTTAAGCCACCGCTTAATTTGGAGTTAATTAATTTAGATGTCGATGGTTTAGTTAATATAGGCTATGTCTATATTTCACCCAGTATTCCGAACCTTTTAAGCGGAAAACTTGCTTTAAATAAAGTAAGGATTGTAAGTCCTAAGATATCTTGTGAAAGGAGTTTGCCTACTGCTTCGGTAGCTACTGATAGCGCTGTTATTTTAAATAAGCCAAAAGCGGATAAACCAGTAGAAGAAACTCCTGCGGTAGCTCAAAGCAGTTTAAAGCTGATCATTAAGAGTTTGAAGGTAATGTCCGGAGAAATAAATTTTATTGACCACACCGCGGACTCACGTAATGTCACGGTGGTGATTAATAATATTGATCTTAATTTGAAAGATTTATATACATACCCTGTTGATGTAGTTTTTAACTTTAATCTAAACGGCCGATTGCCCTGGAAATCAGGGGAGCCCGATGGTAAGATTTACCTTGAGGGTTGGGTGAATCCTTATAAAAAGGATATGTCTGCTGATTTAAGAGTCGAAGATATTGATGCCATTGCTTTTTATCCGTATTATTCAACCTGGGTGGATTTAGAGAAGGCGCGTATTGATAAAGCTAAGCTTAACTTTAGCAGTCAAATTAGGGGTGAGAATAATAATATATCCGCGCAGTGCCACTTGGAGTTAGCGGATATTGTGCGTAAGGTGCGTTCTCCTGAGGAGCCGCAACAGAAAGCCGAGAGGCTTACTGATGCGGTACTTGATATGTTTAAGGCTATGAATCAAGGAAAAGTAGTCTTGGATTTTACTTTGCATACAAAAATGGATCACCCGCAGTTTGGTTTTGAGAATATCAAATCCGCGTTTGAAGGTAAGCTTATGGAGGCGAGAACTAATTCTGGGCTAAGGCCTCAGGATATGCTATTATGGCCGGGTAAAATGCTGCAAGGTGGAATTAAAAACGGTACGGATTTAACTAAAGCTGCAGTTGACGGTGTATTTGCTTTAGGTGAAGGATTAAAGAAATTTTTTGAAGATGCGATGAATAAGCAGGCTTCAGAAGATTAATCTTTAGATTTATGGTGGCTATAGCTCAATTTTAATGAGCGCATAACTTACGGCAGCGCGAAGCGCAACGTAAGTTATTGCGCGAATTAATCCCGTTATCTGCGAGCGGTACTTTAGTGATTGTGCCAAAGTACCGCGAAGCGAATAGATGACGGGAGGAGAGTTTAAGCTGAGGGGTATTTTTGATAATTTATATGTTTTTGTAGCTCAATAAGTAATTTTGGTGGCTATAGCTCAATTTTAATGAGCGCATAACTTACGGCAGCGCGAAGCGCAACGTAAGTTATTGCGCGAATTAATCCCGTTATCTGCGAGCGGTACTTTAGTGATTGTGCCAAAGTACCGCGAAGCGA
>JAHJCJ010000090.1 GCA_018812825.1 Candidatus Omnitrophota bacterium
AACTGTGACAAGATTACCCCGGGCATGCTTATGGGCGTAGCACGTTTAAATATACCAGCAGTAATTATTACTGCCGGACCGATGGTTTCTGGACGTTTTAATAAGCGAAAGTTAGCTTTTGTGCATGATACTTTTGAAGGTATGGCTCGAGCGCAAAAAGGGGATATTTCCCTTGAAGAGTTATCATGCCTGGAAGTAGAGGCTTGTCCGGGTCAAGGGTCATGCCAGGGTTTGTATACTGCAAACACTATGGCTTGTCTTACGGAAACGATGGGCATGTCTATTCCTGGTTGCGGCACAGCTTTAGCTATTTCAGCCAAGAAACGCCGTATTGCACAAGCAACGGGTGAGCGAATAGTGGAGTTGGTTAGAAAAGATATTAAACCACGGGATATTATTACCCAGAAATCTTTAGAGAATGCAATTGTTGTGGATATGGCTTTAGGTGGATCAAGCAACACTGTTTTACATCTCATGGCGATTGCCCACGAAGCAGGGATAAGATTAGATCTTAAAACCTTTGATAAAATTAGTAAAGGCGTTGCGCATATTACCAATATTGAGCCGGCAGGCGAGCATTTTATGGAAGACTTAGAGTATGCGGGCGGAATCCCGGCAGTATTAAAGAGATTAAAGCCTAAATTAAATAACGTTTTAAATGTAAATGGCGAGAAAACCTTTGAAATTGCTGATAAGGCAGTTATTTTTGATGAAGATGTAATTCGCCCGCTAAATAAGGCGTATCATAAACAGGGAGGGATTGCGATCCTTTACGGAAATATCGCGCCAGACGGAGCAGTAGTAAAACAATCCGGGGTAAATGAAAAGATGATGCAATTCACTGGACGGGCCCGGGTTTTTAACCGTGAAGAAGAGGCAATGCAGGCGATTATGGGCAATAAAATTAAGAAGGGTGATTGTGTGGTTATCCGTTATGAAGGTCCCGCCGGAGGGCCGGGTATGCGTGAAATGCTTGCGCCTACTGCTGCCATTGTGGGATTAGGCTTAAGCGATTCTGTAGCTTTAATTACTGATGGCCGTTTTTCCGGAGGAACTAAAGGCCCTTGTATTGGACATATCTCACCGGAGGCTTCTGCAGGTGGCCCGATTGCAATTATCAAAGATGGTGATACAATAATTATTGATATACCAAATCGTAAGATTGAAGTAAAATTAAACAAAGCCGAAATTGAGAAGAGATTTAAGAATTGGAAAGTTGTTGAGCCAAAAATAAAAACTGGTTATTTATCGAGGTATTCTCGATTAGTAACTTCAGCGGATAAAGGGGCAATTTTAAAATAAAATGTTAGGCGCAAGGATCTTATTAGAGTCTTTAAAGTGTTCAGGTGTTGAGGTAATCTTCGGTTACCCCGGGGGCCAGGTTTTACCCATATTTGACCAGCTTTATGATTTTGACATAAAATTTATTTTGACACGTCACGAGCAGGGCGCAGCACATGCAGCTGATGGATACTCCCGTGCAACCGGTAAGGTAGGGGTGTGTTTGGCAACTAGCGGCCCGGGTGCAACGAATCTTGTAACTGGCATTGCCAATGCTTATATGGATTCTATCCCTATGGTGGCGATAACCGGACAGGTAGGAACGCATTTAATTGGCAACGATGCTTTTCAGGAGGCAGATGTTACCGGGATTACCCGGCCTATAACTAAACATAATTTTCTGGTTAAAGACGTAAAAGACCTGGCGCGTGTTATTTCCGAGGCGTTTTATATTGCTTCAAGCGGCCGCCCTGGGCCGGTGCTTATTGATATTCCTGTAGATGTCCAACGTGCAGAGACAGAATTTATTTGGCCTGAAAAGGTAAATTTGCGTAGTTATAAGCCTACTTATTCGGGTCATCCCGGACAAATTAAAAAAGCTGCAAAATTAATCTCTGTAGCTAAGAAGCCGGTTATCTATGCCGGCGGCGGAATAATTACCTCAGATGCCTATGTGGAATTAAAGGTCCTGGCGGAAAAAATCCAGGCTCCGGTAACTACTACTTTTATGGGTTTGGGTGGTTTTTGCGGTACGCATAAATTATTCTTAGGAATGCTTGGTATGCATGGTACGGCTTATGCAAATCATGCTATTATGGAGGCGGATTTAATTATCGCCGTAGGTGCGCGTTTTGATGACCGTGTAACCGGCAGGCTGGATAATTTTGCGCCTGGCGCAAAAGTTATCCATATTGATATTGATCCTTCATCAATCAGTAAAAATGTGCGGGTGGATATTCCGATAGTAGGGGATGCAAAGAATATCCTTAAAGAGCTCACCGGCCAGATTAAGAGATTACCGGATACTATATCTTGGCTTAAGACAATTGAGGGTTGGAAGAAAAAATACCCTTTAACTTATAAACATAATGGTTCAATGATAAAGCCTCAATACATTCTTGAGCAGCTTTGGAAGCTAACTAAAGGGGATGCTATAATTTGCACTGAGGTGGGACAAAGCCAGATGTGGGCATGTCAGTGGTATAAATATTTAACTCCCCGCACATGGATTTCTTCCGGCGGGCTTGGAACAATGGGTTTTGGATTTCCTGCTGCAATTGGGGCAAAATTGGGTTGCCCGGAGAAGGAGGTCTTTAATATTGCCGGAGATGGTTCCATTCAAATGAATATTCAGGAGCTGGCTACTTGCGTAGCAAATAAAATAAATGTAAAAGTGTTGATATTTAACAATGGTTTCTTGGGTATGGTTAGGCAGTGGCAGGAGTTATTTTATAAAAAACGATATTCTTATACTCCGATTACCAGCCCTGATTTTGTTAAGCTAGCTCAGAGTTATGGTGCGCTAGGGTTGCGGGTAACTAAGAAGTCTGAAGTAGCTAAAGCGCTTAAGAAAGCAATGCAAGCAAATAATACAGTATTTGTTGATTTTCGCATTGAACCGGAAGAAAATGTTTGGCCAATGGTTCCTGCGGGCCAGGCAATCAACAAGATGATTGAGGGATTGGCATAATGCGGCATACTATATCGGTATTAGTTGAGAATAAATTTGGTGTACTGGCGCGGATTGCCGGGTTATTTAGTGCGCGCGGATACAATATCGCTTCTTTAGCGGTTTCTGAGACGCAGGATCCTACAATTTCATATATGACTATTGTGGTTGAGGCTCAGGATGAGAAAATCCTGGAGCAGATCAATAAACAGCTAAACAAACTGATTGATGTTATTACTGTAACTGATTTTACAAAGAAGGATCATGTTGATCGGGAGTTAATTTTGCTTAAAATCGGATATACGATTAAGGATAAACAAAGGCTGGAGGATTTATTTAAGAAATATGTTGGTAAGATTATCCAGGTTAAAGGGGATACCGCTATCGTGGAGGCAGTTGGGGATCAGGCTCAGATTAAGCAATTGTTAGAAGTTTTAAGTGAATTTGGTATTAAAGAGTTGGTGCGTACAGGTAGATTGGCGATTACTAATTAAAACAATAGGGAGAGGCACCCCGCGCTTAGCGGAATTGCGCGGGTGTTGTCTTTGTAGACAAGGAGGATAAATGGCAAAGATTTATTATGATAAAGATGCGGACTTAAACTTATTAAAAGATAAAACAGTGGCAATTATAGGCTATGGTATACAGGGCCGCGGCCAGTCTTTATGCCTGCGTGATTCTGGTATAAGGGTGGTTGTTTCCGAAATGGAAGGAACTCTTAATTTTGAACAGGCAAAGAAAGACGGTTTTACTCCTGTGAGCGCTGCTGAAGCGGCAAAGGCCGCAGATATTATCCAGATCCTCACCCAGGATCATGTGCAGGCCAAGGTTTATAAAGATTCAATCAAACCGAATTTGAAGAAGGGCAAAGCCCTTTGCTTCTCACATGGATTTAATATTCGCTTTAAACAGATCAAGCCGCCAAAAAATGTGGATGTATTTATGGTTGCCCCAAAAGGCCCAGGCGCATTGGTAAGGAAGATGTATGAAGAGGGCAAAGGCGTGCCTTCTTTAATTGCGATTTATCAGGATGCTTCAGGCCAGGCAAAGGGTTTAGCATTGGCTTATGCTAAAGCCCTTAAGGCTACTACTGCAGGTGTTATTGAGACAACTTTTGATGAGGAGACAGAGACTGATCTTTTTGGCGAGCAGGCAGTGCTATGTGGTGGAGTGAGCGAATTGATCAAGGCTGGTTTTGATACTTTAATTGACGCCGGGTATCAGCCGGAGATTGCATATTTTGAAGTTTTGCATGAGTTAAAGCTAATTACCGATCTTATTCAAGAGCGTGGTATTTCCGGAATGCGCAGGGGAGTATCAAATACCGCCTGTTACGGTGATTTAACCCGTGGCCCCAGAATTATTACGCAAAAGACACGTAAAGAAATGCAGAAAATGCTAAAAGAAATTAAATCCGGAAAGTTCGCCAGAGAATGGATAAAAGAGAATGAGACCGGGCGTAAAAATTTTGACAGCCTGATTAAAGCCGGGGATGATCATTTGATTGAGAAGGTGGGCAAGCAGTTAAGAGAAATGATGCCTTGGATTAAATGAGGCCACGACTTAGCGAGCAATAGCGAAGCTAAGTCGTTTGGCCGAATTTATCCTGAGCCAATCCTGAAATATCTAAGGACATTTCAGGATGATTTGGCGAAGGAGAAGAAGCAAAATAGAGGTAAAAGCGTGGAAAAAATAATAATTTTTGATACAACTTTAAGGGATGGGGAGCAGGCGCCAGGTGCGTCTTTGAACCCACAGCAAAAACTGGAGATTGCTTTTCAATTGGAGAAGCTAGGGGTGGATGTTATTGAAGCCGGATTTCCTATTGCATCCTCTGGTGATTTTCAGGCGGTAAGCGAGATATCCCGTAAGATCAAAAAAAGCGCCATTTGCGGCTTAGCCCGCTGCCTGAAGCCGGATATTACAGCTGCGCATAAGGCGTTAAAAGGCGGCCGCCATCCGCGGATACATCTTTTTTTAGCTACTTCTAAGATTCATCTTAAATACAAATTCAAGAAGGCAGAAGATGAAATCCTGGATTTAGCCAGGGGTGCAATTAAGTCAGCGCGTAAGCTTTGCGCGGATATTGAATTCTCTCCTGAGGATGCCACCCGTTCGGAAAGAGAGTTTATCTATCGGGTCATTGAGATGGCCATCGATGAAGGCGCAAGTACAATTAATATCCCGGATACCGTAGGATACAGCTATCCTCAGGAGATCTATTCCCTGATTACGGATATTAGGAATAATGTTCCTAATATTGATAAGGCGGTGATTGCTATCCATTGCCATGATGATTTAGGTTTGTCTACTGCTAATTCCTTATCGGCTATATTGGCAGGAGCGCGCCAGGTGCATTGTACGGTTAACGGTATAGGAGAGCGCGCGGGAAATGCATCACTTGAAGAAATTGTTATGGCTTTAAAAACACGCCAGGATGTATTTGGAGATTTCTTTACTCAGATAAATACTAAAGAAATTTTACGCACATCGCGATTGGTAAGTAATCTAACAGATTTTCTTGTTCCTCCGAATAAGGCTATCGTCGGACGGAATGCCTTTCGCCATGAATCCGGGATTCATCAGGATGCGGTGCTAAAGAAACGTTCTACTTATGAAATTATGGATCCGCATGATGTGGGGATATCCAGCAGCCAGCTGGTTTTAGGTAAACACTCCGGCAGGCATGCCTTTAGCGATCGGTTAAAGAATATGGGTTTTAAACTTAATGAAAAACAGCTCAACCAGGCATTTATGCGCTTTAAAGATGTGGCGGATAAAAAGAAGGATATCTATAACGATGATTTAAGGATTATTGTTGAGGATGAGATTAGGCTAATCCGTCCGGTTTGGAAATTAATCAGCTTTGAGGTTTCTTCGGGCACTAAAATTAAGCCGCATGCACAGGTAGTTATGGATAAAAAAGGAAAAGTTTTAACCGGCCAATCAAGCGGAGACGGGCCAGTGGACGCCTGTTTTAAGGCCCTGGATAAGATTACCAACTTTAAGGCAAGGCTTGAGGATTTTCGCCTGGAAGCAGTTACCTCTGGCAAAGACGCTTTAGGCCAGGTTAGCCTTAAGCTAAATACCCGTGGCTCTACCGTAAGCGGCCGCGGTTCAAGTTCGGATATTGTGGAAGCGGCAGTAAAGGCGTACATTGATGCCGTTAATAAGCTAGAAACTAAATGAGCTTAAAGCCTAAACTCTACGGTTTAGTAGGTTTTCCTGTCAAACATAGCCTCTCTCCTTGCATGCACAATGCCGCGCTTGTTGCACTCAAGATAAAAGCCAAGTATAAATTGTTTGAGTTGCAAGCTGATCGCCTGCATGATTTCCTAAAAAATTTAAAAAAGAATAATATATGCGGTTTTAACGTTACTATTCCCTATAAAGAAAAAGTATTGCCTTATTTGAATATTAAATCTTTAGGAGTACGTGAAATTGGCGCAGTTAACACGGTTGTTGTTAATAAAGATGGAAAGCTAAAAGGTTTTAATACCGATTTTATCGGGTTTAGCCGGCATCTAAAAGCTTTAAAAGTTACACCTAGGAAAGCCGCTATTATCGGCGCAGGCGGTGCTGCTAAAGCAGTATGTTTTGCTTTAGGCAAGAACAAAGTAGAAGAGATCTGTATTTATGATATAGATGCCTATAAAAGCTTAGGACTGGTTAGCCAATTTAAAGATGTATTTAATCAGACTAAATTTTCTGTAGTTGCCAGGATTGAGGAGCTTAATCTAGGCAATAAAAGTTTGCTGGTTAATGCTTCACCTGTGGGCATGCACGCAGGTGATCCCTGTTTAATTGAAGATGGAATGTTACATAAGGACCTTTTTGTTTATGATCTAATTTATAATCCAGTTGAGACAAAACTTTTAACAAAAGCCAAGAAGGCAGGGGCAGGTTTCTCTAACGGGTTAGGGATGCTCTTATATCAGGGGGCACTTTCTTTTGAACATTTTACTGGGAAAAAGGCACCGGTTAATATCATGCAGGCAGCACTAGAAAAAGGAGTAAGAAAGCTATGATTGCAAAAATAATTGTTTTTATTTTTGGCTCTATTGTAGGAAGTTTTTTAAACGTATGTATTCATCGCATGCCTAAAAGTGAATCTATAGTTTGGCCGCGCTCGCATTGCCCGAAATGCCAGAAACGAATACCCGGTTATGACAATGTCCCCTTTATAAGCTTTATCCTGCTTAAGGGCAGGTGCCGTTTTTGCAAAGAAAGGATCTCTTTGCGTTATCCTTTAGTTGAGTTGTTGACCGCGCTTATTACGCTTGCGCTTTTTAACCGTTTTGGCTTAAGTTATAATTTCTTTTTGTATATGGTGATGAGTTGGGGGTTAATTATCGCTAGTTTTGTGGATATACCGCTTAGGATTATTCCCGAGGAGGTAACCGTGGGGGGCATGATTATCGGTTTTATCATGGTTTCGGTTTCCGGTTTTGCTTTTAATCCTTTAAAATATTCTTTTACTCCCATGCTGCGTTCTCTTTTAGGTATAGTCGTAGGTGGCGGGATAATTTACTTGACCGGGGTAATCTTTGATTTGGTATATTTTAAATGGTTAAAGAGGCCGGCGGTTAATGGAGAAACTGAATCTATGGGCTTCGGCGATGTAGAGTTGTTGGCTATGATTGGTGCATTTGTAGGCTGGCAAAAGGCTCTGCTCACATTCTTTCTGGCTCCTTTTTTAGGTATTGTGGTCAGTATTATAATCCTGATCAAGAAAAAAGAACACACTATACCATATGGCCCATTTCTCTCGCTGGCAGCGCTTGCATCTTTGTTTTGGGCAGATAAAATAATTCATTTAATCCTACCGATTAAGTAATCTAATTATGCCGGAATCAAATTTTAATCTGCCGTTTTCTAATATTATATCCAAAGACAGCTGGATGAATATAGGGTTTAAAAAGCGCGCCGGCGTTTTAGTTCCCCTGTTTACTGTTTATTCTAAAAATAGCTTTGGAATGGGTGATTTGGGTGACTTAAAGCGTATTGTCGATTGGGCAAAGCTAACTGCAAATTCCATAATTCAGCTTTTACCTATGAATGAAGTTGGGCCATTGTTTTGTCCGTATGATGCTTTAAGTTCTTTTGCGCTTGAGCCGGCTTATATTTGTTTAAAGGATTTTTCTTCCCTCAAAGAAAAACAATTTAATCCTGGCTTTAAAGATAATTTTAATGTTGATTATGCGGTAAAAAAAGAAAAGCTGCAGCTGCTTTGGGATGTTTATCTAGGGCAGGATTTAAGTGAAGAGTTTGCTTTTGAAGATTTCCAAAGGGAAAATGCGTATTGGTTGCTGGATTTTGCGCTTTTTAAAGTATTGAAAGATTCCTATCAGGGTAAGCCCTGGTATGAGTGGGAGGAGAAATTTAAACATCGCGATGGCGAGGTATTGCAGGCATTCTTGCATGATAATATTGAGAAAGTAACTTTCCAGATGTGGCTACAATGGGCTGTTTTTAAGCAACTTAAATCTGCTCAGGATTATGCACGGGGCAACAATATTCTTCTGAAAGGAGATTTGCCGGTTTTGGTCTCCCGGGACAGCGCGGATGTCTGGGCGCATCCGGGATTTTTTAAATTGGATTTTGCAGCCGGGGCCCCACCGGATATGTATTGCGCAAAAGGGCAGCGTTGGGGTATGCCGACGTATAATTGGGAGAATATCGCTAAAGACGGATACCTCTACATAAAGGAAAAGTTAAGATATGCAGAAAAGTTTTATAATATTTTACGCATTGACCATGTTGTCGGGCTTTTTCGCATCTGGAGTATTCCTTACAATGATCCAGAAGAGAATAAGGGGTTAAATGGATTTTTTGACCCAAAGGAGGAAAATCTCTGGGGTGAGCATGGCCGTAAAATATTAAGTATTTTAGTAAAAAACACAAAAACGCTGTTTTGTGCTGAGGATTTGGGGGTAATTCCTAAATGTTGTACCGATGTCTTGTTAGAATTCGGCATTCCCGGAAATGACGTGCAGCGCTGGGTAAAGGATTGGAGCATCAGGCATGATTTTCTTTCTCCCGAAAAGTATCGCCAGCTTAGTGTAGCTATGCTTTCTACGCATGACACTACCAACTGGAAGGCCTGGTGGCAGTATGAAGCAGGCACGGTAGATGAAGGCCTGTTTGTAAGGAAATGCAGGGATAGAAGAATAGATTTTTCCCGGGTGAAGCTTGAACTTTTTGATACCAACTTTTCTTTTCACGGGCGCCTGCGTTGGAAAAAGGAAATTGATTGTATAGATAAGCTGTTTTTGATATTAGGGAAAAGAAAAGAAGAGGTAAAGGATTTTATTGAGCTTTACGAAAATAGTTATGCTGAAAAGGATAAGCTTTGGCAAATGTTGGCTTGCTTTGGCCCAGTTACTGAAGAGGCAGGCAATGAGCTTTTGGCAAAAATGATCAAGTTTACTTTAAATTCCCGGGCGATATTTTGCATCCATTCGATAATAGATTTACTGGGTTTTTCAGATGTATTTAAAGGTGATTCTTATCAGTACCGGGTAAATTTCCCGGGGACAATCAGCCCGAAAAACTGGTCCTTGCGCCTTCCAATCAGCCTTGAACAGTTGCTCAGGCATCCGCTAAATAAGCAAATACGCAAGATGATTGTGGATTCTGGCAGGATATGAATTAGCGGGTTCTGCCGAGGTTTGCCTGTTCGCTTACGCTCGCAGGACTGCACTAGAAAAACTATAATGAGCTTGTTTCTCGCAGCACCGCTTGTTCACCCCGGCGTGGCGAGCTGCACTTTGGCAAAATATCAATAGTGTGAGGATGAAAATTTAATGGGAACATTGCAGGGAACGGAATATTTTATTTCTAAGAGCATGGGTAAGGCAATCATGGACTATGGGATGATTACCGATGGGGATAAAATTCTTGTCGCAGTTTCAGGAGGCAAAGATAGCCTTACCCTATTACGCGTATTAAATGACCGCAAGAAATTTGTGCCGGTAAAATATGATTTATTGGCAGTACATGTGGATATGGGATATCCTTGTCAACATCCTAAGATATTGGCGGAATATTTTAAGAAAATGGGCATTGATTATCATATTGAGAAGATTGATATCTTAAAAGGTAAAAGCCGAAAAGATATAAGTTGTTTCTGGTGTTCTTGGAATAGAAGAAAGGCATTGTTTGAAACCGCAGTTCGCTTAGGTGCTACCAAAGTAGCTTTAGGACATCATATGGATGATATCGTAGAAACAGTTTTATTGAACCTATTTTTTCAGGGTGAGATTTCTGCGATGTGCCCAAAACAGGAGCTGTTTAAAGGTAAGATAACGATTATCCGTCCGTTGGCTTATGTAGAAGAGGATCTGATACGCAAATTCGCCAAAGACATTGATTTTCCGCATCACAAATGCGCCTGCCCAAACTCCATAACTTCAAAACGCACCAAAGTCGAGAATATTATTAAGGATTTAGAGAAAATTTCTCCGGACATAAAAAAGAATATCTTCCGTTCTGTAAAAAGGGTAAAGCATGATTATTTGCTTTAATCATAAAGCTGTCAATGGTATAATAATTTTATGGTTATTCTAATCGCAGTATTAATTTTAATATTAGCCGCATTTATTGTTTCTGTCGTCTTAAAAATCTCCTCTCAGGTCAATGAGCGCCTGAACCAGATGAACCAATCTATTCAGGAAGCTAATAAGATCATCGGGCAGAATTTAGGCAGCGCCACTTCTGCTTTTGGGAGCGTAAAAGAGCAGTTGGGAAAATTAGAGGAGACTAATAAACAGATTATCGCCATAAGCAAGGATATCTCCAGTCTTCAGGAGCTCCTGCGTGCCCCGAAGTTCCGCGGGGCGATGGGGGAAACTTTACTGGAGAATTTACTTTCTCAGGTTTTACCTAAGGAGCACTACCATACGCAATACCGTTTTAAAAGCGCAGATGCTGTGGATGCGGTAATTTGCCTGGGGGAGCGGCTGGTACCGGTTGATGCGAAATTTAGTTTAGAGAATTTTCAGAAGATGCAGGAAGCGCCCGATGAACAAACAAAAGAAGCCTTGCGCAAAAAATTTATCCAGGATGTAAAAAACCGTATCAATGAGATCGCCGCAAAATACATCCTGCCTGCGGAAAATACTTATGATTTTGCCCTTATGTATATACCGGCGGAGAATGTTTATTATGAAGTAATTATTAAAGAGGACATCTTTTCTTACAGCATGCTCAAGAAGGTGATACCTGTCTCTCCGAATACTTTTTACGCCTATCTGCAGGTAATCTGCATGGGTTTACGAGGGCTAAAAGTAGAAGAGAATGCCAAGATGATTTTAAAAAGCTTAGGCGCTCTCTCTATTGAGACAGATAAGTTTAAGGAAGATTTCGATACCTTGGGCAACCATCTGCTTAATGCCAGTACCAAGTATGCTGATGCCGAAAAGCGCTTAGACAAGGTTACTCAGCGCCTGACGGATATCCGGGATACTAAACAAATAACATCCAAATAATTAATAGATGATTTTTGATCTCCGCGTTAATCCTCGCGCCAGCCGTAATCATGTTGAGCGCCAGGGAAATAAACTAAAGGTGTATCTTACTAAACCGGCAAGCGAAGGCGCAGCCAATAAACAGCTTATTGAATTATTAAGCGCGCATTTAAAAATAAAGAAATATCAAATAAGAATTAAGTCTGGAGAGAAATCGCGTGACAAGCTGGTGGAGATAGATGGGGATTATTAACTTTCTAGAAAGATTCGACCCAAAGAATATAATTGCCGCTTTTAGCAGCCGTCAGGACGGGAATATGTCTTTATGTTATGGAGATACTCAAGGGTCTCTTGAGAGCCGTAAAAAGTTACTTTCCGGCATAGGCATCGATTACCGAGATCTAATCTGCGCCAAGCAGGTGCATGGCAAGAAGATTGCTTATGTTACAGGATCCAATAAGGGCGCCGGCGCTTTAGATTATGAAAGTTCAGTTAGCGACACGGATGGCTTTTTGACTGATAAAAAGAATCTCCCTATTGCTATATTGACGGCGGATTGCCTGTCAGTTTTTATTTATGACCCTGTAAGGCCGGCGGTTGGTATTTTGCATGCCGGATGGCGCAGTACTGAAAAGAATATCTGCGCGCGAGGTGTAAGCATGATGCAGGAAGAATTCGGCAGTCAAACGGATAGGCTTTTGATTGGTTTTGGCCCATCTATCCGCTCCTGTTGCTGTAAAATGGAGAATAGTTTTAAAAGCAATTTTCCATTTGGTTTAATAAACAGAGTGGATGGTATTTATATGGATATTGCTTTAATTAACACAAGGCAGTTAGTTGATTGCGGTGTTAAACAAGATAATATTTTTGATCCTAAATTATGTACTTTTTCTGAAAACAATAACTTTTTTTCTTTTCGCAAAGAAGCTGAGAGCGCCGGGCGCATGATTTCGGTAATAATGCTCAAGTGATTACCAAATACACCTTGGAGTTTATTTTACATACCCAAAACAGCTCGCCAAAAATAATCAAAAGTTCGTTGGCGGAGTTTGGTAATGAATTGGTAGTCAGTGAGTGTCAGGGGCAAGACGAGAAGTGTAATTATAAGGTTAGTATGATTACGGAGGATCCTACGCTTGTTTTTGATCTTTGCGCGCAGTTGGGAAGGATTAGGTCAGTGAAGGTGTCAGAGTTTTGTTGAACACAGCCCGTATCCGTGGTAGGATTATTCAAAGCGGAGGTCAAGCCAAGCTATGTATATTATTATTTTTGTTACAGCCGGTAATAAAAAAGAGGCGCAAAAGATTGCTTCAGGTCTGATTAAGGAAAAACTTGCTGCTTGCGTGAATATCGTAGATAAAGTTAATTCTTTGTTTTTTTGGGAAGGCAAGGCCCAGAAGGCCAAAGAATCCCTGTTAATTATTAAGTCCAAGAAAGAAAAGTTTAGCAGGATAATCAAACAGATTAAATCTTTGCATAGTTATACTGTCCCGGAGATTATTGCCCTTCCCGTAATTTCCGGCGATAAGCCATATTTAAGGTGGATTGATGCAGCTCTCAGGTAGCCCGCTTGATTTTATTATTGTTTTTTTCGCAGGGGTATTAGCCAGCCTTACTCCTTGTGTGTATCCGCTTATTCCGGTCAGTATAGGATATATAGTCGGCAATGCGCAAAATTCAAAGACTAAAGCGTTTTTTTTAAGCCTGTTTTATGTTATTGGTATCGCCATCACTTATTCTTTTCTGGGAATCCTGGCCGTATTGACCGGCAGTTTTTTTGGAAAATTTAGTTCCAATCCATTGGTTAATCTTATAGCTGGAGTGGTTATTTTTATTTTCGGGCTTTCGATGTTTGATTTATTTAATTTTAACTTTAATTTAAATTTGAAGCTTCCTAAGGGCAGAAAAGGAAGTTATTTCTCGGCCGTTTTATTAGGCCTTGTTTCAGGATTAATGATTTCACCCTGTCTTACTCCGATCCTGGGTTCAATATTGGCGTATTTGGCAACTAAGAAAAACATATTATATGGATGTTTATTACTGTTTAGTTTTTCTTTTGGCATGGGGATAATTTTTATCCTAATCGGAACTTTTGGGGCCGGTATAAGCGGGCTGCCTAAGAGCGGCAGGTGGATGCTGGCCATAAAGAAAATTTGCGCCTCAATCCTTGTTTTAGCCGGAACATATTTTATTTTTACTGCGATAGGGAGATTCTAATGCGTATGCTAGGAAAAGCCGGGATATTTTTTTTAGCAATAATCATGCTTTTAGGTTTTACTTATACCGCTTTCTGTGGGGATCTTATATTGAATGATTTAGAATCCAGACCGGCTAATCTTTCTAATCTTGCAGGAAAACCGGCCATACTTTTTTTCTGGACTACTTGGTGTCCTTATTGCCGCGCAGAATTAAAGGCTTTAAATAAGCTTTACCCTCAAATGGAAAAAGAAGGGTTAGTTGTTTTTGCCGTTAATGTCGGTGAGGCAGGTTATAAAGTGGAAAGGTTTCTAAAAGATTATGCCCTTAATATAAGGGTGCTTTTAGATAAGGACGGACAGGCTGCGGAAAATTATGAAATCAGGGGGGTTCCTACTTACGTATTTTTAGATAATGACGGACAGGTGGTTTCGCTGGAACATAGGCTTCCGGCGGATTACAAAAGTTTGTTATTAAAATAACCGATGGAACGAAAAATAGCTAATTTAATCGCTAATTTAAAACGCCGCAATATTGATGGTATTTACATAGCCTCTAAGGATGAAGCTAGAGAGAGAATTAAGCAGCTTATCCTAAAGAATGCAACCGTAGGTATTTCGGGTTCTAAAACTCTGGATGAGATAGGTATTGTAGCATTTCTTGAAAGTTCTAATTATGAGGTATTTAACCAGTATAAACCAGGAATAAGCCGTGAGCAAAGTTTGCAGGTGCGCAATCTTGGCTCCCGCGCAGATTATTTCCTAAGCAGTTGTAATGCCATTTCCGAAGCAGGGGAATTGGTTTTTTTTAGCGCGTACGGCCACCGTACGAGCGGTATTGCCAATGCCGATAATGTAATTGTGGTCTGTGGTTTAAACAAAATTACCCCAAATTTGGAGCAGGCGCTTAAGCGCAGCAGGGAACATGCTACCATACTTAATTGTAGGAGGTTGGATTGGAAATCGGCCTGTCTGTCAGAAGGGCTTTGCCGTAAAGATATATGTCTTGCCCCGGATTATAAAAGGATGTGCTGTCAGGTTTTAATCATTGAGTCTGAGATTAATCCTGAAAGGCTTAAAGTTATTATTGTTGGAGAAGAGCTAGGATTTTGATAAGTATTGCCAGCAGGAACTGTCTCCGAAGGTGAGTGTCCTGCGACAAGATAAGTATAGTTGCAATAAGCGTCAAAAAGGAGATCTCATGTTTGATAAGATGAAACAGGTATTTGAGATGCAGAAGTCGATGCAGGAGTTGAAACGCCGGCTTGAAGAAGCTAATTTTGATATTGTAAGTAGTAATGGGTTAGTAAAAATCAATATGAGCGCTGCGCAGAAGATCAACAACGTTAATATTAATGGCAATCTTGCTGAGCTTGATAAAACTGTTCTTGAGAAATCTATCTGCGATGCTTATGATAGGGCACTAAAACATGCTCAGGAAATAGCAGCCAGTAAACTCAAGGATATGCCAGGATTGAATTTACCTAAACCATAATGAGTAAATTCTTTTTTTTAGTTGAGGAGATCTGTAGCCGGGATAAGAGGTATAAGCCGGATGCTTATGAGTTTGTGCTGCAGGGACTAAATTTTACGCAGAATAAACTTAAAAGGCAGACACATCTCACCGGAAAGGAGCTTGCCTTTGGCCTGCGGGATTATGCGATTGAGCAATATGGCGCCTTGGCGCAGAGAGTATTATCGTATTGGGGAATAAACCGAACCCAGGATTTCGGCGAGATTGTCTATAATATGATCGAGAAAAAACTTTTATCTAAGAGTGACGAAGATTATCTGGCTGATTTTAACTCGGTTTATGATTTCAAGTCGGCATTTGCCAATGTCTTGGCTGATACCGTGGATTTTAACATTCCAAATAAATTATGATCAACAAGTATTTAAAGGAACTTATTGAGTCTAGAGAGTTTATTAGTTTAGCCTCCTGTGATTTAGAGCTCAGGCCCAATGCTGCACCTAAATTCTTAGTAAAGATAGAGGGGGATTATCTTTATTTAGTGGATTATATTATTGGTAGGACCTTTACTAACCTTCGGGTAAACCCGCGGGCCTCGCTTTCTTTCCTTGATAGCAACACGCTCATAGGTTATCAGATTAATGGCAGGGTGGAGATTATTGACGCCGGGCCGGAATATAAGGAGGTACTCGATGAGTTGCAGCATAAGCAGATTGACTTGTCGATAACCAGGGTTATTGAAGGGGTGACTAAAGGTAAGGCGCATAAGTCTTTTGAAGTAGCAATACCTGAACAGTTCGTAATTCTTAAAATAAAGATGGAAGAGGTAGTTGAGATGCGGCCTAGCGGTACTCTTAAGCGGGAGAAGGTGTTATGAATGTAAAAGGTCTGGCAACCGGTGTTGGCAGCCTGCCTTTTCATGACGCGCAAAAGGCGATAGATTTGATTTTACGCTGTGTTCCTTGCGCGCCTTTTTGGCCGCAGCTTCCTAAATGTGATATGCGCGAGGGGATGGTTGTACAGTTCAGCGAGAATTTGCCCGGGCTTAAAATTGATGGGAGTGGTTTACATTTTGCCCCTATCGATAAAGAAAAAGAGCTGGAGGTATTTTATGAGAGGTTTATTGCCCAGGATTTGCTCTACTTTAAGCTGAGTCCGGATTTTGCCAGAGGTTTGTACGCTTTTTACCAACGCCTTAAAGAAATAGATTTGTCAAAAATAGAATTTATTAAATGCCAGGTTACCGGGCCGTTTACTTTTTGTTCCGGGATAAATGATTTAAACGGAAATTCTATCCTGCATGATAAAGTGTTAATGCAGGCAATGGTTAAGGGTTTAAGCATGAAAGCGCTTTGGCAACTGGAGTATTTTAGAGCATTCGGGAAGAAGATAATAATGTTTTTTGATGAGCCATATTTGACTTGTGTAGGTTCTGCCTATACACCGGTTAACCGTAATGACGTAATTGATGTTTTTTCTGAGTTGACTGATAGCTTAATGTCCCAGGATTGTCTGGTTGGCATACATTGCTGCGGTAATACCGATTGGGGCATGCTTATGGATGCCGAGGGTATTGATATTATTAATTTTGATGCCTTTGATTTTCAGGAAAGGTTTGTGCTTTACGCGGATAATTTGAACAGTTTTCTAAGAAAAGGAGGGATGATCTGTTGGGGGGTTATCCCCACCCAAGGCTATAATACCAGCCAGACTCCAGAAGGGTTATCTCAAAAGATAAAATCCGGTTTGGATATTCTGGTTAAGAAGGGTATTGATCGGGAACTCCTATTGGAAAGGCTTATGATTAGCCCTGCATGCGGTTTGGGCACCCTGGATGCGCAGAAGGCAGAGGGGATTTTGAACTTGCTTAACCAAACCTCAGTTTTTATCCGCAAAAACCTTTAAGTGCCTAGGGTCGTCTTTAAAGCCAATCGGAAGGGTGGCCCCTTTGGGGCCACCCTTAGTTTTGAGGTAGTGCCTGACCCTAAATAAAACTATTTGACAAATTCAGTTTAAGCTATATAATCAAGAAAATCGCTTTCTGCGATTTAGCAAAAAAACTTTAGTTGTTTCTAGGAATATCATGAAAGAGATCAGGATTCATGCCCGCGCAGGCCAGGGCGCAATTACTACCGCAGCTTTATTAGGGTTTAGTTACTTTAACGAAGGCAAATACCCTTATGCTTTTCCTAACTTCGGGGCAGCTAGGATGGGTGCGCCTATGAACGCCTTTGTGCGCGTAGATAGTGAACCGGTGCGCCTGCGTAGCCAGATTTATGAGCCTAATTACGTAATTATTGTTGACCCTACGCTTTTACGCGGGTATAACTGTTTTTCTGGATTAAAGGAAGATGGGGTAGCTATTATTAATGGTAAAGAAGATTTGGAACTGCCTAAACTAAAGGCCAAACAGAGTATTTTTGTGGTTCCAGCTAATGAAATTGCCTTAAGAAACATTGGCCGGCCACTGGGAAATACTACTTTAATCGGCGCTTTTGCCGCGGCTACCGGAGAATTGAAGCTGGACAATCTTATCGAGGTAGTTAAGAAACGATTCAGCGGCAAGGCACAGGAAGGTAATATCCAGGCAGTTAAAGAGGGTTTTGAGTTTGTTAAGAAGGGAATAAAATAACAGTGTTTGGGCCATTAACCGTAAAACCATCAAATAGTAAGGGTGATAAGACTGGCAGTTGGAGAACCCAATCCCGGCCGCATTATTTACATAAGGATTGTATTGCCTGTAAGATGTGTTTGATGATCTGTCCGGAAGGCTGCGTGCACGGAAAAGAGAAGAATGCCTTTTGGGCGGATTACAATTTTTGTAAGGGTTGCGGGGTGTGCGCAGATATATGCCCGAAAAAAGATATTGCCATGGTTGCTGAAGAATCTCCTATAGAATCTAAGGGTGAGGGCCGATGAAGGAATTTATAGAGGGGTCGCATGCGATAGCGGAAGTCATAAAATCCTGCCAGCCAGGAGTAATTTCCGCCTATCCGATAACACCCCAAACACATATAGTTGAAGATTTGGCGCAGATTGTGGCAGATGGCGAACTTAAATCGCAGTTTGTAAATGTAGAAAGTGAGCATTCTGCCGCCTCAGTAGTTTTAGGCGCTTCTGCTACCGGAGTGCGGGTTTATACTGCCACTAGTTCTCAGGGGTTGTTCTATATGCAGGAGGTGGTTTTTAATATTGCCGGCATGCGCCTGCCTGTTGTGATGACCTGTGCAAACCGCGCGATAAGCGCTCCCATAAATATCTGGAATGACCAGCAGGATTCCATATCTTTACGTGATTCCGGATGGTTCCAAATTTATGCTGAAGATAACCAGGAGGCAGTGGATTTTCATCTTATTGCCTACCGTCTGGCCGAAGATAAGCGGGTGATGTTGCCGGTCATGGTTTGCATGGATGGTTTTATCTTGACGCATGGTATGGAAACAGTAGATATTCCGGAGCAAGATAAAGTAAATAAATTCTTACCGAGTTATAAGCCTTTGTATAAACTAGACCCTGGTGATCCTATGAGTATGGGGCTTTTGGCTGATCCGGATTATTATATGGAGACACGTTTTGCTATTCAGGAGACCATGAGAGAATCCCTGAGTTATCTATCCGAGATAAGCAAGGAGTTTAATAATGTCTTTAGCCGGGATTATAAAGATTTATTGGTAGAAGAGTATCAACTTAAAGATGCCGACAAGGTAATTGTGGCGATGGGGTCAGTTTGCGGTACGATCAAAGAGGTAGTGGATGAGCAGCGCGCAAAAGGGAAGAAGGTCGGCCTCTTGCGGATTATTTCATACCGGCCTTTCCCGTATGCCCGTATTTATGAAGCCTTGAAAGATGTGCCTAAGGTAGCGGTTTTGGATAAAGCAGTTTCCTTGGGCGCTTATGCGCCGGTTGCGGTTGAGGTAAAGGCGGCTTTTTATGGGAAAAAGAAGAGCCCGAAGGTAATCAGCAGTTTTGTCGGTGGTTTGGGAGGAAGAGATATAACATTAGAAACTATACATGAAGTATTCAGAAGGTTGACTGTCAAAGAAGTAAATTTTGATTTTGTAGATTTAAAACCAGAGTTGCTTAAGGAAGAATATGGAGAATAGTCCTTTATTTAAATCCGGGCATACCGCTTGTGCAGGCTGCGGCCAGGCGATTGCCGCGCGTTTAGTTGTTGAAGCATCAGGCGCAAATACGATTATCGCCAATAATACCGGATGCCTCGAAGTTTTTTCTACTAAGTATCCGGAAACTGCCTGGGGTGTGCCCTGGATCCATTCTTTATTTGAGAATTCCGCAGCTGTTGCTTCAGGTATTGAGGCTGCGTTGAAATATTTAGGCAAGAAAGACGCGATTAATGTTATTGCACAGGGCGGGGATGGTTCAACCGGGGATATCGGCTTACAGGCTTTAAGCGGAATGCTTGAGCGCGGCCATGATATTTTATATGTTTGTTATGATAATGAAGCTTATATGAATACTGGAGTACAGAGAAGCGGACTGACTCCGTTTGATACGAATACTACTACCAGCCCTTCAGGCGGGCAGTCTTCAGGTAATCTTCGTCCGAAGAAACCCGTGCCGGAGATTTGCTCGGCGCATGGAATTCCTTACGTGGCTACTGCTTCTGCGGGATTTCCGCAGGACCTAACACGTAAAGTAAAAAAGGCCATCTCTATCAAAGGGCCTAAATATATTCAGGTGCATGTGCCTTGTCCATTAGGCTGGCGCCATGAAACAAACCAGATGTTGCCTGTAGCAAAAATGGCAGTAGAGACCGGGCTTTATCCTTTGTTTGAGTATGAGAACGGAGTATTGGCGGCACGCAAACAAATTGTTCCTAAGCCGGTAGAGGAATATTTAAAGCTGCAGGGAAGGTTTAAACACCTCCTCAATAATCCTGGAGAGATTAAAAAAGTCCAGGAGATTGCGGATAACAATATAAAGAAGTATAATCTGAAGTTAGAGGTTCAAGGGTAAGCCTGCCTGTCGTTAAGGGGGGAAAGGAGAAAAAATGGGAAAACAAGCAAGGGCAATTGTGGATTTAAGCTTAAAGGATTTAGTTAGAGATTTGAATAAGGCTTATTGCGATGAATGGTTGGCTTTTTATCTTTATTGGTATATGGCGCAGACTGTTTCTGGCCGCGTCTATGAAGATATGAAGGAGATGCTTGAGAAATTAGCCAAGGATGAATTAGAGCATGCAGGTGAAATAGCGGATTTGATTACAAAATTAGGCGATGTGCCGGTAGCTAATCCTATGGATTTGGAAAAGGGCGCTAATGCTGCTTATCTTATGCCTCCGAAAAATACCGCTGACATTAACCGGATTATCCGTATTGTTGCCGAAGCAGAAGCAGGTGCCATTGAGGTGTATAATAAGATTGCCAAGAAGACAATTGGCAAAGATAATGTTACGTATCAGTTAGTTACGCATATATTATCGGAAGAGGTAAGTCACGAAGAGATGTTTGAAAACTTTCTGGAAAGATAATTTATTAACCTTTTAAATGGGGAAATTAAGAGAGCTATGTCAAAAGTTACGGTTGATGTTTCTACATGCGTAGGTTGTGGTTTGTGCGAACAGTCATGCCCGGAGGTTTTTGAGGTGCAGGGTGATGGTATTGCTCATGTAAAGGCGCAAGTATGTGTTTCTTGTAATTTGCAGGAAGTAGTGGATTCTTGCCCAGTAAATTCAATAAAAATAAGCGCTTAATAAATTATTTACTGCGCTTTTTTCTTTATCTCCTCAACAAATTTAGCAAAAACCTTGCTTTTTTCACGGGATAATATATTATCCCCAACTTCTTTTTTATCCTTAGTGAATTTATCCTCATCAATAGGTTTGATAGCTTTAAGTTTGATAATATAATATCCATTGGCATCGGAAAATATATCGCTTACCTGATTTTCTTTTAATTTCTTTGCTGTATCCCAAAAGATCTGTGCAGGGCCGAGGTTGTCCAGCTGGTCAGTAGATTTAAAGAATTTAGTTTGCCCAGTCTTAAAACCAAGTTTGCTGGCGCTGGCTATCTGATTAAACGGTTTTGTTTTTAACTTATCAGCGCATTCCTTTATTTTACTCTGCGCGATTTTTCTCGATTCTTCACTGATTACGATTTCCTTAATCCTGTCTTTTACTTCTGATAACTCCGGGATGCGACCGGGTTTATTTTCTTTAAGGGCATAGACATAGTATGTTTTATCTACCTTGACCATTGGAGCAGGCAGGCCTTCTTTTAGGCTTAAGACTGAATTTAGGGTTTCTTGCGGTATTTTCAAGGCAGGGGGAGGGTTGTATTGTTTGAATAAGCCGGTTTCTTTTTTAGCCAAATTAAGCTCTTTGGATATTTTTTCCAGGTCGTATTTCTTGTTTATTAAATCGGGTATTTTCTTTGATTCCGTGTCTGATTCGGTAAGGATATATTCTAAGTTTAAGCTCGAAGGTTCTTTAAAGATATCTTTGTTTTTATCGTAATAGGCGGAGATTTCTAAATCGGCCGGTTTAATCTTTTTGCCAAATTCAGCAAATAAACCGGCAATGTAGTAAATACTTAGTTCTTCATTTGTTTTTAACCATTCCTGGCGGATTTGGCCATCTTCTATTTTTACGCCATCGGTGATTTGGTTGTAAAGTTTAGCCAGAATCAGGTTTTGGCGCATCTGTTCTTCAAAGGCGCGCGGCTGCAGACGGAAGACATAACGTAGGATTTCTACATAGGTTTTATTGTCAAAGACGGATTTCTTTTGAAAATAAGGCGCTTTCTGAATGGTGTCGATAACCTCAGGGTCGTTTATTTTTAGCTTACGCCTTTTCGCTTCCTGTAAAAGTATTAATCTCTCCCATGCCTGTGATTCTAAGTTTAAATATTTTTCAACTTTAGGGAAGTTATCTCCGAATTGCATGATCGCGGCGGTTTTTGCGGCAGCCAGGGCTTTTTTAAATTCCAGGTTGGAGACGTTTTTTCCGAATATCTTTCCGGCAGGCAGATTATCTTCTCGGCTGCGGCTTGAGCTGCCAAAACCCCAAAGAGTAAAAGCAGGGATGATGATTATGGCCAGGCCAATCCATATTTTTTTTGCGGTTTTCCTATTGCTTAAGATTCTTAACATTTGTTCCTCCTATTATGCATTAATTATAAGCTAAATCTTGATAATTGCAATAATCATTATTGTCGTCATAAAAACCAAAAATATAACATTTAACTTTGTTAATAATAGGGCGTTTAAATTTTGATAGTGCATCAGAAGATCCTAGTAGTTAACCGCTTCGCAGTTTTAGGAATTATGTTTACTCACTTTGTTCTATAATTCAAGTGTTTGTTAAATAATACTTGACAAAAAAAGATAACGTGGTAAACTTTATTTTGACATAGATGTCAAGGTGGTAAAGAAGCCCCAAATTGCTTTGGGGTTTCTATTTTTAAGGACAAGGTTGCCCTTTTTAGAGCAGAGTATGCTTTCAAAAAGGGCTTTTTTACTTTCGGGTCCAATGACGGCCGCTCAAGTATTTCACCCTGATGTTAATCATGGGCTCAATTTTTTAAAGACAGAGGCGTCTTCAGCTTATTTAGAGTGAATACGTCTCTTTTTTTTGAGGCGGGAAAGGAAAAAGATATGCGAAGTCTGAATATTTTTCTAATCGGTTTTGCATTGTGTATTCTAAGTTTTGATTTACTTTACGCTACTCCTTCTACGCTTATCTGGGCTCCTTCAACGGATATACAGCCCTATAAAAAGATACACTTTGGTTACGATCTTTATGCTCCTACAACTAGCAAGGGGACTAACGCAGATAATTATGATCAGCATCTTTATGTTTTACAGGATTGGGGTTTGACCTTTAGTTTATTATCGGATAAACCCGAAGATAATATTTTGGGAAAAGTTTGGGCGCCCTTAGGCAAGATTATGGCAGAGACAGGATTTGATTATAAGAAGGGTTTAGGTTCTTTTTATGATTCAACCCCTTGGTATTTTCATTTTAAATTCGGTCTAGCTGAAGGCGCTTATTTTCAGGATATGCCGGCTATTGCTTTTGGTGCTTATGATATGGGGGTAAGGGCAAATCGGACCAATAATAACATTTGGTATGGCAGGATTGCCAAAACACTTAATATAGGTAAGCTTAATCTGGGTAGGGTTTCAGGAGGTTATTTTTCAGGCAATGCAAAGCTACTCAGAGATAAAAACAGTCTGCGGGATAATGCCGGGCCGATAATTGCCTGGGAGCGTGTTATATCAGAGATAAGTGATAAGCTATGGTTATGTGTGGATTATCAAGGTACGCAGTCTTCCTACGGTGCTTTGAATGTAGGTTGTGCCTGGAACTTTACCAAGGAGATCTCCATGTTACTTGCGTATGATATCTTTAATAACCGTAATTTAACCGATACTGTTACATTGCAGTTAGATGTTAATTTCTAAAATAAGGAGTTAACTATGGACATAAATATGAAAATAATGATTGATACAATATGGGTTTTGATTACCGCAAAAATGGTATTCTTTATGAATTTAGGGTTTGCCATGGTTGAATCGGGATTTGCCCGTTCTAAAAACTGTGTCAATATTCTTTCAAAGAATTTTGTTGTTTTTGCGGTATCCTCATTGGGGTTTTTGATTATAGGTTGGGGCCTTATGTTCGGAGATGGTAATCCATTAATCGGATTAAAGGGGCTTTTTTTTGCCAGTGGATTGGATAATTCTCCGGCGATTGGCCAGGCATATAAAGGCGTTTACTCAGCGCTTTCATGGACGGGGGTTCCTATGTGGGCCAAATTCTTCTTTCAGTTGGTTTTCTGCGGGACGGCAGCTACTATTGTTTCAGGGGCTGTTGCAGAACGTATTAAATATAATTCATTTATAGTTTTTTCTTTTCTTATGGCTATGTTTATTTATCCTATAGTAGGTCACTGGATTTGGGGGGGAGGGTGGCTTCAGCTCAAGGGAATGTTTGATTTTGCCGGCTCAACAGTTGTGCATTCAGTAGGAGGATGGGCAGCTTTATCCGGGATTCTAGTTTTAGGACCGCGTTTCGGTAAATATACAAATGGAAGGATTAATCCTATACCGGGACATAATTTGTCAATGGCAACATTAGGAACCTTTGTGCTTTGGTTTGGATGGTTTGGTTTTAATCCCGGTTCTACAATGTCGGCTGATCCTATTGCCATTAGTCATGTAGCCATTACTACTAATATGGCTGCGGCAATGTCTACTATTAGTGCGACCCTGTTGTCCTGGATGTTGCTGGGTAAGCCTGATTTAGGCATGACGTTGAACGGTTGCCTTGCAGGATTAGTCGCGATTACTGCTTCGTGCGCTTTTGTAAGCATACCGAATTCCCTGATTATCGGTTTTATTGCTGGGATACTTGTCGTTCTGGCCGTTATTATGTTTGATAAACTTAGGTTAGATGATCCCGTTGGCGCGCTTTCAGTACATCTTGTAAATGGTATTTTTGGCACATTATGTGTAGGTTTATTTGCACAAGATAAGATTGTTGGTATAGCTACTGGAAACGGTTTGTTTTATGGAGGCGGGACAAAGCTTTTAATCTCTCAACTATCCGGAGTTTTGACAGTAGCGACATTTACCTTCCCCATTTCCCTTATTTTCTGGTTTTGTTTAAAATACACAATGGGGATAAGGGTTTCTCTTAAGGAAGAAATTGAAGGACTTGATATCGGCGAACATGGTAATTCTGCTTATCCTGAATTTTTTGGCAGGAAGCCGGCTTACACGATCATTGATGTTAAGAATGAATAAGATGCCTGTATATTACGGAGGGTAAAATGAAGAAGATAGAAGCTATAATAAGGCCGGAGAGTATTGATGTAGTACGCAGCGCGCTTGGTGTTGCGGGGATAACCGGGCTTATGATTTCTGAGATTGAAGGTCACGGAAAGCAGAATGGTGTTGTACAGCAATGGAGAGGGGAGAAGTATAAAATAGAGCTTCTTCCCAAGATAAAAATTGAGATTATCGTTAAAGATAAAGATGTTGAGCACATCAGCAAGGTTATTATCGAAAACGCCCGAACCGGAGAAATCGGAGACGGTAAAATATTTATTTATCCTGTTGATGAGGCAATAAGGATACGCACCGGAGAAAAAGGAGAAGTTGTACTTTAGGTTACAGCTTAAAATTATTTGCTACTTTTTATGAGTCTCTAGTTTATTGTGTAGGTAAAAAGGGGGGGAAGAAATGAGTATAAGGCAAAAAGTTTTATTTAAGATTAAGAGTATAGAATTAGATAAGATCGCGGCCCCGAAAAAGGTCTCTACTTATTTTGGCGAGAATACTTTTAAGCTGGAAACCATGCAGAAGCATATTTCCAAGAATACATTTGAGGCCTTTAAGCTCTGGATGTCTGAGGGCAGGATCATAACTTTAGCGCAGGCAAATGAGATTGCTAGCGCGATGAAGGATTGGGCGATTGCTAAAGGTGCCACATACTATACGCATTGGTTCCAGCCGATGACCGGGCTTACTGCCGAGAAGCATGATAGTTTTATTACCATTGCCGGCGCAGGCAAAGTAATTGAAAAGTTTTCCGGAAACAAGCTCATTCAAGGAGAACCCGATGCCTCAAGTTTTCCCTCCGGAGGCATCAGGGCGACATTTGAAGC
>JAHJCJ010000010.1 GCA_018812825.1 Candidatus Omnitrophota bacterium
CTGCTTCTCCGGAATTATCATTAGTAACCCGGATAACTTCATCAATTATGTCTTTATTAAGGACTTGCGGAATAAATCCTGCGCCAATCCCCTGAATTTTATGCGGCCCGGGCGCCCCACCTGATAAAACCGGTGAAGCATCAGGTTCAACTGCGATTACTTTAAAACCGGGCTTCCTTTTCTTAATTACTTCAGCAATACCAGTAATTGTGCCACCTGTACCAACTCCCGCAACCAAGATATCAACCCTGCCGTCAGTATCATTCCAGATCTCCTCAGCGGTAGTCTTACGATGGATTTCAGGATTAGCCGGATTATTAAACTGCTGGAGTATAATCGCATTAGGAGTTTCATGAAGAAGTTCTTCGGCTTTTTTTACCGCACCCTTCATTCCTTCTGTCCCAGGAGTTAAAACTAACTGCGCCCCAAAAATTGCCAACAGCTGTCTTCTCTCCATACTCATCGTATCAGGCATAGTCAAGATTAATTTGTAACCTTTTGCCGCAGCCACAAACGCCAGAGAGACACCGGTATTTCCGCTGGTAGGCTCAATTATGGTAGTGCCTTTTTTAAGCACTCCTCTTTTTTCCGCGTCTTCAATCATTGCAACTCCTATACGGTCTTTGACGCTTGAGAGTGGATTAAATGATTCAATTTTTGCCAATACCGTTGCCCCCAATCCTTCAGTAATATGATTCAACTTTACTAAAGGAGTATTCCCTGTGGTTTTTGTAATATCAGAAAATATCTTTCCCATTGCATGCCTCCGTATGCTTATGATGCTTTTTGCAATGCTTGATCAATATCCGCAATAATATCATCTATGTGCTCGATGCCGATTGATAACCTGACAAAATCAGGAGTAACTCCGGTTGCCAATTGTTCCTGGCTTGACAACTGTTGATGCGTAGTGGTTGCTGGGTGAATAGCCAGACTCTTTGCGTCTCCTACATTGGCAAGATGCGATATCAATTCCAGCGAATCGATAAACTTCCTGCCTGCCTCAAGGCCTCCTTTAATTCCAAAACCTAAGATAGCGCCTGCGCCCTTAGGTAAATACTTCTTTACCCTTTCTTTTTCCGGGCTATCGTCTAAACCCGGGTAATTCACCCAACTTATCCTTGAATGCTTCTTTAGGAATCTGGCTACCGCCAAAGCATTCTCAGAATGCCGAGGCAGCCTTAAATGTAAAGTTTCCAACCCCTGTAAAAACAAAAATGAATTAAACGGAGATAATGCAGGGCCTAAATCTCGCAACAAACTTACCCGCGCCTTAATAATATATGCAATATTTCCCATCGGCTTAAGCGCTTCCACAAAATTAATCCCATGATAACTCGCATCCGGGCCAGCAATTAAAGGAAACTTGCCCTTAGTCCAATCAAACTTACCAGAATCAACAATTATTCCGCCTAAGCTTGTACCGTGGCCACCGATAAACTTAGTTGCTGAATAAACCACGATATCAACACCATGATCAATCGGACGAAGAAGATACGGCGAAACAGTATTATCCAATACAAACGGAATACCATTTTTATGCGCAATTTTGGAAATCTCTTCTAAATCCGCTATGTCCAACTTAGGATTGCCGATTGATTCTGCATATATCGCCTTTGTTTTAGGGGTAATCGCCTTTTTTAAAGCATCCAAATCATTTGATTTTACAAAATTCACCTTTACACCTAGGCGCGGAAAAGTATAGTGAAATAAATTATAGGTTCCGCCATACAGATTATCTGCAGAAACAATCTCATCGCCAGCCTGAGCAATATTTAAAAGCGCAAGTGTAATTGCAGATTGTCCGCTGGAAACTGCTAAGGCTCCTACGCCACCATCCAACAAAGCAATTCTTTTCTCAAAAACATCAGTAGTGGGATTCATCAGGCGAGTATAAATATTGCCAAACTCCTTCAATCCAAAAAGATTAGCAGCATGCTCCGTGCTCTTAAACTGGTATGAAGTAGTTTGATATATTGGCACTGCCCGTGACCCAGTTGTAGGATCCGCCTCCTGCCCACCATGTAAAGCTAAGGTTTCAATCTTTAATTTTGAATCTATCTTACTCATTTTATTCCTCCTTGCCAGCAACGCACATCGACATTTCAAATAAGTCCGGGTGTTGCCCAATTGTTAATATTATACCCCAAAATTAAAATATGTCACTATGCAATACCGCTTAAGCCCACCTCCTTTAAGAATTTTTCCTTACCCAGCTCTTCGATAAGTAAAGCCAGCCTTTGTTTCGGTTTGGCATTGACCTCAAAGAACTTAACCACCTGCTTAATTATCAAAAGCACATCATCTTCACTGAATATTTTATTTATTTTAAAACCAAGGCGTGGAGTTTTCCCTCCGCAACCCCCCAAATAAAGCGCATAACCAATGCGTTTTTCGTTTGAAGATAAATCAACTGCACCATGTACTCCAATCTCTGACTGCTGTGCTCGGGTGCAAGTATTAGGACAACCAGAGATAACAATCTTAAATTTATGTGGCAGGTTCATTGCACAAATTATGTTTAGCTCATTCTCAATCCTATCATACAAAGTAAAAGTATTTATTAGGCCTGATTTACACCAGTTATTACCCGGACAGCAGGTTGTTGTACGCAGCCGCGGCCCAGATGTGCCGGTTTCAATACCCGAAGCCCTGATATCTGCTTCAACAACAGAAATATCTTCAAATCTTATATAGGGAATCTCCAATCCTTGGCGCGTAGTAACGTGCAGGAACCCTCTGCCGAATTTATTGGATATCTCAATAAGTTTCTTAAGGTGAGCGCTCTCAAATACGCCATAGCGTCTCCTTGTCCTCAAAACAAAGAATCCATCCTGCTTTTGCCTTAAGAATCCACGCCTCTTTAAGCTATCATAATTAATGCTTTCAGGTATCATTTTATTTCTCCATTATTTTAAATGCCTTCCTAGCCGCACTCAAAGTATTCTCAATATCATTTTTTGTATGCGCAAAAGACAAAAAGTTTGATTCAAACTCTGACGGAGCAAAAAATATGCCGTTTTCAAACATCAGCCTGTAAAATTTTACAAATTGTTCCCTAGCTTGAAACTTAAAGCTAAACATGCTTCCGTAATAAATTAATTCTAATGACACTGCATATGTCTGTGCTATTTTCTTTAAATTAACACACAGATACTTATTTAAATCTGTAATCTTTTGGTAATTATCTTTCTGTTTCTTAATAATCTTGAGTGTACTCAAACCTGCTTGCATAACAATCGGATTCCCGGAAAAAGTAGATGCCTGATACACTTTTCCTACGGGTGCTAAGTTATTCATAATCTTTTCGCTGCCGCCATATGCGCCAATAGGCAACCCACCACCAATAATCTTGCCCAGACATATTAAATCCGGTGTAATCCCAAAATTTTGGCAAACTACCCCATATCTAAAGCGAAATCCTGTAATTACTTCATCAAAAATAACCAAGGTATTATGTTTCTTTGTTAAGATTCTTATTTTCTTTAAGAATGCCAGATCAGGTGGCAGCACGCCATAATTTCCGCCAATTGGCTCTACCAGCACTGCCGCAATTTGGCCATTGTTTTGCTTAAATATTTCTTCAAGTGCTCCAATATCACTATAAGGAACAACTGTTGTATGCTTAATAAAATCTTTCGGCACACCAGCGCTTGAAGGAATTTGCAAGGTTGCCAGCCCAGAACCAGCCTGTGCCAAAAGATAATCAGCATGGCCATGATAAGAATGAGAGAACTTTATAATCTTATCCCTTCCCGTATAGGCGCGTGCCAATCTCACCGCTCCCATAACTGCTTCAGTGCCAGAGCTGACAAACCTTATTTTCTTTATTAATGGAATTGCTTGAGCAATTTCTTTGGCCAATTCTATTTCAGTTTCATTAGTAGTGCCAAAACTGATGCCTGAATCTAACTTTTGCTGAATGCTTTTAATTACCTGCGGATGGGCATGACCTAAAATAGCTACACCCCAAGAAAGCACATAATCAATATATTTATGGTTACCATAATCGTAAATTCTTGCGCCTTTTCCGGCCTTAATCATTAATGGTTTTATCCCCACATAATTAAAGCTGCGCACCGGGCTATCTACCCCGCCTACCAGGTAACGCTTGGCTATATTGAATAATTTTCCTTCTTTATCCACTTTGCTATATCCTTTGCATGATAAGTAATAATATAATCTGACCCTGCGCGCGCTATAGAAGTCAAAATCTCCCTAATCACTTTCTTCTCATTCCAAATTTTATTCTTAACCCCATATTTTACTAAAGCATATTCTGCGCTGACATTATATGCTGCTAATGGAAATTTAAATTTCTGTTTTGCTTCTTTTATAACATCCAAATAGCTTAAAGCCGGCTTAACCATAACCATATCTACTCCGGAAGCAATATCTTCCTTAATCTTCTTAAGAGCTATTTGCCTGTTTGAATAATCCAATTGATATCCGCTTCTGTCACCAAATTCAGGTGCAGAATTAGCAGCATTGCGAAAAGGACCGTAGAAATTGGAGTTAAATTTAGCTGAATAACCTAAAATCTTTGTTTTCCTAAAATTACCCCTGTCTAATGCGCTTCTTATAGCCAACACTTGTCCATTTGCCATTGCAGAAGGAGCTATCCAATCAGCTCCTGCCTGCGCATACGCTAAAGCAATCTTTGAAAGAGCTGCTAAGGTTGCTTTTTTGTCTATTTCTCTTGTTCCAGATTTCAATATAGCGCAATGGCCGTGTTTCGTATAAGCGCATAAACAAACATCTGCAAAAACCACTAAACTCGGAAATTTTGCTTTTATCTCTTCTATAGCCTTAGCAACAATATTATCTTTTTTATAAGCAGAAATTCCCGAATTATGTTTGTAATCAAGCACGCCAAATAACAAAACCTTATTTAACCCCAGGGCATTTATTTTTTTTATATCATTTAACAAACCATTAATGGAAAAGCGATAGACTCCCGGAAAAGATTGAATCTCAGCTTTCGCAACCTTAGTGCTAGTCACAAAATATGGATAAATAAATCTATTTAAACTTATGGCCATAAATTTTCTTTCCATAGCTAACTACCTTACCCACAATAAAAACTGCCGGTGAGCTAACTTTATACTCTTTTGACCTTCTAACAATATTACCTAAGGAACCGGTAATAATCCTTTCTGTTTTTGCGGTTCCTCGTTCAACAAAGGCGCAAGGCGTATTCTTTTTCTTGCCAGAAGCTAAAACTACATTAACTACATTCTCGATATTGCTTACCGCCATTAAATAAACCAGAGTATCGCAGCCAGGTGCATCAAGCTTATCCCTATTACTTTTTCTTCCCGTAAGAACTGCAACTGACGAATATTTTCCTTTGCGCGTTAAAGGTATGCCAAAACTTTCAGGCGCTGAAAACGCAGAGGTTATTCCCTGTATGATCTCAAAATCAATCCCCTTGCTTTTTAAGTACAGCGCCTCTTCAATTCCCCGGCTAAATACCAAAGGGTCGCCGCCTTTAAGCCGGGCAACAGCTTTTCCCTGTTTAGCAAACTTTAAAAGCAGGCGGTTAATCTCTGGCTGCTCAAAAATATGCAAACCATCGGACTTACCGCAGCAAATAATCTGCGCATTTTTCTTAATAAACCTTAATAGATCCTTAGAAACCAAAAAATCATAGAGAATTACATCTGCCTCTTTAATTTTCTTTAAGCCTTTGACGGTAATTAATTCCCAGTCGCCTGGGCCTGCTCCGATAATATAGACCTTACCTGTTGCCACCTATCCTCCATAGTTACTAGCGTCAAACTACCTTGCTTTGGGCTAGCTACGAAATTATCTACGCTAAAAACCTCTGCAATCATATGCTCAAGCCCTAGCCTGATTAAAGCTGCATGAGCAACCACTAATGCATCAATTTTTCCCGTATCTATTAAATTCAGTCTCTCCTCTATATTACCGCGTATATCAACTAAGATTAAATCCTTCCTTAATAGATGGACATGGACTCTTCTGCGCTGGCTGCTTGTGCCAACCCTACCGGCATAAGGCAATTCAAGTAATTTGAGCCGTCCCTTTGAAACTAATGCATCAAAAGGACTAATAGGCTTTGTTTCAATAATAATTTTTAAGCCCCGGGTAAGTTGCTCAGGCAAATCCTTACTACTATGTAAAGCAACATCTATTTCTCCGCTTAAAAGCGCTTGGTCAATTTCTTTTGTAAAAAAATCACTTCCTTCGACGTTTATAAGTGACGTAATTTTATCTTTATCCCCAATAGTTGAGATAATCACTGTCTCAAGATTAACCCAAGGGAACATCTTCTTTAACTCATCCACCTGCTTAATAGCTAAGGGGCTGGGCCGTGTACCAACTCTTAATACACTCATTCTCTTTAACCGTCTCCTCTATTAAATACTCTGCCAAACTAAAGTTCCCATTGGCACTTTTCGCAGATAATGCCAAATCATCAATGTTTTTCAAAAGTATATTCTTTCTATGGCCAAGCTCCTTTGCAATATTCATCGGAAAACCCAAATCATATATATACAAAGGTTTATTCCTTTGCGAAACTGAATCAGGAATATCCCCTGGCTTCAAGATAATATGTGGGCTAGAAGCCGCACTTACTAAAACACGCAGATTAGGAATTACTGTTTTAAGTTGCTCAAAAGATAAAACTCTTGCGCCAACCCGCATAGCCAGGGCTTCTGCTTTTAATCGATTCTTATGCGTAACAAAAGAAAGATGCACATTATCGGGCTTATATTCTGTAATAAGCGCAGCCACTTTACCAGTACCCACTACCACAATATCAAGCCTTTCACTACTTTTAATAAGATGATTTAAATCAGCAAATAGTAACTTGGCAATATTATTTTCATTTGCATCAAGCCCGGCTTTAAATCGGATTAAAAAGACAGATTTTACTATCCCGCTCCAAAATTCAAATAAGCTCTTAGGAAACCTGCCCTGCTTGAGCCAAACCTGAAGCTGCTCTAGAATTTGAAATTCCCCACTTAGTTGAGATTCAAGCCCGCAACCCAGGCGTAGACCATAATGCAAAAGCTCAAATGCATTTTTCTTAACATAGCAATGTGCATAGAATAAAGGAAACTCCCTTTTAAACAGCTCTAAATACGCAAAGATTTCTTCCTGGCTGTATGCTGTAATACTGATATCAAAGCGATTACAAGTAACTAGTATTGCTGTATCTAGCACAGTGATCCGACTCCAAAAATTTTCTATTTGGCTACGTTTAAGATACAACTTTTGCCGTATTTCAGGAGGCGCGCTTTTGTAATCTACGCCGATAAGATAGAAATTCACCCCATTGCTCCTTAATGTAGTTTTTCAGATCACGCGAAAGCTGCGCATCCCTGCCGTTTGAGTTTACAGCAACAATTAGATTGCTCTTTTTAAAAACTGCCGGTGAAATAAATGAGCTTAAACTCGAATTATCAACAATATTAACTAATACTCCCTGTTTCTTTGACCAGGAGCTTACATTTTTATTTACCAAGGCATCATTGGTTGCGGCAATAACTATTCTGGCTTTAGCTATATCATTTTTGTTAACTTTACGTTTTATCCACTTAAGCTTGGTTCTTTTGGCTAAAACACCCAAAACATTGGTCACTTTTGGGGATATTAGCGTAACCTTTGCCCCTGCCTTTAATAGAACCCTTGCCTTACGCTGGGCGATTTTACCACCCCCAATAACTAAAGCACTAGCTCCTTCAACTTTTACTGCTATTGGATAATACCCCAAATGAACATCTCCTTACTTAGAAACTTTTAAAGGCCGCGTATGTATTCCGCATTCTCCACCGCACTTGCTTGTACCAATCCAGCGTCCTGCTCTTTCATTATCATCACTGGTAATCTTGGTGCAGGGTGCACAGCCTAATGACCGGTAACCTTCAGCATACAACTGATTAACCGGTACAGAATAAATTGCCAGATATTGCCAAACCTCTCTTTCCTTCCAGATAAGGATAGGATTAAGTTTAACTAATCCTTTATCTCGTTCTTCTACCTCTTTAAAGTCGGTTCGCGTGCGCCCCTCTGTGCAACGCAAGCCGGTCACCCAGCATTTTACATGCATCTCTTCAACAGCCCTTTTAACCGGCTCTACCTTTAAAATGTCGCAGCAAAGATCCGGGCTTGTTTTGTAAAGTTCTGGTTCGATTGTTGCGTCATTTTTATAAACCTTAAGTTCCGGATATCTTTTTATTTCATTACTCATAAATACCACTGTCTCCGGAGGCTTAAAACGAGTAGTTACAATAAAACCGCGGATTTTAGGATTAACCTTCTTAGCTAAATCCCAAACAGCAACTGAATCTTTACCTAAACTATTAGCAACCACCAATGAATCGCCATATCTTTCATATGCCTCTTTAATCAGTTGCTTTGAACGCTCCACCTTCTCTTTGAAATTCAACCTTTCCACTAATTCCTTTAAATCATCTTTGTTATCCAAAATACCCATCTCTGCTTCCTCATTTTTTAGATTACCTATATCTGATAATCCTGTTGTTTATGTCTCCCAAAGTCTACCTTGTTCCATAAACGTTCATGTAAATAGTATAAAATCATTTTTACTATATCTATACCAGCTCCAACCCCTACAGCTTGCTTTATATTCTTTGTATAAGCAAAAATTATAATTATAGTCAGAAAAAAGCTAAATATTCTCCAGGAAAGCGATTTACATATTGATCTTTTGGGATGCTCCATATTATTTCCTTTGTTTACTAGATTGAATAGGTGAGCACCTTTGAGGAGACACTTACCTGCTGCCTTAAATCATCAAAAGTAACATTATCAATAATATCCGAGGTTGCGTGGGCGACCTTCTGCCAAATACCCTTAAAAACACACCGATTCAAATCTATGCAATTTGAATACCCCTTCTCTACACAACCAATCGGCTCAATTGGGCCATCAATATACCTTATAACTTGACCCAAAGTTATCTCTGCCGGATCCCTCGCCAACTGATATCCTCCAACGTTACCACGTTTGCTCTCTACAAAGCCTCCCTTTTTTAAATCTAAAAGCACCTGTTCAAGAAATTTAACAGGTGCGTCAATGCGCTTTGAAACATCATTAATTCTTGTCAACCCTTGTTTATAATGTACTGCCAAATCCAACAAAGCCTTTAACGCGTAATCACATTTATAAGTTATTCTCATAATCAGCTCCTTTGTCTACTATCCCTATGAACATAGTAGAGTATAACTTAAAAAAATATATTGTCAAGCTTTTTTTAGTTTTTTAGAGACTATCCAAATCCAGTAACTGCGTACGAATCTCCTGGTATTGTTCAGGATCAACTAATCTATATGTCTCTTGCGCCTTACGCCAATACTCCCTGGCCATATTCTTTCTTCCCCGCTTCTTGTATAACAGGCCCAAATTATAATTAACATCCGCCAAATCCATACGGTTATTAATCTCTTCTGCCAGTTTAGCTGAATCTTTAAAATACTGTTCCGCTTTAACTAAATCATCAATTTCCATATAAAGCTCACCAATCATATTATAGCCACTAGCCAAATTTTCCTTATTGTTTTGCTCCTGGTCTATCTCTAACCCCTTAAAATAATAGTCCAATGCCTTTTGATACTCTTTTTCAAAAAAATACACCTCGCCTAAATTAAAATAGCAATCGCTTAGTTCATTCTTCAATTTTAGCCGCTCGAAAATCTTACGGCTTTTTTCATAAAAATCTCTTGCCGCAGCATAATCGTTTTTATTCACAAAAACTAGGCCAATATCAAAATAATCACTGGCTAGATTCCGGGCGCTTTCAAAATTACGATAATGCTCCAAATTAATAGCCACGCTTTTAGTCAACAGGTCCAGGGCCTGTTCAAAATTGTCTTTCTCTATATGCCAGACAGCTAATTTTCTTAATGCCACAGCTTCATTCTGCTTATCCTTTAACTGACGGCTTAAATTTATTGCCTTCTCATACAGCTCTTGGGCTTTAACATACCGGCCATCCAATTGATAAAACCACCCCAGTTTTATATAAGCCTGAATAAGATGCACCTTATTATTTAATTTATCGCTCTTAAGTACATAATCAAAATAATATTTTAAAGCCTTATCTTTATTCCCCAGACGTTGATAAGCATTCGCAATTACAGGATAAACCGCTAAAAAGTTTTGGTCTTTACTAATTACCTTCTCTCCCAAGACTATCGCAGACTGATTATTCCCTTTGCGATATTCTGCTTGTGAATTAAGAAACAGATAAATTTTACCGGGGTTAAACCTAGGTAACCAAAAAACCAGAAGAATGCTGGCACAAAGAGAAAATACTACCACACCAGCTTTTACCATATCTTTTTTGTAGAAAACAGGGGGCTTATGTTTACGTTCTCTGCGGCTATGAAGCCTAAAGAAAACAAAACTTGGATCTCCATAAAGAAGGTAATTTACCCAATGCAAACTAGCCAGCCCAAATTCCTTTATCAGCTTAAGTTTTGATAAGCGCAATGACTCACCTACGCTTACTCCCAAAACTAACTGGGCATAAAATTCCCGGGCAAATACAAGGCTAGGATTATCTTCGATTTTACGAATTGTTCCGATATAATGTCTTACTCCTGCTAACAAAAATGCGCTGGCCATGCCATAGCTGGCTTTTTGATATTCTGTGTCAATCAACCCAGTATTTGCTTCTGCTGAATGACAGGCATTAGAAAATATTAAAACCGGCAGGCTACAACTTTGGCCCATCTTAAGGATATCTTCAACCTTGAACAACCCATCGTTTAAGACCCAGCCGCTTCTTTGAACATCTTTCTTATCAAACTCGCAATGGCCAGCAAAATGCACAATATCATAATCACAAATATTCTTTTTAACATAGGTCTTATCTATGTTAGTTGATTTAAAATCGACATACACCTTTTTGATTTTATGGCTGAACTGATTCTTAATACTTAATCCTTCAGCATATGCAGATTTTAAATCGGCGTTTGGATCAGCCAAAATTAACATTTTTAAGTTTTCCGCTAAATCGCGATACTGCAGTAAAGTAGATTCCCCTTTACTGCGCACTAACCTGCCTAAGCTAAATTTAAGACAAAAGAAATCTAAACCGTCGAAAATTAATTCCCAAGGAATATAAATTAATTCTTCATCCAGAGAAAGGGTTAATACACAAGGCGGGCTGTTTTTAAGTTTCTCCTTGATTGAACGGCTAAGCAGCTGATCCCAGAGCAACTGACCGATCTTCTGTAAAGACTTTAGCTGACCAAGTTTAGATGATTGATCTTTGGCAAGACGGTTTAAAACACCGATTAACTCCGAGCTTAAGTTTATTAACTCGCTAAAAGAAACATCAACCAGGCTGTAATGCCGCAAGGTAGGAGCAGCCTGCCCCTGATCAAACAGGCCCATCTTAAGAGAATCACCCTGTTTAAATACCTCTAAGATTAACGCTTCCGGGTAAAGCATAAGGCTAGGCCTTAACTTTAAGATCAATTACTGCAAGTAAGCGTGTTTCTTGCGTGACTTCAACCCTATAGCTACCAGGTTGAATATTCTCAAAAACACTGCCTCCTGAATCAGAAATATATGACTCCAGCTCAATTTCGTCTTTTTTAAGCGTTATTCTCAAATCTTTACTCACCTTTCTATCCTGTTTATCCTTAATAGTAATTGTGAGGTTAAAAACTCTACCGCTCTTATTCTCAACTTTGGTCAAAACCCTGACCTCTTGCAAATCCTTCAGGATACTTACCTCTTCTTTAAACTTTTTTATCTGCCGACTGCGTAAAACCGGCGCAGGAATTAACTCCTGGCCTACGAGCACATCCCCGCTTGTCTGAATAATCTCCCAGGCATTTTCCTTAAGTCTAAGGAATATTTCGAATAAATTCTGATTAACGTCACCACCAACCAGCCTCCTGACTTTTTCTAACAAAGGGGCGGGAACCTCCTTGCTTAAATGTGGCTCTATCTTAAGTTGAATACTTAAGTACTCTGCGCACATATCACAACTAAGCAAATGGCCCTGAATTAAATCCCTATCTACTTGGACAAGCTTATCTTCAAGAAAACAAACTAAGGCTTCTTCAGTAGGATGTTCATTATTAATAAGGTGGTCAGCACTTTTCCATTCACGGTAAATGATCCTGATTATTTTCTCAAAATAACTAAACATATACCTTCTCCTGGCTCAATAGACGTATCATTTCAGGAAATCTAACTTAAAACCTTTCTTTTTAAAACAATCTTGTAACTTCTGAAATATCCTGCCCTTTCGCATATCTACTGCCCCACGGCTAATTTTAAGGTATTCCCTAATCTGTTCCAGACTTAAACCCTGATTTAAGAATAATTCCATAAAATACTGTTCTTCAGGCTCAAGTAAATCAACGCACTCCCACAGGGTCTTGCGCCTATCCTGGTCACTTAAAAACTCAACTGCATCTACTGAAAGATCCTTAAGAATATCTTTTAAACTAAGCCCTTGTTCGATCTCAACGTCAATCGAAAGCATTGGTTTAAGTTTACGCAAATAGTCAATAGTAAAGTTAATTGTAACCTGCCTAAGCCAACTGGCCAGAGAACAACCATTCCTAGCCTGATACGTAGCTAACTTCTTGTAATTGTCTTTAATTAAAGAATAGAATATTTCCTGAAAGACATCTTCAATTTGTTCTGTGGTAAGGCTGTACCCTTTTACGACTAAAACACTATAGATATAGTTATAAATTAGGCGGGAATAACGTGTCAGGAATTCATTCCAGGATTGCTTGTCCCCTTTGACGCAAGCTTGGACAAACCCCAAGTCGTCCATAGCCATAATTATATCACTAAAATAACTTTGTCAAATAAAGAATTTAGGGTGTCCCAGCTGGGGACACCCTTCCGATTGACCTTAAAGACGACCCTCGATTGGCTAAGTGCCTGACCCTATTTAAAAAAGGAGTTTTTAATAACAAACGAGGCAAATACTATGGAAACCATGGACATAAGCTTGATCAATATGTTCAAGCTTGGGCCGGAAGTATCTTTAAACGGATCTCCAACAGTATCGCCAACTACCGTTGCTTTATGCGCGGCTGATCCTTTGCCCCCATAATTCCCCTCTTCTACGAATTTCTTAGCGTTATCCCAGGCGCCTCCGGAGTTAGCCATCATCACTGCCAGTACAAAACCAGTAACAGTTGCCCCAATAAGAAGTCCAGCAACCGCATCAATACCTATTAACAATCCTACTGCTATGGGAGAAATTATTGCCAAAAGCGAAGGCGCAATCATCTCCTGCTGAGCTGCAGCAGTCGCAATACTTACACAACGCGCATAATCGGGCTTGGCATCGCCTGCCATGAGACCAACTATTTCTTTAAACTGTCTACGCACCTCAACCACGATTTTACCTGCTGCCCGGCCTACCGCGCGCATAGTCATAGAACAGAATAAAAACGGCAACATCCCACCTAAAAATAAACCCACCAATACCGTAGGATTCATCATATTAGCGTTTATATCTTTACCAAAAAGCATAACCTGATCCTTATATGCGGCAATTAATGCCAATGCAGTTAAGGCTGCCGAACCAATAGCAAAACCTTTACCGGTTGCTGCAGTAGTATTACCTAAAGCATCTAAAGCATCAGTCCTCTTCCGTACCTCAGGGGGCAATTTTGACATCTCAGCGTTTCCACCGGCGTTATCCGCAACCGGACCATAAGCATCAGTAGCTAAAGTAATACCCAGAGTTGAAAGCATGCCTACTGCAGAAATCGCAATACCATATAAGCCAGCATTGAAATTTGCTGCTCCGCCCGAGACAAAGAAACTAATCAAGATAGCAACACAAACAATAATTACCGGAATTGCGGTAGACATCATACCTACTGCTATACCTCCAATAATCACAGTTGCCGGCCCGGTTAAAGATGCATCGACAATAGAACGCGTTGGCTTAAATCCGCTAGATGTATAATACTCGGTGCATAAACCAATCAATACCCCGGCAATTAAACCTGCCAAAACTGACCAGTAAGTACCGATATGCTCAATGCCTAAGGTATACCTAATCAAGAAAAATGAAATTACCGCAACTATAAATGAGCTGGTAAATACGCCTTTGCGTAAAGCTGCTAAAAGGACTTTCTGGTTAGCCTGTTCACCGCTTTTGACAAAAAAAGTTCCGATGATTGAAGCAATAACACCTACTGCTGCCATAACCATAGGTACGGTTACTCCGGCAACCCCAAGACCGGCAGCAACACCTAAAGCAGAAGTAGCAACAATCGAGCCAACATACGATTCATAAAGATCAGCACCCATACCCGCGACATCACCGACATTATCACCTACATTATCGGCAATAACTGCCGGGTTGCGCGGATCATCCTCGGGGATACCTGCTTCCACCTTCCCCACTAAATCTGCACCAACATCAGCAGCTTTAGTAAAGATACCCCCACCTACCCTGGCAAAAAGCGCCATAGAACTAGCGCCCATACCAAAACAAAGCATAGTAGAAGTAATCGCCGCGATTTTATCTGTTCCTAACGGAATAGGGTGGCAAGAATAATACCAATTTAGAAAATAATACCAAATACTTAAATCCAACAATCCTAAACCGACTACGGTAAGCCCCATTACCGCGCCACTGGAAAAAGCTACTCGCAGTCCTGAATTTAAGCTCTTGGAAGCTGCCTGGGCAGTACGGCTAGATGATTGCGTAGCAATAGTCATCCCGATAAAACCTGATAAACCCGAAAAAAATCCGCCGGATAAGAATGCAAAAGGCACAAATATAACCAGATAATTCTTCAAGGCCATAGCCAAAAGAATAAAAAATACCACGACAAAAAACATAGAGACACCAAGATATTGCCTTTTTAAATATGCCTGAGCCCCCAGGCGTACTGCCTGAGCAATCTCCTTCATTTTATGCGTACCCTCATCCATCCTTAAGATACTTAAAGCTAGATATAAAGCAAAACCTAAAGCTAAAATTGAACCTACTGGTGCCAGCAATAACAGGTCAAAACCCATTCTTAATCCGCTCCTTTCAGAAACATATAGTACTTTTGCTAATTTGCCTGATTATCAAAATAAGAAAATATGTTAACGCAACTACCGTAATTGTGAATAACAAATACCTTTAACCTTACCTCAACTTTTATTTCTCCTCAACTACCTTACCTTCCACATCAACAATCCTATCATGAGGATTATGGCCCTCTGGCCCGACCTGCTGGCTGATTTTCTTCAGAAAAATATGTATTTTAATAATGAATATGAATATAAGCGCTGCCTCAATACCCAGCCAAAGATAAGTTGAATTAAAGATCACCCTGCCAAACAAAAGATTAAAGATGATAAGCAGCGGCAATAAACAACCTGATTGTCCTGCCCAAATAATTCGTGGCATCAAAACTTATCCCAATGTAAAAGCTCTTTAAGCTTGCGTCTGTCTGATGGTTTAAAACAATCTTTTTCTTGCGCATACCCCAAAGCAATCATACTGATTAATTTTATATTTAAAGGAACACCCAATAAAATATTTACCTGCTGAGAGTAAGGCTTTTTATCCCCGGCTATCCAGCAAGAGCCAATGCCTAAAGCTGTAGCTGCTAAAAGAATATTGCAGGTAGCAGCGCAACCGTCTTCAAGGTAATATTTTGTCTCAACGCAAAAAACCGCAATACAGGCAGTTGCCTTAACCATAAATCTTCCGTTTTCAGCTAATTTAGCCAATTCTGTTAATTTATGCTTATCCGTTACCACCACAAACTCCCAGGGCTGCACATTTCTTGCCGTAGGCGCAAACCTTGCTGCATCAACTATTTTTTCCAACTGATCTTTGCCTATAACTTTATCTTGAAACGTCCTTATGCTACGCCTAAAGCGTAATAACTCTAAATTATCCATTTTACTCTCCAGTATTATTAAAAGATTAAACTAACTTATTCCGAAGTTCTTCGGGAATGGCTTGCGGCTTTAAATGTTTGTCCACGCAAACAAGGATGGTTTTAGCTTTAACAATAAGCTGCTTGTTTTGGTTGTAAATTTCATGCAAGAATTCAATGCGTACACCGGTCATTATACCGACCTGGGTCTGGATATCCAACTCATCACCGTATACAGCCGGAAATTTATAATCCACCTCCTGGCGTGCAACCACAAACATGATCCCGGAATCAGCCAATTGCTTAATCGATGCTTCTTTTAAGGCAAAATATTCTGTGCGCGCCTCCTCTAGGAAATTAAGGTAATTAGCATAATAAACCACTCCTCCGCAATCGGTATGATGGTAATAAATACGTGTTTTCATTTTATTATAAATATAGCGCTAAACTAAAAATTGTCAATATGTTCCCCAACAAAACTATCCCCGGCAATACGCTTTAATTTTACCTGCACAATTTTATTTCTTAATCCGGGCTTAAAAGGCACCCTGACCTTAAGGTAATTATCAGTCAGCCCCTCTAGATAACCAACCTCCCCCTTGGTGACGCCTTCTATTAAAACTAAAACTTTTTTACCAATGAACTCCCGCATAAATCTATATCGGCACTCTTTAGACACCTTTTCCAGTTTAGCACAACGGGCGTTAATTGTTTTTGTATCAACCATTCCGCTGAAATTTGCAGCCTTGGTTCCCGGACGCACGGAATAAGGAAATATATGCACCTTTAAAGGCAGAATCTTCTTGACTAAATTAACTGTATTATTAAAGTTCTCTTCTGTTTCTCCAGGAAAACCAACTAAGCAATCCGTAGTAATAGAAACACCAGAAATTTTACGTTTTACCCTGGTAATTAAATTCCGGTATTTTTGTCTCGTGTATTTACGGTTCATGCGCTTTAGGATACTATCATCTCCGCTCTGAATAGGAATATGCAGATGCCGGCAGAATTTCTTACTGCTAGCCAAACGTTTAATTAGTTTAATAGAAACGTCTCCAGCCTCAATTGAGCTTAATCTTATCCGCCTCAACCCTTCTATTTCTTCAAGCGCATTAACAACACTAACCAGATCTTTCCTCGGGTAAGAATTCTCTCCATATTCCCCCAGGCAAATTCCCGTCAGAACAATCTCCTTATACCCGCAGGCAACCAGGTTTTTTGCCTCTTTGAATATTTGCCTAAGGCTCTTACTGCGCTTTTTACCTCTTACCAGAGCTACTTTGCAATATGTACAGAAATTATCACAGCCATCCTGAATTTTTAGGAAAGCGCGTGTATGCTGGCTAAAACCGCTTATTCCTTCAGGAAAGAAATTTTTCCTTACAACCAAGCTAACACCTTTAATAGCCGCCAATGAATTCCAGTCTTTTTCTGCCAGACAGCCAGTAACAATAACCTTTGCCCTTGGGTTTAACTGAATGCACCTGCGGATAATATTGCGAGATTTCTGGTCAGCTCCAGAGGTAACGGTACATGTATTTATCAAGAAATAATCCGGTTTAGAGTTGCCGCCATTATCCCTGAACCCCTTGCTTAAAAATCTCTCCCTGATACTTTGCGTATCATATTGGTTAGCTTTACAACCGAGGGTAAAAAACTTAATCGCCCGACTAGGCTCACCATCAATCCTGAGTAAAGTCGAAGGATTAATACGCTTCATTTAATTTAATAAAACTGACCACGGCTACGGCTGCCGTATCTACACGCAGAACCCGTGCCCCAAGAGAAACCGGCAAAAAACCAGCTTTTTTTGCCAGGGCAATCTCTAAGTAAGTAAAGTCACCTTCCGGACCAATCAAGATTATTATCTTTTTAGTCTTTTTGTATTCCTGGTTAATGACCTCTTTAAGGCTTATCCGATTACCTTCCAAGGTAGGTATTAATTTTAAATCAAATTCTTTCGCGGAAGAAAGCACATCTTTTAAAGCACTTATCGGCTTAATTACCGCAAGCTTACTCCTTTGGCTTTGCTTAGCAGCGCTTAAGGCAATTTTCTCCCAACGCTGGAAACGTTCGATTTTCTTCTGCTTATCTAACCTGACTATTACCCGTTCTGTCTCAAGTGGAATTATACATTCAACCCCTAATTGCGTAAGCTTATCCACAATATCATCCATTTTTACTTTCTTAGGAATGGCACAGGCAACTGTTATACTTACGCCTAAATCCTTAGGAACCATTTTCTCTTTTACTTTCAGCTTTACTGCTTTTATCCCAATCTCAACCACCACAGTAATATATTCATTGCCACAATTATCAAAAACTACTACCAGTTCAAGCGGCTTAATCCTAAGCACATCCCTTAAGTGATGCAACTGTGCAGGATCACTTATAATAATGTATTTATCTTTTGCGTCGACTGCGTCGACTTTATCAACGAAGAAACGGTTCATTCTCCTGCCTTACTTTCAGAAAATACCTCAGCATCAAATATGTAAAGCTCAGTATTTTTGTCTTTCCAGGCATCCTGGGCTAATCCAGCTTTATGAGCACAAAGATTATTCAAGAATTCCTCCTTGCTCCAGCCGGTCTCCGTAGCTACCTGTGGCAAGAAAACTCCGCTTTGATAGCCCTTACGCACAAGGACTCCGTGTTTTCCTAATTCGATCTTATCAGCTGAATCTACTTTTTTTAAAGGCGACAACGCAGAGATTTCTATTTCTACGTCCTTAAATTCTGATAAAGTAAGCGCAGGAAACCGCGGATCATCAACAGCTGCCTCAACCGCCATGTCTTTCACAGTCAAATAAAGAGGCTGAGTTGCAGAAAGATTACCAATGCAACCCCTTAGCTCCCCGTTTTTATTGAGCGTAACAAAAGCACCCATCTCTTGTTTCAATACCGGGTCAGTTTCGCTAAGCTCCATTTTCTTACTCGTCTGTAGATACGTATTAATCGACGCGCGGGCAATCTCAAGGAGCTTCTTTCTTTGCTGATTATTCAACATATGCCCTCCTTCCGGATTATAAACAACAATGCTGGCATAACCCACGGTCCATTGACCATTGGAACTTACACCTGTCACTATCGCAGAGTTAGTATGATTTAATACCTCCACTTTATTATAGCCCATTTCTTTTGCGATGTTCAGGACAATCACCGTAGCAAACCCCCCGCATCCTTGAGCCCTTGCTTCGCGTAAAGAATAATATAATCCCTCATAATCCATTTTCTTTATTAACTCCAGCGTTAACATATCTACTTGATCTGCCTCTTTAAGATCGTAACCATGATATAAGTCTGTAGATACTACTAATAAAACATCCTTGCGAGCACCTATTACTTCTTTTAATAAAGAGGCAATCTTTCTACAAGTAGCCAGCGAGCAATCTCCTATAACCACCGGAACAATTTTAAAATTACCAAGCACGCTTTGTAAAAATGGCAACTGCACCTCAACTGAATGCTCGTTGCCAAAAGCGGCTTCATCATTAAAAATATCCGGACCCTTGCCGATCAAATTACTAGTAAATTCATCATCTATTTCTAATAGACCAAGACTGGTTTCAAATGATCCTTGAACGTAGACAGCCGCACCAGTGAAAGGTTTATGATGACTAGTGCCAAGGATAACTACGGTTTTATAAGGCCTCCCCTTGATAAGTTTATAACCGTATGCGGCGGTTGAGCCTGAATAACCATAACCTGCATGCGGGCTGATAAGAACCAGAATTTCACCAGCTAGAGGATTAATAGCGGCTTTACCCAGGAATTCATCCAGCATAGCCGTTAATTTTTCTTTTTGCGCCGGGTAAAACTGACCGCTAAAATCCGGCTGCTTCACTGATAGAGCAAAACAGTTGGAGAAAAAAATAGCTAGCAAAACTAGTAATAATGATATTATTTTTGGTTTCATATCGGATAATAAATGTTGAGGCACTAAGTTCGCTAATCAATAGCTAAGGCATTTCGCTCTACTAGTACCGCTTGTCGCCTCGCTACGCTCGCTTAAGTGCCACCAAAAATTTACGACAAGTAAATTTTTGGTGGAGCTGGGGAGAATCGAACTCCCGACCCCCTCGTTGCGAACGAGATGCTCTCCCAACTGAGCTACAGCCCCAATATTATACAGCTATTTGATTCTCAAATACTTCTACTACACTCATTTGCTCTTGTTTTTTGTTACTATCTCCAAGTGTCCAAAAAGTGTCCATTCGCTTACCTAAAAGGTCCACTGCGCGCTTCTTATGGTCTGAGATAAATGGCTATATCTAAGCGTCATCTCGATGGATTTATGGCCCAAAAGCTCTCTTACAGTATTCAAATCAACGCCTGACATCACTAACTGAGATGCGAATGTGTGCCTTAAATCATGAAATCGAAAATTAATTATACCTGCTTTCTTCAAGGCTGTAAAGAATGATTTTTTAACGTTACCGTTCTACCCTGTATTGCTCAATATCTTGCGGCGTTATTTCGTGAAGATATTTTCCTGTGTGAATGTAGATAAATGATACCGCTATGGTGCAGAAAAGTCAACTCCGAAAGAACAGTAGGACAGGAAACAAAATAGCTGAACGGTTAAGTCCAGCCCTTGAAGAATGGCTCCCCTGAATGGGTTTTACAACTGGGTTATACAGGAAACAGAAGAATTGTATAACGAATTGGATGTTACTGCTTAAATTTATCTTTTGCGGAAGTTAAACTTTCTTTCAGATTTACAGCATCTTCTTTATTACTTGAAATGATGAATCCGGAACTCAGTATTACGCCACTTCTTTCCCATATAATCTTAACAATAAGATTCCCATAAGCCCATCTGCCTGAATGCCATTTACCCAGCTTTATTTCAACGATTGATTTAAAAGGTACGAAAATTGGCTCTTTTGTAAGATACCTTAAGAAATAAAACCCATTATTATCATACCAGTATGTGCCATTTCCTCTCATTAACAACCCGTCACTTGAATATCTTTTCCACCATTTTCCTCCAACCTCCGAACCTAAATATAAACCTATATTCTTCATTTCACATCTCCTTATTTTTATTATTGCACTTACATTTTAAAATCATTAACCTGCTATTATTTTACACAAATTAAGAAATTGCAAACAAAAAGGGCTAAAACGGTTAAGTTCAGCCCTATACCCCATATCCTTAAGATAGCTGCATTAAAATTAAGCTAATTAACGAGTACTAATATGCTTATACCACGAACAATTACTACAATCCCCAATCATTTGCTTTGCATTAGAAGAACAACCCTGCAGAAACCAACACTCTGCCCATAATTATTCATAAAAACTGCGCATTTCTCCCTTATGGTCTTTACACACGACCAATACTCCCAACAATTCTTAGCCTCCTTTTTATTTACCATTAGCACCACCTCTTTATGATTGTGCCTTATGATACTACTTTAATTCCAAAATTACAAGCAATTTAACAAGTGCGCAAAATGACAGGACGGTTAAATCCTACTCTATGGAATTAATCACAATACTTCAGCTATTTATCAACACCCAGATAAAGTTTCTTATACCAATCACAATTCTTAATGCAGAAACCCAAACCCCGACCTTTTACCTTTTTACAACCTTCATATTCAATCTGGCTTGCGACTATCCAACAATCACGCCCCATATTAGGTATATAGGCAGAGCAGTTATTTCTTATTTCTTCTGGGCAATTATTAAACTCCCAGCAGTTTTGAGGCTCTTTATTAGCCATTTTTCTAACACAAACTACAAAATTGCAAACAGCCTAATAAGTGGTTAAGACTTGTAAACCCTGATAGAAACAGATAAGTTACGAAATATATTCGCAACGCTTACGAATTGGCCCTGAGGGCTTAACTTAAAAACCTTATCTAGCTATTTAATTTAACATATTCTAAAAAATATTTATTGCGCGGAAGAACTAGGACTGACTAAACGTGTTTTCATAGCAACTTGAGGATTATCCAGGCTAGCCGCAGCAGCAGGGTCATACCTACCTACCAAACCAATATCAACTGCCATACCTTGAGCCGCACCCTGATCAGTAATCTTAACATAAAAACCTCCCGCTGGAAATTCAGGCATTATGTCAGTAACAAAAACTCCTACAATTCTCTCAGTTAAAGTCTCAGTGATAACGCCTGTAGTTTTCAATGCGTTCCCATCTAAATAAAAATTTACCCAAGTATCGTCAGTTAAATCCCTGGCAGTCTTTGGATTATTCAAATCAACGCGCACCCGGAAACCTGTTTGAGACCCTGAAGTAGGATATATCGTAATTGGTGGACTATTATAATCTCCGATACCCTGTTGTACATATTTACTCATATATTCAATAGCATAAGAAATTTCATTTTGCACTTTAGCCCGTTTATCTGAAGTGATTACATGATGCCTGCTGAATAAATCAATACTGAAAATACCTAAAAGAACCAAAGACATCAAAATCATTGATACCAATAATTCTATAAGGCTTAAACCGTAGTTTCTTTTAGGCATACCTTTATGGAGAGAACTCTGTCCAGTTAACCTTAACCCTTACCCGGCGTAAATCTATCTCAGCAATACCAGCTACCTCATACTCCGCCGTATAATCAATATTATTTACTTTTCTTTCGCTAGCAACTGAAGGACAAGCTGGATTTTGCAGTGCCGCATGAGCAGGAACAGAATCACAATAAGTAGTGTAATTACCCCCTACCAATCGCAAACCATTGGAAGCAGTATCCCAAGTATCCTGGCGCACATGCAATTGAAGAGGTTCAAGGAAGAACTTCCCTATTTCACTACTGGTCATACGCTCCCGCGAATGCATCACATGGCGCTTACCAGCAACAAAAACACTAACCACCCCCGCCATCACCAGACAAAATATTACTGTTGATATAATTATTTCAAACAGTGTCGTAGAACGCTTATTGCAGATTAGGGGCAATCTCCGGTACAAGAGGCAGTATTCCCAGTATGAGTTAAAGTCCAAACCCTGCTACTGCTGGGTAGACGCGAAGCAGTTGTTTCATCACTATCTCCATCCACCGCATAAGTCCAGGATGATGCACCAGTAGGCAGGTTAACTCTTAAATTAGTATTTATATCAGCAATTACGCTAGTACTCCCAGAGGATGGATAATAAAAACTTGATTCCATCCTATAAATCTTTTCTGCTGCTTGAATAAGCGCAAGATTAGCCTTAGCTTCCCTATCTAACACACGCTCCTTACTAGTCCCAAATCCGGGCAAAGCTAAAGCAGCTAAAATGCCAATAATTACCACTACAATTAATAACTCTATTAAAGTAAAACTTTTTTTATTTAACACTTTTAGCTGCTTCCTTTAGTAGCCCGCACTGCCACCAAAAACACCAGCAGCAGTCAGGGTCTTAGTATATGCAGTGCCATAACCAGGAGTTTTACCTGTTCCGGTTCCACATCTAGTGGCTGTGCAGGTTCCAGTGGCAGAAGCGCATGCATAAGA
>JAHJCJ010000011.1 GCA_018812825.1 Candidatus Omnitrophota bacterium
GGGGTTAGCCAAGCAGATTATTGATATTGCCCGTTACGCTTATAAGCATTACGTTGTATTTTATTTCTACCGGCCTCTTTTGCTGTGTATGTTTAACAAGGAAGAAATGGAATTCCTAAGGTCAATAAGCCCGTTTTTGTTCGACACCGTATGCTCCTGTTCTTGTATTGACGGAACGATGGTGACCATCAACCCGGATTTGAGTTGTTTTCCTTGCCCGTCGTTGTCATTAAAGGGCTTAAAGATTGTTCCCGGGGTCGAGCGTCAGGATATTTATCGTAACTTTAAGGATCAGTTAAGCCAGGTATCTTTAACGCCGTTCATGGATTCATGCCGGGATTGCGAATACTTTATTAATTATTTACGTCATATAAAAAATGAACCTTTGAACATTGCCGGGGGATTATCTTGCCATGGTGGTTGTTTTCAGTACCGCTGTCTCGGTAATCCTGGAGCTCCGGACGCTTAACGATAAGAAGCTAATAAGGCGGTGATCAACCTGCGGGTTTTAGCAACTTTATTCATTATAGCATTATATCTTCCGGCCAGTTCAGTTTTTGCTTTTACTTTTAACGCAAAGAAATTATTCTTACCTGCCGCGGAAAAAATAAAAATAGTCAAAAATGTTCCCTATATCTGCCAACAGGGCAGGCTTGACTGCGGGTATGTCTCCTGCGCAATGTTAATCGGGCATTTCAATAAGAGATTTGATACTCTTAGTTACCCGAAGCTAGTTTTTGAATCTGCGGGTGGTTATGGGTTTTCTTATTGCCCCGGCACCTTAGTTTTTCCTTTTACCGGATGGTTGGATGAGACATTTTATTGGCTATCGTCTCTATATGGTCTGGCATATGAAAGGATTGCCCCGGCATCCGTTTCTAACAAAAAAGAGGCCTGGAATGATTATATTAATAGGGTTTGGGATTATTTGCAGAAGGATATACCTGTTCAGGCATTCAGGTCCTGGTCGACTCATGAATTAGACGGACGCATGTATACGCCGGAAGGCTTAAGGCCATTTTGGTGGGAGGGCATCTTAAAAAAACATAGGCCGGATAAACATGCATTAGTAATTGTGGGTTTAGATAGATCCAGGGGTGTTGTCTATGTGAATGACCCGGGTTGCGGATGGTTCGGTACGGGGAAGGCCGAAGAGATAAAGCTAAGTAATTTCAGGAAACTAACTAAATCTTTGCCTAACGACGTAAAATACTATACTAGAGTATTTTATCCTGACAGATCAGCTGTGGTAGATGAAAGCTCAAAGGCTGCCATGATTACGCAGAGAATTATAAAAAAAATTGAAGGCGATCCTCTAGTTTATGATAAGGAGACTGAGCATTTTTTGTATGGATTAAAGGGGGTAACCGCGCTAAGGTATGATCTTGAAATAGATAAATTTTCCGAGATTCTGAAAAACCGCCTTAAAAAAGATGGGGTATTGCCGAGAGAGGTCATCGGCTATCTTAGCCTGGGTTTGTACCAGTATGCTTATATCACTGCGGTTACCGCCGGTTACTTAGATGCTGTTGGAAACACGGTGGAATTCGAGAAGATGTCCAGGCTGCATTCTTTATATGAAGAACTTTATACTTTAAACCGGAAACTTTTATCTATATTCCGGCCTAATCCTGATTTTGAGGAAGCAATAATAAGGTCTGGTCCTGTTTTAGAAGAACTGAGGATGTCTTTGAGCGAACTAAAGTCTTTTTTTGAGGGCTATCTTATTGAATTAGTTATTCAGGGAAGCTGATTACCATGAAGACAACAGTTTTCATCTTTCTCCCGTTGAGAGGGGTTTAGGTATGGGCCTGGAATATATAAAATTTAAAGACCTTTCCGTCAACAGTGATATTATTCGTTCACACATCATTTTTATTTTTCAAACCCTGGATTTAATTAATGATAAGGAATTTTTGCGTATGAAAAGGAGCATAATTTTAATTAATGCCTAAAAGAGGAAAAGTAGCTAAATATTATATATTAGCCAGGGCTTTAAAAAATATGGATTGTTTATTGCTAATAATTTTACAGGTTTACAGCTATAGTGGTCAATAAGATGCGGAGTAATAATCTTGTTATGACTAAGAAAATACCGGAATTAAGAATTGCTTTAAATTATGAATGCACGTTAAAATGCAATTATTGCCCACCTCAGGGAGAGAATTTTATCGGCACAAAGAACATTATGAGGAGGGGTAAATTGTTAGAAATTATTTCGGCCTTTTATGATATAGGTTTACGTAAAATCGGATTTACCGGCGGGGAACCTCTTTTAAGCAAGAATTTGCCGTTTATAATTAGGGGGTGCTCGGATTTTAATAAGGCGTATCTAAAGCTTTATACTAACGGGGTTTTGCTATCACAAAATGAAAAAATACTTAAGAGGATCGATATGGTAAAAATAAGCCTGGATACTGTAAATCGTAAAAGATTCCTGGAGATTACAGGAAAAGACAGATTAGGCGATGTTCTTCAGGGAATACATATGGCCCGGGAGGATAATATTAAAATAAGAATTAACACAGTCCTTAGTAAATATAACTATAATGATATGACTGAACTAATGGATTTTTGCAGATTTAATGAAATAAATCTTAAAATATTAGATATGAATTGTTTTGAAGCTCCTGGGTATTTATTCTGGAAAAAGGCTTACCGGAGCCCACAGGGGATTGCAAGTTCATTAGAGTGCAGGGGCCTAAAGAAAAGAATTATCTATACAACTGGTAATTATGGAATACCAATGAGTGAATATTCTTGGGGAAAAATATCAATTCGCATAAAAGATACTAGCAACGCCTCAGTTTATTCTCCGGTCTGCAAGTCTTGCGGGTATTTTCCCTGTCAAGAGGGGCTGTATCATTTAACATTAACCTGTAACGGTCATCTAAAAATATGCAGGCATAGGCCGGATATTTATAAAGACTTAAGCAGCAAGAATAAATTTGAAATTAAGAATAATATCCTTGATTTTCTGAGTTCTCATTATTTTACCGCCAGAAGGTTATCTTGTGCGAAACAGGTATTCTTTGGGCATTTCGGTAAAAATGGAAAATAAGCATGACAAAAAATACGGAAAATACTAATCCCATCAGATACAGTCAATTGTTA
>JAHJCJ010000091.1 GCA_018812825.1 Candidatus Omnitrophota bacterium
CCCGAAAAAGGTCTCTACTTATTTTGGCGAGAATACTTTTAAGCTGGAAACCATGCAGAAGCATATTTCCAAGAATACATTTGAGGCCTTTAAGCTCTGGATGTCTGAGGGCAGGACCATAACTTTAGCGCAGGCAAATGAGATTGCTGATGCGATGAAGGATTGGGCGATTGCTAAAGGCGCCACATACTATACGCATTGGTTCCAGCCGATGACCGGGCTTACCGCGGAGAAGCATGATAGCTTTATTACCATTGCCGGCGCAGGCAAAGTAATTGAAAAGTTTTCCGGAAACAAGCTCATTCAAGGAGAACCCGATGCCTCAAGTTTTCCCTCCGGAGGCATCAGGGCGACATTTGAAGCCAGAGGCTATACTGCCTGGGACCCTTCAAGCCCGGCCTTTATTGTTGAGAGCAAGCTTGGGAAGACCTTATGCATACCGAGTATATTTATCTCTTACCATGGCGAGGCGCTGGATAAAAAGCTTCCCCTTCTGCGTTCCGAGGAAGCATTGAATAAAGCTGCTATGGGCCTGCTTAAACTCTTTGGGCGTAAAGATGTAAAAAAGGTATTTTCCACCTGTGGGCCGGAACAGGAGTATTTCTTAATTGATAAGTATTATTATAACCTGCGCCAGGACTTAGTTATGTCCGGCCGTACTTTAATCGGTGCGCCAAGCTCTAAGGGGCAGCAGCTGGAGGACCAGTATTTTGGCACGATTAAAGAGCGGGTAGTTAATTTTATGTTTGAAGTTGCAGAAGAGGCTTATAAACTGGGTATCCCCCTTGTGACCCGCCATAATGAGGTTGCCCCGCATCAGTATGAATTTGCGCCTATTTTTGAAGAGTCTAACTTAGCCGCAGACCATAATCAACTGCTTATGGAGTTAATGAAAAAGGTAGCTTTACGCCATAATTTAGTCTGTCTTTTACATGAAAAGCCTTTTGCCGGAATCAACGGCAGTGGCAAGCACCTGAACTGGTCGCTTTCGGATAACAAGGGCAACAACCTGCTCAACCCCGGCCAGACTCCTGAAGATAACCTGCAATTCCTGGCAGTCTTGGCCGTAGTTTTAAGAGCGGTTTATCTGCACGCGGATCTCCTGCGCGCCTCTGTTGCTCTGGCGGGTAATGAACATCGTTTAGGCGCCAATGAAGCGCCTCCTGCGATTATCAGCGTATTTTTGGGAGAGCAACTAACAAATATCCTGAATATGATTGAAAAAGGGGTTAAGTCAAAAGTTTCCAAGTCTGACATTATGGATTTAGGTATTGCGCGCCTGCCTAAATTCAATAAAGATACAACTGACAGGAACCGCACTTCGCCTTTTGCCTTTACGGGAGTTAAGTTTGAATTCCGCGCTGTTGGTTCATCGCAGAACATCTCAACACCGATTGCAGTAATCAATACGATTATTGCTGAAAGCTTAGATTATGTGACAGCTGAGGTTAAAAAAGTTACCTCAACGGGAAAAGATTTTAATGCCAGCATATTGAAGGTGATCTCTAAGATTGTTAAAGAAACAAAAGATATACGTTTTGAAGGCAATAATTACGCAGAGGAATGGATTAAAGAAGCTAGGAAGCGCTCTTTAGGGAATGTCGCTTCAACTTATGAATCGCTAGAGGCCCTGGCAAAGAAAGAAAATATCGCCCTTTTTGAGAAATACAGGGTTTTCTCTAAAGAAGAATTGATTGCGCGCTACCATATTTGGATGCACATGTATAACCTTACCCTGGAAATTGAAGCCAATACTTTAAATGAAATAGTAAATGCTTCAGTAGTTCCGGCGGGTTATAAATATGAAAAATTATTGGCTTCCATTCTGGAGAAGATAGCAGGGTTGCAGAAAAGCGCCAGCTTAAGGGCGCCTACCGCAGCGTTAAAGGATAAGAAGGGGCATCTGAACGAAGTGATTTTAAAGATTTATTATGTGCGTAAGAACGTTGTTAAGATGGTGAAACTGCTTGAGCAGGCTAAGAAACTAAGCGATGAAAAACGCGCCAAGGTTTATTTTGAGCAGCTTAAGCCTTTGATGGAGCATATCCGTAAACATGTGGATCAGCTTGAGTGCGTAGTCCCTGATGATGCCTGGGACCTGCCCAAGTATAGGGAGATGTTGTTTATTAAATAAGCACTTATAAGATCTGATCTAGCGAAATATTTGATCGAACGTTAGTAAGATCAAGTATCAGCACTTTACAATTTTATATCCGGAGGAATTATTATGAATATGCTGTGGCATTTGATTAAGATTGGCGGGGTTACCATGGTTATACTTTTGGTAATGTCAGTGGTATCCGTAGCTATTATTCTAGAAAGAGTTATTTTTTATCGTATTAAATCAAGATTAAAACGTAAGGATTTTATGTTAAGGATACGCCAAGAAATTAAGAAGGGCGGCATAAATCCAGCAATGAAAATATGCAAAGATAGCGATGCCCCCTTTTCCCAGGTAGTCTATGCGGGTTTGAACTTTTTTGATTGCAGTGAAAAAGAGATCTCTAACAATATGGAGCGCCAGGTTATCATTGAAACCGTTACCCTTGAACGCTTTACTTCCATAATTGGCACAATCGCCAGCGTTGCGGTTTATATCGGCCTTCTTGGTACAATAACGGGTATACTAAGAGCTTTCCACGATGTATCTATTAACGGTTCTGGAGGCATAAGCGTTATTATCGGAGGCATATCTGAGGCGTTATCTACTACTGCTGCAGGCTTAACCATAGCGGTTCCAGCGGTAGCTGCCTATAATTATAGTATGAAGAAAATTGATGATTTTATTAAGGATATGGAGTTGGCTGCTTCCGAAACTATGGATTTAATCAGTGTAATAAAGAAATGAGGCAACCTACCAGAAGGCAAAAACCATTTACCGAAATAAATACCGCTCCATTTACGGATATAATTTTGGTGCTTATGGCCATTTTCATGGTTACCACGCCTCTTGTTATGCAGTCGAATATTCAGGTTAACTTGCCTAGTTCTTCAACCGGCAAGCCAATGAAGGAGTCAGGGCAAATCAGTATTATGGCAACTAATGAAGGGATGCTTTATCTTGATAATAAACTTATTTCAAGAAAAGCGCTTAAAGCAGAAGTCGCCAAGCGCCATCAGGCTGATCCAGGATTAGAGGTAATCTTGTATTCCGATAAAATGGTAAGGTTTAAGGATATAGTCGGCCTTCTGGATATCTTTAATGAGTTGAATATAAAGAATCTTAATATTGCCACTAAGACAGAATAGGCCAGCAGGCCATGGTTTGGCTTCAAGTAGCCAAATCCATAGGCCAGCAGGCCATGGTTTGGCTTCAAGTAAAACCATAGATTAAAGTCTTTAGCTTATTAAGGCAACTTCAGGCAAATTATCTGCCGCCTTAGAGCTGACTCATTCAGCTTCTCTAATTCATGATGATATCATTGACCATGCCGAACTGCGGCATTATAGGCCTACGGTCAACCATAAATGGGGTCGGGATGTGGCTATCGCATCCGGAGATTACCTTTATACCGAGGCCTTCAGGTTAATCGCCCAATGCGGTAATTCCGATATACTTAGTTGTATAAGCCAGGCTACTAAATTAATGTGTGAAGCCAACTACAACAGGTTTGTCAAAGAGATAACCTCGATTTATTAAAAAAGCAGTATCTTGTTATGGTCAGAAAGAAGACTGCGGTTTTATTTGCTGCCTCTTGCCATACGGGCGCGATTATGATTGGCTCGGATGGGATTACACAAGAGGCTTTAAAGGAATATGGCTTGAATTTTGGCATTGCTTTTCAGATGATGGATGACTGCCTAGATTTAATCGCAAGTGAAGAAGATTTAGGGAAGAAACCCGGAGCTGATTTTGAGACAGGAGAGTTGACTTTACCTATTTTAAATTTACTGGAATCGGTTCCAACAGGCCAAAGGGAAAAAATAAGGAAGATACTGGCTTTAAGGAATTGCCCTAAATCTTTTATGAAGATAAGATCAATGTTTTTTGATACCCGAGCTGTGCTTAAGACAAAGAATACAATTTTAAGTTTTATATCTTTAGCAAAAGATAAATTAAGTGTATTTCCTGACTCAGCGTATAAAAGAAGTCTTTTTTCTCTCGCTGATTTTGTTGCGCGCAAGGGGTTTGATAATAACTAACAGGGTGCATATTTAATAATGAGAAAGCTTTTTTTGATATTTAGTCTGATAGTTTTGATTTGCCTGGGGCTCTGGAGCATAAGGCAAGTTAACTTACCTATATTTCGTGCGGAGAAAGAAACCCGCCTTATGATGGGCACATATGTTACTGTTATTGTTTTAGCCCCTAAAGAGATTGCCGCTAAGGCAATAAATTTAGCTTTTATCCGGATGTATGAGATAGACGTAAAATTTAATCCGATTAATCCTCAAAGCCCTGTTTATGCTTTTAACACAGCGAGTGAGCCGATTTCTGACCTGGAGATTATTGGTTTGGTAAACAGGGCATTGGAAATTAGCAAGGAGTCCGCAGGTGCTTTTGATATTACCGTTGCTCCATTATCAGAGCTTTGGGGTTTTTACGCAAAATCTCTTCGGGTCCCCAGTGTTGATGAAATTAAAGAATGCCTGCGCAATGTCGGTTACCAGCATCTTTTTTTTATAAATGGGAAATTGAATAAAGATAATCCGGCAGTAAAAATCGATTTTGGCGGGATTGCTAAAGGTTACGCGTTAGCAGAGGCCGTAAGAGTTCTAAAGGATAACGGGGTAACTTCAGCGTTAATTGATCTTGGAGGCGATGTATATGCTTTAGGAAGGAAAGGCGCAAAGCCATGGAAGATAGGGATCAAGAACCCCCGCGCTAAAGGTATCTTAGGGTATATAGAGGTAAAGGATCAAGCTGTATCCAGTTCAGGGGATTATGAGAGGTTTTTTGTTGAGAATGGAAAACGGTATCATCATATATTTAATCCGGCGACAGGGTATCCTACGCAGGGAGTTGCCGGCGTAACGCTTATCCATTTTGATCCTGTTTTGGCGCAGGCCTGGGCAAAAATACCCTTTGTTTTGGGCCCGCAAGAGGGGATTAAGGCATTGAATAGGATCAAAAATTTGCAGGCCGTTATTATTACTACCTCCGGTGAAATAATCTATTCTAAAAATAAACTGGAAATTAATAATTTGCAAGACTATGCTTTGTTCTCCGATAAGCAAAGCCATAAGTAAGGACTATAAGTATAATGGTTAAATATTATCCTGCAAATATTTCATTAAAGAATAAGAGGTGCGTGGTTTTCGGCGCAGGGCAGGTGGCGTTGCGTAAGACCAAGCGGTTACTGGAATGCGGGGCACGCGTCTTTGTAGCAGGCCAGGAGATTGTGCCGCAATTTAAAAGGCTCCTAAAGAAAAAAAGCCGGTTTAAAGGATTTAAGAGAGGCATTTTTAGTAGCTGCCGCCACAGACGATAGAAAACTAAACGCGCTTGTTTCCGCTTATTGCCTGAAAAAACATCTTAGTTAATGTCGTGGATTTTGCGAAAGAAAGCAATTTTATCCTGCCTTCAGTTTTAAGAAGGGGAAACCTGACTATAAGCGTCTCTACGGATGGATTGAGTCCTGCCTTGGCAAAGAAAATCCGACGGGACATTCAGCAAAGGTTTGGTGCTGAATATGTTAAATTATTGCGCTTGATGAGGCAGGTCCGGCCGGAAGCTTTGAAAAAAATAAAAGATTCACGGAAAAGAAATAACATGTTCCAAAATTTAGTTTCCGTCGGAATACATTGCTCCTCATAATGCTAAATCAGCGGCTAGAAGCCGGAAAAAATTCCACTACAAATCTCTTGACAATAAATATTTAATAAGTTAGTATATTGGAAAGTTTTTATTTTAGGGATATTTTGTGATAGTTTTCACAAGACCCCACCTATTATAATTCTCCAGATATGCATCAGATTTATTATATCGAATCTAATCAGTTAAATATCCTCTCCCGGAAGTTAAAAAAGGATTACAGGGTATTCTTCCCAGTTACTGAAGAAAAGAACGCTACTAAAAAGACGGATTATTCTTATAGAGAACTCACTGTGAACGAGCCTTTCGTATTTAATCCCTATCGCACGGTTGAGCCTTTAAAAACCTTCTTTACACCGCCTTTAGATAAAGCTGCAGAATATTTTAATCAAGAGGGATCAATAGAAGATTTTCCCAAGATTATTATATTTGGTGTGAAAAGTTGCGATATCGTAGGTCATAAGGTCCAGGATTTTGTGTTTTTGGAAGGAGTAGAGGTAGATTCTTTATATCGCCTAAGGAGGGAGAATATAATTTTTATTTCTAGTGACTGTACTGATTTTAAAGAGGTCTGTCACTGTTTGGCCTGGGAGATTTTGCCGTATCCCACAGAGGGTTTTGACCTTAATCTTTCACCCCTAAATGAAGGATATTTGGTGGAAACGGGTTCAAAAAAGGGCGAGGAACTCATCCAGCAATACAAAGAATTTTTTGTGATAGCAAAAGATACCCAATTAACAGCTCGCAAAGTAAAAAGGGAAAATCTTATTGAACGGCTCAAAAAGCATCTTTTACCGCAACATTTGGTTTCCAAAGATATTGTCCAAAGATTAATAAAGGAAGGATATAACCTGGATACCTGGCAGCAATTTATGCTTACTTGCGTAGAATGCGGAGGATGCAACTTTATCTGCGATACCTGCCATTGTTTTTTATTAATGGATAAAAAGGAAGGTAATATTAATAAAAAACTTAAAGCTTGGGATGCCTGTTTATACACCAATTACGCCAAGGTCGCCGGAGGAGCCAATCCTTTAAAGACAAGGACACGGAGATTAAGGTTCAGGTTTACAAAGAAGTTCGATTTTTTTGTAGATAACTTAGGTATGCCTGCCTGCTGCGGTTGCGGAAGGTGTATTGAGGTCTGTCCGGGTAAAATTGACATAAGAGAAGTATTAAAAGACTTAGCCAAGAAACTTAGCGTTAAGACATGAAGAATATCTATAAGCCCCAAGAGGCAATAGTTGAAGATATAATTGTTGAGAGTTCAACCATTAAGACCTTTGTTTTAAGACTCAAGGAACCATTTGAATTTAGAACAGGTCAATTTGTCGAATTGACTTTACCTGGAATAGGAGAAGCGCCTTTTACGCCCTCATCTGACCCAAATATCAAAAACAAGATAGAAGTAACAATAATGAATGTGGGTAGAGTTACCTCTTTGTTACATACCAGCCCTAAAAATATATCTTTAGGCCTGCGCGGACCGTATGGCAAGGGTTATCCTTTAGATAGATTTGAAGGGAAAGATATTTTAATTGTAGGTGGAGGCGTGGGTTTGGCACCCTTGCGTTCTCTATTGTTCAGCATGTTTGCCGAGATTGATAAATATAATAAGGTAGTGTTACGTTATGGCGCACGTACGCCAGATGATATTATATATAAAGAGTCCATTCCTGGATGGGCAAAAATAAAGAAAGTGGATGTAGTAACTACCGTGGATGTGGGTGATGCGAAATGGAAGGGTAATGTGGGTTTGGTGACCACAATATTAAAGGATTTACCCGTAGATTTAAAGAATGCGGTCTCGATAGTCTGTGGCCCACCTATAATGATGAAATTTGCCACTTTAAAGTTATTAGATTTTGGATTCAAGCCGCAAGATATATTTCTATCTATGGAAAAGAATATGTCCTGCGGTTTGGGTAAATGTGGCCATTGTCGCATGGGAAGATATTATGTCTGCAAAGATGGCCCGGTATTTACCTACGAACAACTAAAAGAGCTACACGATATTTGGGATTAAAGTTTATGAAACGATTATTTGTAGACTTAGAGATTTGTAGCAAATGCGAAGAATGCAAAGTCTGTTGCGATTATTTCTATCATCCACAGAATAACGGTATTGCATCTCTACGTGAATATGCTACCTTTGCCACTATCTGTCGCCATTGCGAAGAGGCGCCCTGCGTAACTTCCTGTTATCATAATGCGCTGGAGCGCGCTTCCGATGGGCATATCAAACGTTACAAAATGCGTTGTACAAGCTGCAAATCGTGTTCTGTAGCCTGTCCATTCGGGATAATTTTTCAGGACTTCATTCCTTATTTGGATTCAAAGTGCGATTATTGTATAGGTATAACAAACAAGCTTCCTAAATGTATAACTACTTGTCCTAAAGAAGCCATAGAGATTAAAGAAGTCCAAGAGGATTTAGAAAAGAATATTTATTTTGTGGATGAACATTTAGCAGTACATACGCTAAAATGGCCAAGAGAAGATACTCAAGATAAGAAAAAATGAGAACACTGTTTAATTATCTAATATTCCCCGGATTTTTATTTAGTGCCTGCGTAGGATTAATTGCCTGTTGGATAGATAGAAAGGTTACCGCCCGTATTCAGTGGCGCGTGGGCCCACCGTGGTATCAGAATTTTGTAGATATTGTAAAATTATTAGGTAAAGAAACAATTGTTCCTGCTGGAGCAAAAATAACCTTCTTATTATCTCCGGTTTTAGGCCTCTTAAGTACAATTTTAGTAGCGACCATCTTAGGTGTTACTGTGCGTCTGCCTTTGGAGAGCTTTATTGGTGATTTAATTGTGGTTTTATATCTTTTGATTATTCCCGCCATATCAATAATCATTGGCGCTTTTAGCTCACGTAATCCCCTGGCTTCAATAGGAGCATCGAGAGAGATGAAATTGGTTCTAGGTTACGAGTTACCATTTATATTAGCTATAACTGTAATAATCATTAAATCTGCTGGTAGTATTCAGATTGGCTCCATCTTAAATCATCAGATAAATTTTGGCTCAAATCTGGCGTCTTTTTCGGGGATGCTGGCATTTCTGGTAGCTATAATCTGTATGCAGGCAAAGTTAGGTTTTGCGCCGTTTGATATGTCTGAGTCAGAGCAGGAGATTATGGGAGGCGTCTTTATTGAATATTCGGGCCTACCTTTAGCCATCTTTAAATTGACAAAGGCGATTTTACTCTATACAATGCCTTTATTACTGATAATTTTATTTTGGGCAAAAAACTTAACTATCTTAGCTTCGATTGGTAAATACATAGCGATATTAGTTATCATAATTCTGATTAAAAATACTAATCCTCGCCTGCGTATAGATCAAGCAATAAGGTTCTTTTGGGGACCGGTTACCTCGTTAGCTATTATAGCGATTGCTTTAGCACTATTTGGGTTATAATATGGATCTTAAACTAAAAGCACTTACCAAATCTCTTTGGGTATTTCATGCGGCGTGTTCTCCTTGTAATAATTGCGATATTGAAATTTTAGACCTTTTAACACCCAGATATGACGTAGAAAGATTCGGGATAGCCTTAGTAGGAAGCGTGCGCCATGCCGATGTGCTCTTGGTAACCGGTGTCCCTAATTATAAGACCAAGGAGATATTAAAGACGCTTTACAGTCAAGCGCCACAACCCTGTTTAGTTGTGGCAGTGGGTAACTGTGCCTGCGGAAGGATGATGTTTAAGGATTCTTATAATAGCCCCTGCGCGGTAGATGAACTGGTCCCGGTAAGTGCTTATATCCCGGGTTGTCCGCCTAAACCGGAAGCCATGATTGCCGGCGTAGTAAAATTAATCCAGAAAGTGAGAGGTAAAAAATAATGTTCATAGCGGATGAAATTAAAGAGAGATTAGACGAAAAGATTATTGATTGGTACCAGCATTCTTCGCGCAGGATTTACTTTTCTGTTGAACCAAAGTATATCCAGGCAGTAGCAGGTTTATTATTTCGGGATTTGGGTTTAAGGTTTTCTATTGCAACGGGTCAGGATACACCGCAGGGTCTGGAGCTGCTCTATCATTTTAGTTTTGATAAAACCGGTGAAATAATCTCTGTGCGTGTTTTAATAAAAGATAAGAAAAAGCCCGAAATAGATTCCCTTGCGCCTCTATTTCCTGCTGCAGAATGGATTGAGCGCGAGATGTGGGAGATGCTAGGAATTAATTTTATCGGACATCCAAATTTAAAACGTTTACTTTTGGCTGATGAATGGCCAGAAGGTAAGCACCCATTGAGGCACGAAGATGAGTCATAAAGTTGTCGTACCTATAGGTCCATATCATCCCTTGCAAGAAGAACCAGAGTATTTCCGGCTTTATGTAGAAGGAGAGAAGGTCGTTGATATCGATATAGTTATCGGTTATATGCACCGCGGAATTGAAGAGCTCTCCGAGCATAAACACTTTGATCAGATTCCCTTCTTGGTTGAACGCATTTGTGGAATCTGTTCTACTTCGCATCCTTTTGCCTATGTCAATGCCGTAGAAGATTTAATCAAGATTACTATTCCTGAAAGAGCCCTTTATATCCGCACGATTATTGCTGAAATGGAAAGGATACATAGCCATCTCTTATGGTTAGGTTTAGCCGGCCACTTTATCGGATACAATACCGTCTGGATGTGGTCTTGGCGTTACCGGGAACCAGTATTAGATATGTTCGAAATGATTACTGGTAATCGTAACCACTATGCAATGATGAAAGTAGGCGGTGTAAGACGCGATATAAAAGATGAAGATGTACCTATCCTAAAGAAGACACTTGATGATTTGGTTCCAGCAGTGGATATGTTCAAAGGTGCAGTGATGGATGATCCTGTAATAAAGGCAAGGCTTAAAGGTATAGGTATTTTAACTAAACAACAGGCAATTGATTGGGCTGTTGTAGGTCCTACTGCCAGGGCTTCGGGGATTAATATAGATGTGCGTAAAGACGACCCTTACGGTGCATATGATAAGGTCTCTTGGAATGTGATTGTAGAAGAGGATGGCGATATATTTGCCAAGACGAAGGTTAGAATATTAGAGATGTATGAGTCAATAAGGATTATTCGAGAGTGTTTAGATAAAATGCCTAAAGGTCCAATCGATTTTGATGTAAAAGATATTCCTCCAGGCGAAGGAATAGGAAGGGTTGAGGCACCACGCGGAGAGTGTTTTCATTACGTAAAAAGTGACGGTACAAACCGGCCGATTAGACATAAAATTCGCGCTCCCAGTTATATGAACGTGGCTTCTAATAAAATCGCAGCAGTGGGCGGGACTATCTCTGATGCAACAATTACTCTGGCAGCAGTTGACCCTTGTTATTGCTGCACAGAAAGATTGACAGTTTTAGATAAGCATAGCAATAAAAACATTATGAATGGTTGGGACCTGATAAGGTTATCGCAGGAAAAAACAGAAAAGTTAAGAAATAGTATTAAATAATGGAAGATTTGACTGTTTTAAGAGAAGAAGTAAATAAGATGGCAACTCTGGTACTATCTATGCTAAGGAATACCTTTGATGGATTTATGAAACACGACTCCGATATTTTAGCTGGCGTGTTAAAAGACGAAGAACGGCTAAATGATACGGAAAGGTCCTTGACCTTGTCTTTAGTAGCTATTGCTAAAGATAAAAACGCTGATAAGAATAATATTATGCTTTTAAGCAATATCATCGAAGATTTAGAAGAGATTGGCGATTACATAAAGGATATGATTGAGAGGATTGAGATAAAAGTAGAGGAGAAGCTGCTTTTTAGCGATGATGCCGTGGATGAGTATAAGCATCTATATAATGTAGTTGAGACAGAACTTTCAGATGTAGAGAAGGCATTAAGAATGGACGATAAGAATTTTGCCAGGCGCATTTTGTGTGTTACGGAAAATCATGTAGATAATCTCGTTGGAAAATACAGGGAGTCGCATGCGCAAAGGCTAATAGCAGGTGTCTGTCTTCCGCGTACCTGCAACATGTTTTTGAATCTCTTGGATTTTACAGCCCAAATTTCACATCATACAAAAGCAATTGCTAGGAATATTTCAGAACTAAAATGATGCAGTATTTCTACCCATGGTTTAAATTGGATAACCTGAACAGTTTTGTGGTTCTGGCCATAGGTGTTTTCTTTGCGTTAACTATAATCTATTCCTTTAGGTTTATGCAAGGAAGACAAAGGCTTATTCAATATTATACCTATATTGCCTTGACCGCGCTTGCTTCGATAGGAGTAGTTCTTGCTAATAATCTAATTTTACTTCTGGTCTTCTGGGGATTTTTGGGGTTGACTTTATATTTATTAATTAATATGGGTGAAGATGCCAGCGCAGTCGCCAAGAAGACTTTTATCATTGTCGGCGGGACAGACGCATTAATGCTCTTGGGTATAGGAATCATTTATTATCTTACAGGTACACTGCAGATGGATGGTATAAAATTGGAATTTAATAATGGTTTAACGGTCTTTGCATATTTGTGTATTGCAGTAGCCTGTTTTGCCAAGGCCGGGGCAATGCCGTTTCATTCATGGATCCCGGATTGCGCCCAAAGCGCACCGGTACCAGTAGTAGCTTATCTACCCGCTTCATTAGATAAATTGTTAGGAATCTATTTATTGGCAAGGATTTCTTTAAATTTATTTTTGATGAATGAAGCCTTAAATATATTTTTGATGCTTATCGGCGCTTTCACCATCATTGCTGCAGTTATGATGGCTTTAGTGCAACACAATATGAAAAGGCTCCTGGGTTACCATGCAGTTTCACAGGTAGGATATATGATCTTAGGCATAGGTACAGGTAATCCTATTGGCATTGCCGGTGGAATATTCCATATGCTTAATCATGCCATATATAAATCTTGCTTGTTCTTCACCAGCGGTAACGTGGAGTACCGCAGCCACACTACTGAATTAGATGAATTAGGCGGTTTGGCCAAAGTCATGCCCTTTACCTATATATCAGCACTTATAGCCAGCCTTTCTATATCTGGTGTTCCGCCTTTTAATGGTTTTGTCTCCAAATGGATGATCTATCAAGGCTTAATAAGCCAGTTAACAGTTAACAGTGTACAGGTTACGGCGCAGAAATTTGTAATAATTTTGTGTTTGGTTGCAGCAATGTTTGGCTCAGGCCTTACCTTGGCCAGTTTTATGAAACTTATCCATGCTGTTTTTTTAGGTCAATCTAAAGATTCAAGATCCAAGGAGTCTTCCGGCGAAGTAAACTGGATGATGTGGCTTCCTTGCCTGATACTGGCGATTATCTGTGTGATATTTGGCGTATTCGCTTACGAGGTCCCACTTAAATACTTTATACTTCCGACAGTAAAAGGGGTGACTTTTATAGGAACCTGGTATGCAGGATTATCTACTTTGCTTGTCATCATTGGCTTAATTTCAGGCCTTTTAATATTTAAATTAAGATGGCTAAGGCCGACTCTGCGCCAAGATGCCCCTTTTGTAGGCGCAGAGGCTATTGATTTAAAACAGGATAGAGTTACCGGTACAGAATTTTATAATACTGTCAAAGAGTTTGGGATTTTAAGGGGTATTTATAAAAAAGCAGAGGCAGGTTTTTTTGATATTTATGAACAGGGTAAAAATATTGTCTTTGGTATCGGTAAGCCCCTTCAACATCTGCACAACGGTATTTTACCTACTTATTTAGTCTGGATGCTTTTAGGAATGATAGTATTATTTTTAGTATTATTTAGATAATATGGAACTACAATTACTCTTATTATTTATGATTTTTGCTGCAGTCGTCGCAGTTCAGATTGAAGATTTACTTTCTAGCGTCATTGCGGTGGTGCGGTAGGATTAGGTTTATCTATAGCCTTTTTGATTTTAAAAGCACCGGATTTAGCGATTACTCAGTTGGTGGTAGAAATCTTATGCCTGATTATACTCATTCGCGCAACCATAAAGAAGGACCTACCTTTAATCAAAGATGGGCGCTGGTTCTTTAATACCACTTCTACATTATTATTTGTCTCTTTATTCTTGATATTCGCTTATTTTGCCTTAAAAGAATTACCTAATTTTGGCGCACCAATTATGAGGGTAGCCAAGGAATATATCGATAATGGTAAGGGATTAACTGGCGCAACTAATATTGTTGCTTCTACAATCTTAGATTTTAGGGCTTATGATACCCTAGGAGAAGCAACCATTCTTTTTACTGCAGTAATTGGTGTATTAGCGGTGATGAGAAAAGTGGGTAGAATGAATGGAAAATAAAAAAGAAGTAGGAATGACTTTAATTGTTAAGGCGATTACACGGCTCACTGTGGGCTTAATATTACTTTATGGAATTTATATTGTTCTACACGGTCATCTAAGCCCAGGTGGTGGTTTTGCAGGTGGAGTAATTATTGCACTTTCCTTTATTCATTTGATGCTTGCTTTTGGTAGAGAGACAGCCTTAAAAAAACTATCTGAAGCTCAAGCATCTGTTTTAGAAAGCTTAGGCGCTATTATGTTTTTGACAATAACGCTACTAGGTTTTTTAGGAGGATATTTCTTTTTGAACTTCTTCTTTCACAAAGGTAATCCTTTTGCATTATTCAGCGCAGGAATTATTCCTTTATGTAATATTGCTATCTGTCTTAAGGTAGGCGCAGGGCTCTTTGTTATATTTGTGGTTTTAATTTCGTTTAAAGGATTGGAAAAAGAAAAATGAGTGAATATATTTTGTGTTTTACTTTATTCTGTATCGGACTCTATTGCGTTTTAAGAAAAAGAAATATTATTAAGATTGTTATTGGCCTGGGGATTATTGAATATGCCGTAAACTTATTCTTTGTTTTAATAGGTTACCGGCGGGATGGCCGTGCTCCTATATTAGCTAAAGACCAGGTAATTTCTAATATGGTTGACCCTATACCTCAAGCCTTAGTTTTGACCTCTATTGTTATTAGCTTGGCAGTTACGGCATTAATTGTAGCCATTGCTATAAGGATTTACGAGAAATACGGCACTTTTGATATTACCAAGATTCGGAGATTAAGAGGATGATATTACCATTTTTTGTGATTATTCCTTTAGGGGCAGCATTTTTGATTTCATTCTTTGGTAAGAGGATAAAAAATTTTGCTGACCTTTTAGCTAATTTAGGTACTTTGAGCCTGTTAGTGTTTTCACTATATTCTATATCATTAGTCGCCACTCATAAAATTCTTGTCTACAAAGTAGGTGGCTGGGTACCGCCTATGGGAATCTGTATGGTCTTAGATGGCCTGGCTTCTTTTATGTTAGTTATGGTAAATTTAGTCAGTTTTTTAGTAGCGCTATATTCTATAAGTTATATGCAAAGATATACTGATAAACCCAAATTCTATACCTTATTTATGCTAATGTTGGCAGGGATGAATGGCATTATTGTTTCCGGTGATTTATTTAATCTATTTGTATTCCTGGAGATCGCCTCTATTGCCAGCTATGCCCTGGTTGCCTTTGGGACTGAGGCAGAAGAATTAGAAGCGTCTTTCAAATACGCGGTAATGGGTTCAGTGGCCTCCAGTTTTATTTTATTGGGAATCGCTCTACTTTATGGTTATACTTCGACTTTAAATATGGCAGATATTTCCCTTGTTTTATTTAGTAAACCAAGCAGTATGATAGTGAAGTTTATAGGGGTATTATTTTTAGCGGGTTTTGGTCTGAAGGCTGCGCTGGTTCCTTTTCATGCCTGGCTTCCGGATGCACATCCGTCTGCGCCGGCTTCAATATCAGCAATGCTTTCAGGAGTGTTAATCAAGGTGTTGGGGGTTTATGCCATCATAAGAATATTCTTCAACCTTATTGGTATAAATAAAGTTACCCTATCAATACTTATGTTTTTAGGAGCAGTTTCAATGTTGGTAGGTGTAATTCTGGCTCTTTCGCAATGGGATTTTAAGAGACTGCTTGCATATCATTCTATCAGCCAAATTGGTTATGTGATATTAGGGATAGGTTTAGGGACTCCTTTAGGTATTTTAGGCGGGTTATTTCATTTATTTAATCATTCTATATTTAAGTCATTACTCTTTCTGAACTCAGGAGCAGTGGTTTATTCCCTAGGGACGCGGGATTTGCGAAAGATGGGGGGGTTGCAAGAAAAGATGCCTGTAACTAGTAATACAAATTTAGTTGCCTCAATGTCTATCGCGGGCATTCCTCCTTTCAATGGCTTCTTTAGTAAGTTCATAATTATTGTTGCCTGTATTCAGGCAGAACATTTCGGTTATGCCTTTTGCGCGGTTATAGGAAGCATTCTGACTTTAGCTTCTTTTATGAAGGTACAGAAATATGCTTTTTTTGGTAAATTAAACCAAAAATGGCAAAACATAAAAGAGGTTCCTTGGACAATGTGGTTATCAATGATAGTATTAGCAATTATTTGTGTAGTAGGCGGATTATTGATTATACCTCTGTTTAGACCTTTCTTACAGTCCGCAGTTAATGTTTTATTATTGGGTACTGGTTATAAAGAAGCTGTTTTTGCGGCGCTAAGATGAGAAAAAGCCAAATTATTTTATTTCTACTTGCTTTCTTAGTCTGGTCGTTTTTGACCTGGCCGCTGGATTTGCAGCATCTAATTGTCGGCATTTTTATTTGCGGCTTTGTTTCTTTTGTGACCGGAGATATGTTTATAAAAAGGCCGCACATGTTTAAACACATAAGCCGCTATCTATGGTTCTTATATTATATACCTTTGCTTATCAGGGAGTGTATAAAGGCAAATATTGACGTGGCATATCGGGTGATTCATCCGGATTTACCTATTAATCCGGGCATTGTTAAGGTAAAGACTACTTTAAAATCAGATACAGCCTTAACCTTTTTAGCAAATTCTATTACCCTTACGCCCGGCACAATGAGCGTAGATATAGATGAAGAGAATGGTTTTCTATACATACACTGGATTGAAGTCAAGGATAAAGATATCCAGAAAGCCACAGAAATTATTGTGAAGATATTTGAAGATGTATTAAGAAGGATCTTTGAATGACCCTTCGACGCACTGCGTTTGCTCAGGGTCAACGGGAGCGAGAGAAACGAGTCGAACGATGAGACGATTACGCTGGTTATTAGGATTAATAATAATTATACTTATTTTCGCAGTAATTTTTTTCTATCCCATACCTTCTTTGTTAGAATGGCAGTCTGAGTTTTTACACCACGCCTTTCTTGTGCTTTTTTTCTCTGCCCTTCTTTGCCTCTGGCGTCTGTTCAGAGGACCTACGCCTGCAGATAGGGCAGTGGCTGTTGATATCCTGGGAATTTTAGTTCTAGGTTTTTGCGGTCTATTAGGTATCCAGACAGGCAGGGACTGGTACATAGATATTGGTATTGCCTGGGCTCTGCAGAGTTTTATTTCTACCCTTGCCCTGGCTAAGTATCTAGAAGGAAGAAACTTTGATGAATGAAATATTAGGCATGATTTTTATAGTTATAGGTTTAGCCTTTGATTTTTTAGGCTGTTTAGGATTAATCCGGTTGCCTGACCTCTACAACCGCCTGCAGGCCTCCACAAAATCCGTAACATTAGGAACCTGCGGAATCCTATTTGGACTGTTTTTGTTTAAAGGATTTACTGCTGCAGGATTAAAAGCAATTTTATGTATCCTGTTTATCTTATTAACCGCTCCTGTCTCAGCACACGCTTTAGCTCGAGGTGCGCATAAGTCCGGAGTGAAACTCTGGGGAAAATCAGTTTGCGATAAATACGACGAAGATAAAAATGCGTTATCCAAAACTACGTGAATTAAAGGAAGCAATTAAGGCGTTAATAAAAGGGCCGTATACATCTAAGTTTCCTTATGAGCCTCATAAACCTTACGAGAGGTTTCGTGGTAAACCTGAGTTTTATGAAAAGGATTGTGTAGGTTGTGGCGCCTGTTTTCAGGTCTGTCCGGCAAAGGCAATAGATATGCAGGATGTAAGAAATAAGCGGATTTTGACAGTAAGTTTAGATATGTGTATCTTTTGCGGACAGTGCCAGGCCAACTGTATAACTGGAAAAGGTATTATGCTTTCCAATGAATTTGATTTAGCCACTACCGGTAAGAGGGGTGAGCTTAGACAGACGATAGAAAAAGAATTTGCCATTTGTGATTGCTGTGGTGAGAAAATTGCGCCTTACGATCAGATATCGTGGGTAGCTAAAAGATTGGGGCCACTTTGTTTTTCCAATGCCTCGCTTATGTTGTTCTATTTAAGAAATTTGGATCTTGCCTTAAAAGAAGAACTCTTACCTAAAGAAGAATTTATGCGTTCCGATCGTATAAGAGTCCTCTGTCCCCGTTGTCGTCGTGAGGCGGTATTAAAATCCTAAAAATGGTTTCTTCCTTAGTAATAAAGAACTTTTGAATTTATTAGTTTGCTAAGCTTATTTCACTTGTAGGTACTGGGATTTTAGAGATGATTTAAGGGGTGGTTAGTGTTTTTAGTTGACACATAAGTGAAGTTGAAATGCCTAAAAAATTAGCAGTAATTGGCATAGGCAATACTTTAAGGAGAGATGACGGAATAGGGGTAATTATTCTGGAGTCACTCCATGATAAATATAAGGAGTCTCTTCTGAAGACTGAGAAGGAGAGACTTTTTAATAATTATAAACGCGAGGCTATAGATTATCTTAACTTTGGCATCTCTAGCCTTGATCTTATATACCGTTTGCAGGATTATGATTTAGCTTTAGTTATCGATGGCATTGCAGCAGATCTGTTGCCCGGGGAATTAAAGATATTTAGCTTGGAAGATACAACTGTTATAAAAAATAATAGTGCAGTTTCATCTCACGAATTGAATCTCAAAGATATTTTTATATTAACGCGTGATTTTGGGATAAAAACCAAGATTTTTGTCGCCGGAATACAGGTGCAGAATGTTAGCTTTGGCGAGTCCTTGAGTGAGCCGCTTAAAGAAAACTTAGTGCAGATAACAAAACAGATTGATAAATTTATCCAGGAAAGGTTGCTTTAGATAAAATGTGTTACGCTATACCGGGAAAGGTAGAGAAAATAGAGAAGAAAACGGTAATCGTCGATTATTTCGGCGAGAAACGTAAAGCGCTCAATGAGTTGCCACAGATTAGTGTCGGGGATTATATTTATGCCCAGGGCGGTTTTGTAGTAAGCAAGATATCTGTTTCTGAAGCAGAAAGCATCCTTGCGGTATGGAAGGAGACATTCTTTCAGCTGCAGGAGGTAGATTTAAGGATTTCTCGCCTTAATCTAGGAGATAAAAATACAGATAAAAACCTGCTGGAGATATTAGATAAGGCTAGTCAGTCTAAAGAACTGAGCCGTGATGAGCTATTGTGTTTATTGGAGCTAAAAGATCAGTCCAAACTCGAGTTGTTATTGAAAACGGCAAATTTTCTGCGTCAGAAATATCACAAGAACTCCTGCTGCGTGCATGGAATAATCGAGATATCTAACCATTGTATTCGGGGGTGCCAGTATTGCGGGATATCTTATCATAATAAAGAGCTGCAGCGCTATCGTATGACAAAAGATGAAATCCTAAAAAGCGCACAGGTTGCTGTTCAGGAGTATGGTTTTAAATCCCTGGTGTTGCAAAGCGGCGAAGATCCCGGATATAGCGTTGATGAATTAGCGGATATAATTAAAGAGATAAAGGATAAATTTCCCACGTTAGTTTTTATCAGCTTCGGAGAAATTGGTATAGGCGGACTGGAAAAACTTTATCAGGCAGGTGCGCGGGGCCTGCTTATGCGTTTTGAGACTTCAAATCCCAAGATTTATGAAGATGTCCATCCCGGGCAAAACCTGGAAAGCAGGCTCATGCATTTACAACAAGCTTATAAAATGGGATATATGATTATCACCGGAGGGTTAATCGGAATACCTGGCCAGAGTAAAGAGGATATCTTAAATGATATATTTCTGGCAAAAGAATTACATGCAGAGATGTTTAGTTTTGGACCTTTTATCCCGCATCCACATACTCCTTTTGCAGAAATAAAACCTGTGCAGCACCCGGCCTTATCGGATAGGCCGGTACGCGCTTCGCGCGCTTCTGCGCAGGTAGAAGAAGCGGTTAAGGTCTTAGCTGTTGCTAGAATTGTTGATAATACTCAGGCTAAGATTTTAGTAACTACTGCACTTGAAACCCTAAGCAGGGAAGCGGCGAAAAGCGGGCTGCTTGCCGGAGCAAATTCACTTATGCTTAATGTTACCCCTTTGGCCTATCGGCCGTTTTACTCTATCTATCCTAACCGGGCACATCAATCTGAAAATATTACTGCTCAGATTGATTCTGCAGTCATGCTCCTACGTTCTTTAGGCCGCGCCCCAACTGACATAGAAACAATCTTATGAAATACATTAATGAAGAGAAGATAAATAATCTACTAGTTAGCGCATCTAGGGTTGATAACCGTAAGTTTGATCTTATTCTTAAAAAGGCAAAATCGCTTCAGCGTTTAACGCTAGAAGAGTCTGCGGTTTTACTTTTAGCTGATGATCCGGAATATATCCAAAAGATATTTGACGCGGCTAGTTTTGTGAAGGATGCAATTTATGGAAGAAGGGTAGTGCTTTTTGTCCCCCTATATATAAGTAATCTTTGCGCAAACAACTGTCTTTATTGTGCGTTTAGATTAGGCAACTCTGTTGCAAAACGCAGGGCCTTGATTATTCCTGAAATAAAGAAACAGGTAGAATGGTTGCTTAGCCGTGGACACAAGAGGATACTTATGGTTTGCGGAGAAGGGGCGCTGCCAGGAAAATCTAATATAGATTATTATGTGGAAGGGATTAGGGCGATATATGAAGCACAGGTAGGCAAGAATAAGATTAAAAGAGTCAATGTTAATTGTGCGCCTTTAAGCCTTGAAGAGTTTAAAAAGCTTAAATCTTCTGGAATCGGGACTTATCAGCTTTTCCAGGAGACATATCATCAGAAAACTTATCTTGCTATGCATCCTAAGGGGCCCAAAAGCGACCCGCATAACAGGATTGAGGCAGTTGACCGGGCATTCAGCGCAGGGATAGACGACATAGGTATTGGCGCACTTTACGGGTTATATGACTGGCGCTTTGAGACATTGGGCCTACTTTCTCATGTTAAATATATGGAGGATAAATTTAATGTTGGCCCGCACACTATTTCTGTGCCGCGAATTGAACCGGCAGAAGGCTCAGAGTTATCTTTTAATCCTCCGTATAAAATATCGGATGAAGATTTTAAGAAGGTGGTTGCGGTTTTAAGGCTTTCTGTGCCGTATACCGGCATAATTATGTCTACGCGCGAAAACGCCGAAATGCGCGATAGGCTTTTAAGCTTAGGAGTTTCACAGACGAGCGCCGAATCGAATACATCTCCCGGAGGTTATTCTAATGTCTTAAAAGATGAAGCCGCAAGTCAGTTTTTACTTGGAGATCAGCGCAGTCTTGATGAGGTTATTGGTTCTTTGATTGAACATGACTATATTCCTTCTTTTTGTGCTGCCTGCTACCGAATGGAAAGGACGGGTGAGGCTTTTATGCAGATGGCTAAACCTGGAACAATAAAAGGAAAGTGTAGTATGAACGCGTTAGTTACCTTGAAAGAATATCTCGATGATTTTGCATCAGATAAAGTCAAAGATTCTGGGTATAAAATGATTGACCGGTATTTTAGTAAATTGGATAATGTTGATCAGAATATGCTAAAGCTTTTTTTTAATCATGTAGATTCCGGAATAAGGGATGAGTATGTTTAGGTTTGAAGAAATTTTAAAAATGATTTATATTATTAAGCTTTTAGGTCTAGAAGTTTGAAACATGCCTTATCTTTTCGGTATTCCTAAGCGGATAATTGCTCTTTTAATGGTGGCCCGGTAAAGCTGGGAATGGAAATTGGATAGAAATTAAGATAAAACTTGACAAATATGTTAATTAGTAATAATCTAAATTTGTTTTGATTAACCATGGGACAAGGACGTCCGGACAGTTGTTCGGTCGTCCTTTTTATTTCCTTATTCTCACTATCGTTCGATCAAGGGCACTTGCGGAATCGCAAGCGTTTCACTAGATAAAAATTAAGGTGTTCAAATTTCGATAGAGCAAAGCTATGGAGTGCTCAATTTCTTGCATAAAAATTAGGCAAAATCAGATATGAAAATAATCAATAAGAAGATTATTAATGATGTTGGCGGCGTAAAGATTATTCAGCTGGATATTGCCTCTGGAGATATCGCCTCTAAAGCCCTGGCGGGACAATTTGTGATGTTGATGGTTAACGACAAGGGGGAAAGAATTCCTTTAACCTTGGTCAATACGGATAAAAGCAGGGGAACTGTGAGCTTGATTTTTCAGGAGGCAGGTTTTACCACTCAGAGTTTGGGTAAATTAAATTCCGGTGATGCGCTTTATTCTTTGGTCGGGCCCCTGGGGCACCCTACGGAAATAAAAAGATACGGGAGAGTAATTTTAGTCGGTGGTGGCGTAGGGATTGCCGAGATTCTGCCGGTTGCCCGCGCATTAAAGGGGGCAGGCAACCATATTACTACTATTCTGGGTTCCCGGAATAAAGAGCTGCTTATCTTGGAAACCGAGCTTAAAAGTGCATCGGATCAGATTTATATCATGACTGATGATGGTTCTTATGGCAGGAAAGGCTTTACCACTGATATGTTAAAGGAGCTTTTGAGTAAAGATAAATATGATTTGATTTATTCTGTGGGTCCGATTCCTATGATGAAAAGAGTAGTTTTAGTGAGCAGGGAATATAATACTAAAATTTTAGTTTCGCTTAACGCGTTAATGGTTGATGCAACCGGGATGTGCGGTTGTTGCCGGGTAAGTGTTTTTGGAGAGGTAAAATTCAGCTGTGTTGACGGACCGGATTTTGACGGGGCCGGAGTCGATTGGGAAGAACTTGAAAAGAGAAATAAGGTGTATAGTGTCCAAGAGAAACATATTTGCAATCTTTTTTCAGCATCTTGAGCCATGAAGAAGGAACCGATAAAAGTTAGAGAAGCGCCTGCAGAGATAAGGGTAGGTAATTTTGAGGAGGTAGTAAAGGGTTACTCCGAAGAAGAGGCCTTGCTGGAGGCGTCCAGGTGTTTGCAATGTAAAAATCCTGTTTGCATCAGCGGTTGTCCAGTGGGTATTGATATAAAGAAATTTATTTACCATATTACGCAAAAGGATTACCAGGCCGCGTATTTTACGATCAGAGAAAAAAACAATTTCCCCTCTATTTGCGGAAGGGTTTGTCCGGCTGAATACCAATGCCGTAAAACATGCATATTTACCAAGAAAGGTTTCCCTTGTGCCTCAGAACAGGCAATCAACATCCATTTTCTAGAATGTTTTGCAGGAGATTATGGCAAGAATAATAATCTAGGTGTCCCGGTAGAAAAAAAAGAAGAGTTCTCTAAATTTAAAGTGGCGGTGGTTGGCTCCGGGCCGGCAGGATTATGCTGTGCCGGAGAGTTAGCTCGTAAAGGGGTAAAGGTTGATATCTTTGAAAGCTTACATAAAACCGGTGGCGTATTAAGGTATGGTATTCCACCGTTCAGGTTGCCCTGGGATGTTTTAGATTTTGAAATAAATTACCTTAAGAAATTAGGCGTAAATTTTATTACTAATTTTCTCATAGGAAAGGTTAAAACCATTAAAGAATTATTTAATCAAGGGTATGCTAAGGTATTTTTGGGTCTGGGTGCCGGGGTACCATCATTTCTGGGAATTAAAGGCGAAAACCTTTGCAATATTTATTCAGTAAATGAATTCTTGACCCGGGTAAATTTAATGTCCGCTTATAGATTTCCTGAGTTCCACACACCGGTTAATATCGGTAAAAACGTTTTAATTGTTGGCGGCGGAAATACTGCTATGGATTCTGCCAGGGTTGCTTTGAGGTTGCAGAAGATAAATGGCCTGCCGCTTAATACTACGGTTATCTACCGGCGTACGGAGATTGAAATGCCGGCCAGGCGCCTGGAGATTGAACATGCCAGAGAGGAAGGGATAAAATTTGAATTTTTAGTACAGCCAAAAGAGTTTATTGGCAATGAAGAGGGGTTTGTTAAGAGATTGGTTTGCCTTAAGGCTAAATTAGGAGAGCCGGATAGCTCGGGCAGGAGAAGACCGGTGATTATAGGAGGAAGTGAATTTGAACTTGATTGTGATTTATGCGTGATTGCAGTGGGGTTAAAAGCAAACCAGGTCTTAATCAATGCAACGCCGGAACTAAAAACTGATAAATATTCAGATGTCATCGTGGACTCTGAAAGCATGGAAAGTTCGATTAAAGGGGTTTTTGCCGGCGGGGACATTGTTGGCGGAGAAGGTACGGTTATTGAAGCCATGGGTATGGCCAAGAAGGCCTCCAGGACAATAATTGATGAGCTTTCTAAAAAAGGAGAGGAATAATGTCAAAGAAAATCGAAGAGTTTATGGATTTAGTGGTAAAGAGGAATCCCGGTGAGACGGAATTTCATCAGGCTGTACGCGAGGTTGTTGAGTCGGTAATGCCTTTTATTGAGAAGAATGCGAAATATCAAGAAGCAAAGATATTAGAGAGAATGATTGAGCCGGAGAGGGTATTAATGTTTCGCGTCCCCTGGTTAGATGACCAGGGAGGGATTCAGGTTAACCGCGGCTATCGGATTGAGATGAGCAGTGCCATTGGCCCGTATAAAGGTGGCTTGCGTTTTCATCCCAGTGTAAATCTGGGAATCCTGAAATTCTTAGCTTTTGAGCAGGTATTTAAAAATAGTTTAACTACTTTGCCTATGGGAGGTGGAAAGGGTGGGTCTAATTTTGACCCCAAAGGAAAATCAGATAATGAGGTAATGCGTTTTTGCCAGAGTTTTATGACCGAATTAGAGAGGCATATAGGCCCGGATACAGATGTGCCTGCCGGAGATATCGGAGTGGGCGGTCGTGAGATTGGGTATTTGTTTGGTCAATACAAGAGACTGCGTAATGAATTCTCAGGCGTGCTTACGGGCAAAGGCCTTAACTGGGGCGGTAGTTTAATCAGGCCGGAAGCCACGGGTTATGGTTGCGTATATTTTGTTGAAGAGATGCTTAAGATGCGGGGAGATTCCTTAAAAGGAAAAGTCTGCGCGGTATCTGGTTCAGGTAATGTTGCCCAATACACTGTAGAAAAGCTTATACAGATGGGGGCCAAAGTAGTTACCCTGTCTGATTCCGACGGTTATATTTACGATAAAGACGGCATTGACAAGAAAGAGTTGAATTGTGTGCTGCACTTGAAGAATGTGAAGCGTGGTAGAATTAAAGAATGTGCGAAGGAGTTTAATTGCAAGTATTTTGAAAAACAGAGGCCTTGGAATGTAAAATGCGATGTTGCATTTCCTTCTGCTACTCAGAATGAGATAGATGAAAACGATGCTAAGGCCTTAGTGAAAAATGGTTGTATTGCTGTTGGCGAAGGTGCAAATATGCCTACAACTCCGGAAGGCGTGGAGGTGTTTCAGAAGGCCAAGATTCTTTATGCCCCTGGTAAGGCTGCAAATGCCGGCGGCGTAGCTACTTCCGGCCTTGAAATGAGTCAGAATAGCATTAGATTGTCCTGGACGCGTGAAGAGGTAGATAGAAGGTTGCATGATATAATGATTGCTATACATGAGCAGTGTGTTAAATATGGCAAGGAATCCGGGTATATTAATTATGTTAATGGAGCAAATATTGCCGGGTTTGTTAAGGTAGCCGATGCCATGATTGATCAGGGATTAGTATAAGCAGCAGTAAGAATAACTAATAGGGACGGTTCTTAGGGGCAGGATAAAAGTGTCTCCTGTGAAGGGGCAGTTTAGCTTTATTTTGAGAACCGTCCCTATTTTCTTTATAATTATAGTTGCAAGCTGAATAGTAAAGTTGTAAAATGTCTTCTGTGGATAAAGATCAAATAGTTGAAGATTTCTTCCGTAGCTTAAGAGTTGCGCTTACCAATGCCTTTTCTTACCCCAGGAATCATCCTTATTTTATTAAATCCGTAGAGAATTTTAAATCCAAGCTTGAGACGCTCCTGGTTATTTTTAACCCGTTTAAAATTGGAGTAACTAGCTCGGTGCTCGTAGTTGATGGCAAGAAGCTCATAAGGACTGGTTTCTATGACGAATTGGCCCGTCTGTTGCATCAGCGTAAAATAAAAAGCATAGAAATTAGGGGAGGTTCAAGCCTTCAGGAATTGATTCAATTCCTTTGTGTTATTTCGCTGCCTCAAAAGGATATTTTTAAAAATGGTGGTTTGAGTGCGCTTTTAGAAAAAGAACAGTTAATCCATTTTACGATTCAGGAGCTGGATTATTCTGCATTCCTGCATGGAGAAGGTCAGGAATGTACTGATGTTTGGGGATATATGCTTAAAGAGGCGGCGTATAGCAATGATGCAGTTAAGTTAGACCAGCTTGCTGATAGTTTTGGCTCGCTTTTTAAGCGAGTTAACGAGAAAGATCTTTTTGAAACCGAGGGGATTTCTACCGAGGTCAATGAGTTTTTGACTAGCTTAAGGAATAAAAACAAAGAAAAGTTTGATAAATGTTTAAACGAAGTTTTTCTTTGGCTCCTGCGTAACAAAAAAACACTTAGCCATAATAATCTGGAGAAAATAAAACCGGCATTTAATGGTTTAAGCCAAGAAGAATTTCTTACTCTTCTCAAGGAGGGATTTTTGCAGGAAGATAATTTTGATTCTTTGAGCCTGCAGCTTTTTTCCAAAATCTCTGAACGGGGGGATTCGCCTAAGATCGCCGAAAACTTTTTTAATAAAATGAATGATACGCAGGGCTTAAAGGATAATCCCAAGGCCGTAAAGAAAGTCCGGAATTTATTAAGTAGCTCCCAGGGTGACCCTATGTCTGCGGTATACCGCAATACGCTTGATTCTTTAGTGAAGAATATTTCTTTTTTCGGTGAACTGTCTTTTGACCATGATGCACTTAAGGAGAATTACCGTTATATAGTTTTAGGCATAGTTGCAACCGATGAAAATACAGAAACCCTGCAGACGGCAACATCGATTTTGGAAAAAGAGTTGGCTGGTGTTTTAGAGGATAATGATGCTGGTTTTCTAAAAGACCTTTGGGGCATGTTGGTTAAGAGAAAGAAAGAGGGGGTAAAAGAATGTATTGATCTTGAAAGCATTTTTTCTTCTTCTATCGAAGATATGGTTTTGAATGGTAACTTGACTTCTGAGCAGGAGTTTCTTCTGGAGATGGTTTCTTCTCCCAGCAAGGAGTTAAATTTATACCTGGACAAAATATTTATTGTTGAAAAAACAAATAGGCAGGTTTTAAGTTTATTTTTAAGATTGTTTCAAGGCAGCCTGGAAGCTTTTTATGAAAGATTGGATCAAAAAATTCAGGATACGGAGTTTCTTGGTAGTTTAACCGATGCGTTAAGCCAACTTGATACGCCCGCAACTCTGAATATATTAGAATACATATATTTTTCTGCTAATGAATTGATAAAATTTGAGTCATTAAGAGCTATGCGTCAATTAAAGAAGGTGGATGCCGTGTTTCTTATGCGTCAATTAAAGACAGATTCAGCTCCACTTAGGAGCGAGCTACTTTCTGTTTTAATGTTAGATGCGAAAGCAAAAAATGATGCCTTGGGTAAACTATTTAAAATCTCCAGTTTTCTAGGGAGTAAGAATGAACTGTTAATTGAAAATATGCAGATTGCTTTTGACCTGCATTTTATTGAAGCAGCAGGTTGTATTAAGGATTTAAGCCACAGGAGATTCTTTTGGAATAGTCGACTGCGTAATAGGGCAGCCCAGTTATTAAAGGAGTGGGATGTTAGCTAAGGTTGAAGTAGCTTTTAAAGAGTTGCTCGCTTGTCTTCAGACTGCTAAGATGTACGGTATAGTGCATCCTATGTTTCAGAAGTCCCTGGAGAAGGTATATGTGGTTTTTGAGGATGCTTTAAACGATCGCCAAGAGATAGTTATTGGTATCGTGGGGGATGAGTTGGCCTGTGAAAAAGAAATTTTCTTTGACTTGGGCAAACTTTTGAGGCCGGCGATACTGTATTTAAAAGAGAGGAATATCGAGAGACTTGCTTTTTACCGCGGGTTAAGCAAGGAAGAATTGGGCAAATTTGTGGGTATTATCAGTGGTCCTAAAGAGGACTTTAAGACAAATCCGCAACAGCTATTGATTTTTGCTGGAATAGAAAATATAAGCATAGGCAAGCTCAAGGTTTCTTCCAGGCAGGATACGGGTACATTGGAATTTAACCAGCTTAATCTTTACGATTTTTCTATGCATAAAGTTGCTCAGGTTATATCCAGTGTGCTTAATCTCGAAAAGATTGATCCGCGGATGCTCAAGCTTTCCTTGAATAATATTATTGATAGTTTAAGTATGCAGCGTCAAGAGTTGCTAAAGTTAGCCACGGTAAAAAGATATGATGTGGAAGTTTATGTGCATATGCTTAATGTCGCGATATTTTCCATGTATTTTTCTTCGCGCTTAGAGTTTGAGAAGAATGATGTGTTGGATATCGGTGTAGCTGCTCTTTTTCATGATATCGGCAAGTTGTATATTTCGCGCAAGACTTTACATAAACCTGATCAGCTTAGTGAACAGGAGTTTAATCGCATCAAGAGCCATACGGTTTTGGGTGGGGAATTTATGTTTAAGTATGTTGATAGTCTTGGTATTTTACCTGTAGTAGTTAGTTTTGAGCATCATTTAAAATATGATATGTCAGGATATCCGCGCATGCCTTTGTTAAGAAAGCAACATATCGCTTCTTCAATTGTCGCTATCTGCGATGTTTATGATGCCCTTTCGCAAAGGAGGGGTTATAAACAGGATTATTCCCCGGATGTGGTTTACAGTATTATGAATAAGGATAGAGGAAGATCTTTTGATCCGGAATTGCTGGATAAGTTTTTCCAATTTATGGGCCTCTGGCCAATTGGTTCGGTGGTTGCATTAAATGACGGTAGTATTGCATTGGTCAGGCAGGAGAGCGAGCGTGATATCCGTCGGCCAAAAATTGAGATAGTTTCACCTGAAGATAAGAAACGCCTGGTTGATCTGACTCAAGATAGTAGTTTATGCATTGAACGTTATCTCAATCCCTGGAAGGAAGGCAAGGAATTCTTGCGTTTAGACTAACCTTTTAAGAGAGTGTCTTTTAAATCAATCAAAAGGGTGTCCTCAAAGGGGACACCCTTAGCTTTGGGTTAGTGCCTGACCCTCTATATTTGATGGGAGAAAACAATGTAATCCCAATATGATAATGTCGTATTCTACCAATTTAGGAATGTCGTATTCCAAGGATGCTATAATGCCTCCTCTGGAAGGAGGGCATTATGGTAGGAAAGGACATTATCGCAATGA
>JAHJCJ010000092.1 GCA_018812825.1 Candidatus Omnitrophota bacterium
ATCCTGCGCCTTCTTACTGTTGTATTCTCTAACCGCAGATTTGTTAAAATCACTCTTGGCCTCTGTTAGGCCTTCTAAATCACCCCGTGTCTGGCTGGAAAGCTTAAACTCAGGGGCTTTTTTCTTTAAGTGTTGCTCAACGATAACAGGAATATTAGAGGCTATTTCCTCTTCGGGTTTTTCCTCTGTCTTGGTTGCTACAGGCATTACATATAGCTGTACATCCTCCCTGCCATCTTCTTTCGCCTCTTCCTCTTTGCCGCTAAAAGTATCTTCTGCGATTATCGGCACGGCTATATCCATCGCCTCTTTGGCTAAAGTATCCGCCTCATCTTTAGCTACCCCTGCTTTTTCCAGGTCATCGCTAATTCCCTCAAGAATGCGGCGGTAAATAATTGCCGCGTTCGCAAACAATATTTGATCCACAAATGATTTCAATTGCTCTCTGGCGCTTGTAGGATGCATTGCGCCATTCTGATGTTCAAAAGGATGCGCGAATTCCGTCCCCGCGCTCTCCATAATACCTAACAATGTCCCGGGGTTCAGGTATCCGCTTAATGCGGGATTCTCTTCGAGGTACTTTCTAATGGCATCTTCCCATTGGGCCTTATCTAATTGGGGTAAAATATCTAATACTGCGCTGTTAATAACCAGGCCTGCCGTCTTAATATCAGGCTTATGCATCTTATATAACGCCCTGAGGAATAGAGGGAATGTCTTAAATCCGGTATCAATGAAGCGCACCTGCTCATGGCCAAAATACCCCAGACCTTCCAAGTCCTTAATCATCCCTTCAACAAGAGACTTGAATGAAGAGCTATCATTCATGTGGTCTTTTATCGCTTTAGCAAAAGCGCTAAAGAATGCAGCGCCTTTAAGCCCTTTGCCGCGCAGCTCCTCAATTTTGCCGGACATCCAAGAATAATTTCCGCTTCCGATGCTTGTCCTGCTCATATAAAATAAGCCTATTTGCGGCGGCAGGATTTTCAGCAATGATGCTAAAGCGTAATTAGAAGGAACCCCTAAGGCCATATCGCGCGGCAGGTAAATATTAAAGTAACCGCCGTTTCCTTTTCTCATTGCCTGCTCAGCAATAAAGGTAGCGATTACCAGGGCAACATAATCTTTGGATTTATTAGGCAATGAGGATTTAAGCGCATCGGCCTCAGACTGTTTTACCCCCAAGGCACCTGCTAAATCATCAATAATAATGCCTAATTCCTCTACGGTGAGAGGAACGCCTTTTTCAATAAGGGGGTCTATATATTTTTTAATAATATTAAGGTATAGATTTTGCAGATCTTTCTGGGAGAGAACGGAGGAAATAGCAAGTTTATTAATGGCTTCAGCAGGAGAACTACTGCGCGATAACCGAGGAGGTGAATGATTTCTTATAACTTCTAAAGCAGGAATTGTATTGTGCTCTATTAGCGAAGTAATCTTGCTTCTCTTACCAGCTTTGTTTTCTATGACGGAAGAGGAAGGCAATACAGCAGCCAGTTTTATCTTTGCCCGGACAGGGCTGGAGGCGGCTGCACCAACTAATACTAGGGCAGGAGCAAGATTGTCTCCTGCCCTAGTATTATTAGTTGTTGTAGGTTCCGTTAACCTTGTAGATCGGAACACAATCTCTTGCTTCAATGATCTTAACGCGGATGAGCTCGCAAGCGCTGCCAACGAGTTCTTCCCAGCTATCGGCGCGTCCGTTGCGGGTATAGATTGTACCGGTAACATCATTGATGAGGAAGATCCTGAGATGGCCGTTACCATTTTCTCGGGCAGCTGCAAAAGTGGTGTGGTCTTTAGAGAAGTCAACGATGTGGTCAATCCTGATTTCATCAATCTTGATAGGACACATGGTACACCTCCTTCTACTGGTTTTGTTGCTATGAGGGCCCCAAAATTATATACAGAACCCTCATAGGCAACAATTACTGCAATAACTGTCAATACAACCGCCACGGAAGTGATTGACAGAACATGCAGGCTGGTTAAATTTAAGTGGGTAAATAACTGGGTATTTACGGAGAGTTTTGCTGCTGTAAAAGATATATAGCTTATTAAAGCGGAGAATAAGAGCGCAAGCACAGGC
>JAHJCJ010000093.1 GCA_018812825.1 Candidatus Omnitrophota bacterium
ACGCTTACCCGCGCATCAGGATTAGCATTTTTTAAGTCAAAAATCAACTGGGCAAGATCTTCGATAGAATATATATCATGATGTGGAGGCGGAGATATCAAAGTAACTCCGGGAGTCGTATACCTGGTCCTGGCGATTATTCCACTTACCTTATGGCCCGGTAATTGCCCCCCTTCTCCGGGCTTAGCCCCTTGGGCAATCTTTATCTGTATCTCATCAGCATTAACAAGATAATTTATGGTTACCCCAAATCTACCTGAAGCAACCTGTTTTATGGCGCTCCTCCTGGAATCTCCGTTAGGCAAAGTTATAAATCTATTGGGATCCTCTCCGCCTTCTCCGGTGTTGGATTTACCGCCAATGCGGTTCATGGCAATAGCAATTGTTTCATGCGCAGCAGCGCTTATAGAACCAAAGCTCATCGCCCCCGTAACAAAACGCTTCAAGATTTGCTCTGCCGGCTCGACTTCATCAATAGAAATAGAATTTGTTTTCTTGAATTTAAGCAGGCTCCTTAAAGTAGACGGATTGTCTGATTGATTATTAATCAACTGCGCAAACTCCCGGTATCTTTTATAATCCGCGTTACGCGTGGCATCCTGTAGGGCAGCTATACTTTCAGGATTCCAAAGATGAAATTCTCCGTCTCTTTTCCACTGATACACCCCTCCGCTAGTCAGGTAAACTTCACCGCCGCCTCTTTCAACATAAGCCTCACTGTGCCTTTGCATAGTCTCTTCTATTATACCCTCGATGCCGACCCCCCCGATGCGCGAAACAGTGCCGGTAAAATATTTTTCCACAAACTCGCTATCTAATCCCAGGGCCTCAAATATCTGCGCGCCGCGATAACTCCTAAGCGTAGATATGCCCATCTTAGAAAGAATCTTTAATATCCCGTCAGTTAATGCTTTATTGTAATTCTTTAGCGCAATCTTACGGTCTATTGCAATCTCTTTTTCTGCGATAAGATATTCCACCGCTTCATAAGCAAGATACGGATTCACACAATCTGCGCCATAGCCAAAAAGTAAAGCAAAATGATGCACTTCTTTTGGCTCTGCGCTTTCTATAATTAAAGCTGCTTGCGAACGTATGGTCTTTTTTACCAAATACTGATGGATCGCGCTTATTGCTAAGAGTGAAGGCAGGGCAACATTATCTTTATCTGCTCCCCGATCACTCAATATGATAAAAGAATAACCCTGTTCAATCGCATACTCTGCTTCAAAACAAATCCTCTCCAGAGCGCGAATAAAGCTCTCTTTGCCGCCTGCTGCGTCGAAAAAAGTATATATTGTCTTTGTTTTAAAGCTATTTATACTGATATCGCGTATCTTCTCAAGCTCTATATTTGTCAAAATAGGGTTTCTTACCCTAAGCTTATGGCTATGCCCGGGCGTTTCCTCCAGCATATTCTGCTCCAGACCAATAAAACTCTCCAGGCTCATCACGAGTTTCTCCCTTATGGAGTCTATGGGAGGATTGGTCACCTGTGCAAAAAGTTGCTTAAAGTAGTTATAAAGTATCTGCGGTTTTTGAGATAAGAATGCATGCGGTATATCGCAACCCATAGAACCCACAGGTTCCTTAGCTTCTTCGGCCATAGGCTTGATAACCATTTTTAGGTCTTCCCTTGAATAACCAAAAGCCTTGAGATGCCTGATTAAATCTTGCGTACCCTTACTATCCTGGCCACTGCCGATAAGCTTATCCAGATCAACCATTGTTTCTTGATTCCATTTGCCATATGCACAACGCCCGGATACAGTTTGTTTAATCTCAGAATCTTCGATTATGCGGCCGGAGTTAGTATCAATAAAAAATATTTTACCCGGCTCAAGCCTGCCGGAAACTTTAATCTCCCCGGGAGCTATATCTAATACCCCAACTTCAGAAGCCATTACCACAAAATCATTCTTAGTCACGATGTAGCGGGCAGGCCGCAGGCCATTTCTATCCAAAACCGCCCCGATGTTTTTCCCATCGGTAAAAGCGATTGCAGCCGGACCATCCCAAGGCTCCATAAAACAGGCATGATATTTATAAAAATCCCTTAACTGCTGATCCATAAGCCTGTCATGCTCCCAGGCTGCGGGAATAAGCATCATCATCGTATGTTCAAGAGACCTGCCGGATAAAACTAAAAGTTCAAATAAATTATCGATTGCCGCAGAATCACTCCCTCCTTCAACTATAACCGGCTTTAACTTCTCTATATCCATACCGAATAACTCGCTTGCAAGCAGCCTCTCCCTGGCCCTGACCCCATTAATATTTCCACGCAAGGTATTAATCTCACCGTTATGCGCTAAAAACCTAAATGGCTGCGCCAGGTTCCAGGTAGGAAAGGTATTAGTGGAATAACGCGAATGCACCAGGCACAAAGCACTTTTTATACTCTCGTCTTTAAGGTCAAGAAAAAAACTATCAATCTGCCTAGGCATAAGTAAGCCCTTATAAGATAACGTACGGCAGGAAATATTGGTTATATAAAATGAACTTTTTTGCCTTAACCCAGACTCAAGTATGATATTTTCAACCTGTCTCCTGATAACATAAAGCTTCCTTTCAAAGCTCATTTCATCATTGATACCTTTATTCTTTCCGATAAAAACCTGTTCAAAAATAGGCTGGGTATTTTTAGCACCTTCACCTATACCCGAATCATCTATGGGCACACTGCGCCACCCTAAAAGTGCCTGACCCTCCTCCCTTACTATCCTCTCAAGTGTTTCTTTACAAAATCTACGCTCATCAGAATCATAAGGCAAAAAGATTAACCCAACACCATATACGCCCAACTCTGGCAAATCAATATTAATACCCGGGCTGACTTTTTTAAAGAAATCGTGCGGGAGCTGAATCAATATTCCTGCCCCATCTCCGGTTTTAGGGTCTGCCCCAACTGCCCCGCGATGCGCGAGACGATGCAAAACCTCAATCCCCTGCCTCACTATAGTATTTGACTTCTCGCCTTTAATATTACAGACAAATCCTACCCCGCAGGAATCATGCTCAAACGTAGGGTCATATAAACCTTGGGCTTTCATCTCTTTACCTCACTTAAAGAAATCCCCAACTTTTTTATCTTAGCGCGCAAGGTATTTCTATTTATACCCAACAACCTGGCAGCCTTTATCTGGTTACCAAAGGTTATAATCAAAGTATTCGTAATCAATGATTTATCCAATGCATCTAACATGATATGATATATTTTTCCTTCCTTACCCCTTAGAAACATACGGTCTAGCTCCAAAAGCGCTTTTTCTATTTCTCTTGCCTCTTCATCCATCATTTTCTGTATAAATATTAAGCAATCTTATTCATAAAAACAATAGTAAGACGAGCTTAGCTATCCCTATCCTACCTCAATTCAAGGGCTCAATTAATAAACAGTATTTCTCTATACTTGGGCAGGTCCCAGGCATCATCAGGGACTACGCACTCAAGCTGATCCACATGTTTACGGATATGCTCCATCA
>JAHJCJ010000094.1 GCA_018812825.1 Candidatus Omnitrophota bacterium
ATAAATACAAACTCAAAAATAAGGGTATGGTCAAGAGGCTGACAATATGGCTGAAGAATACCCCATGGCTAATCAAGGCATCATCTTTTTTGTAATGCCGGATAATTACCGACAAGGAGGTTGCCGAAGGCATGGCCAGCTGCATAATAATCAGAAAACCCAGTAAATGAGGCAACCCAAGCTTAAGCACTATGGCAATGCCGGCTGCCGGAAGCAGGATTAACTTTCCCAGGAGAAGAAAGAAAACTACTCTTTTATCGATATCCTTTAATTGCACCAGGGCGATATTACCCCCGACTACAAACATAGCCAATGGCAAAGTGCAGTTACCAATCATTTCAATTGGCTTAAATACTGCATCCGGGATAAATTTATTCAGACCTAAGGATATAAGCGCAAGGGTGGCTAAATTTGCGACTACCGGAGGGCTAAAAATACTACGCAGCCGAAATCTTGCCTGCTTTTCATATGTAAGCATATAGATACCACACGACCATGCTACCAGGTCAAAGCCTAAAAGAAATAATATTATAAAAATAAACATATTGCCGGCATCCTGCCCGGAAAACATCGCCGCGACAATCGCCAAAGGCAAATACCCGGAGTTCTGAAAACCAACTAAACTTAAAAACTGCAGTTTATGCGTCTTTAACTTAAAAAGTTTAAGCAATAACCAACCCACTATCAAACCGGCAATGGTAATAATCAAACTGATGAGTGGAAAAATCCACCAGTTAGGATAAAGTTTAAAATTAAAATTCTCCAGCAGTTGAGTGAAGATTAAGGCCGGGAAAATAACCTGTATAACCAGGCGGCTTAATGCGTCCAGGCCTGCATGGGAAAGTATGTTTTTCTTTACAAAAATATACCCTAAAGCACCTAGAAAAAATATCTGGGCCATTGCTAAACCGGTAATCTTAAAGTACGTCAAAAACATTTTCTCTCCCTTGATTAGATAAATATTATAACAGCAAAAAAACTTAGCCGCAACCCATTTATAACTAGGGTCAGGCACTGATCTAAAGCTAAGGGTGTCCCCCAAAGGGACACCCTCCCGATTAGGTTAGTGCCTGACCCTAAACTGGTTGACAGGACAAAAAGGCTAATATATACTTAAGTAAATTTGCGGGGGTGGCGGAATGGCAGACGCGCACGTCTCAGAAGCGTGTGGGGTAACCCTTGAGGGTTCAACTCCCTCTCCCCGCATTAGATTATAGAAAAGGGACTCTCCCCGCACTTATTTCGGGTTGGACAAACCTTAAAATTGTTCTGATTTTAATTTAATAGCTTTTTCTATCGCCTTGATAAGTTTTACATCATCTAAAGGCTTAACCAGATAATCGCTAATTCCAAACTTATAAGCGTTGATCTTATCCTTAGGCTTATCTAGTCCTGAAGTTACTATTACCGGAATAGTCAAGCCGATAGGATCATGATTCAGCATATCACAAATATCCAGTCCACCAATACCAGGCATAAGCAGGTCCAGTAAGATAACATCCGGTCTGACATCGTGTATATGCTTAATTATATCTTTTGTTTCCGAAAAAACCATAACTTCGTAATCTCCGGAGCTCTCAAGCCGCATCTTAAGCATTAAGGCAAAGCTCTCTTCGTCGTCAATAATCATTATTTTCTTCTTCAAGAACATCACCTCCCAAGTCTAAATATACCACTATTCTTCTTAAATTCAAAGAGCCATTTACGAAAACATTCCTGATACGCGTAAAAAGAAGGTTTCCGAGAAAAACCCCAGCGCACCAGGCCAAAATAATCTACCCCATTATTCCAGTGGTTTTTAGTATCTCTAAAAAAAGCCCAGAATATTTTCTCGACATGCGGGTTTTTCAATAGTTCGGTATACACATCCTTAAGCCATTTGGCCTGCTGTTTCTCGCTAGGATTCTTGCCCATCCACCAGTTATCCGCGCTTAACCCTCTTTTCACTCCGGGGCAGCCGATCTCGGTAATCCATATCTTTTTATCTCCATCGCCGTTACGCTGCATTATCTTATAGACTAACTTCGGATAACTTGCCACTGCCTTAATTGCCCCGGGATGCAGTGGGTTTTGGAAGAAATGAATGTTTAATATATCAAAATAACCTTGTGCCCCATTATCATACAAATGATTAACGCTGGAAGCTCCATTGGCAATTCCGCCGTTTAAAACTTTGCACTCAGGATCAATTTGTTTAGCAGTAATATAAACTTCCTTTAATAAAACACAATAAGATTTTAGTCCATCCTGCTCTTTCCAGTAGGTAGGGGAATCTGGTTCATTCCAAAGCTCCCAGTATTTGACCTGATCCTTATAACGCTGGATAACCCGGGTAACGTACTTAATAAAAAACTTGTTTTCTCTGGGAGGGCAGTTCCATTTTCCGCACGCAGAGGCCCAGTCAGTGCTATAATGAAAAATACCTAAAATATGTATTCCCTTGCCCCTGAGTAACCGGACAATGCAATCATATTTGGCAAAATCAAACTTGCCTTCTTGCGGCTCTATATCGCTCCACAAGAAATCAATCCTTACCCAGCCTACTCCTGCCTCCTGCATTAGAGAAACAGATTTATCCAAATCACGGTTAGATGAATATTTATAATTATTCCAGGAATGATTCCAATGCAAAAATTCCAATACCCCGAAAGGATTATTAATATTTTCTTTGCTTAAAATAACCGGATCGTCTTTCATATTTGACTTTAGCAAAGCTTCTCCGGAGCAACCTCCGGAAGAGGCTAATAAAACTAAAACAATAAAACAAATTAATTTATTCGTGAGGCTTCTGTTCAATATTGATGTAATCACCAAAATCTATGCTCTCTCCCATCTCCTGTTTCACCACCCTGATCCTGTCAGGGACATACGGGTGAGTTCTATAATAAGACTTCTCCCCGATCGGCATTCTGCGGCTTATATCCTGCAGCTTGGTTAAAAAAGCAATCATGCCGTGAGGATCATAACCTGCAAGCTTGGCATAACGCGCCCCCAATTGATCGGCGAGCAATTCATCCTCGCGGCTATAGCCAAGAAGAAACTGTGTAAAAGCAACGTCTGCGGCAGTACCCACCTCTCCCGTACCTGGAGTCACTGCTACTAATAACCTTAGAACAGAATAACCTTGCATTGCCTGCAGCTTTTTGATACTATGCCGGGCTACGATATGCCCTACTTCATGCGCCAAGACGCAAGCCAACTCATCATCGTTTGAAACCTTATCTAATAACCCGCTGTTTACATAAATATAGCCTCCGGGAAGAGAAACAGCGTTAACCTGATCATCCTCTAAAACCTGAAAATAATAATCGATCTCTTTTCTGTCGCTTACCGCAGCTATTTTCTTGCCTATATCCTCAACGCGTTTTTGCTGCAAAGGGTCGTTAGTAAATTTATACTCCTTTTGCACCTGAAGGTCAATTGCCCGGCCCATCTGCACCTCTTTATCAGTACTGTAATAATATTTTTCCTCTTGTTTAGTTGCCAGGTTGTATTCAGTTGAGCAGCCGGCAATGATAAAAAATACCCCGGCGATCAAAAACAAACCCAGTTTTCTAAAAATCCGGTAAAGTTTTCTTAAAGGTAATCCTACGACATTATAAAAACATCCGTCTATCCTCTTGGTAAAGAAAGCGCCTTTACCCTGGATATCAAAACTTCCCGCCTTGTCCATTGGGGAAACCTGTTTAAAATATTTAGAGATTTCAACGTCGCTTAACTTATCCATACAAACCTTAGTTTTCTCATAATCAAGCACAAGTTTTTCTCCATGATTGCCTTTTTCTATAACTGCCAGGCCGGTATATATGAACTGCGGCCGGCTTGATAATTTCTTAAGCATATTGCGGGCATCTTGTATGTTTCTCGGCTTGCCGAATATTCTACCATCCTGCACACAAATAGTATCTGCGGCAATTATAACCCCCTGCTTGACTCTTCCGGCGACATCTTTAGCTTTATTGCAAGCATTATATTTTACCAGCTGGGCATAAGACGCATTGCCTTGGGCTTTCTTCTCTTTAAATTTAGAAGGAAGAACCTTAAATTCTAAGCCAAATCTCTCTAGCAGCTTCTTTCTTGCTTTCGACCTAGACGCCAAATATATCTTCATATCTATTTTAGGGACGGTTCTTAAACTAAAGCAAAACTGTCCCCGTTAGAGGGAACAGTTTTGCTTTGAGTTGAGAACCGTCCCTAGGTTTTGCGGCGCTTTCTCCTGCCAAATAACCCGTCGAGAACGCCGCCTGAAGGTTAAAGCCTCCGGTATCCGCATCTACATCTATCATCTCTCCGCAAAAATATAGCCCCTTAATCAGACGTGACTCCATGGTACGCGGATTTATTTCTTTTAAATTCACTCCACCCCGAGTAATCATCCCTTCTTCAATGGGCCTAGCCCCGGAGATATCCATGCGAAAACCTTTAAGCAAAGAAACAATTTTTTCCCTTTCAGCTTGAGTAATCTGACTGCATTTTTTCAACAGGTCAATTGCAGCTGCATCTATAAAAACCTTTATTAACCGCAAAGGTAATAATTCTTTAAGTGCATTCTTAATGCTTTTCTTGACATTTGCCTTCAATTCCCTAAGCAAACGATTATCCAACTGTTCAATGGATAAGGCCGGTTTAAAATCTATCTCAACACAGACATTCTTATTTTGCGCAAGCATATCTATTACCCTGCCGCTTAAAGTAATCACCAGCGGGCCGGATATCCCGGAAGCAGTAAAGACCAGCTCGCCTATTTCAGAGACAATCTGCGCCTTACCGTCGGAAAACTTAAGCTTGATATTACGCAGGGTCAGGCCTTCTAATTTTCTGGGATAACCCTGTTTTACATCAAGCGGTACCAATCCCGGCCGCAAAGGTACGATACTATGCCCTAGCTTGCTGGCAATATTTATCCCCGCAGCATCAGAACCAGTAAAACTATAGCTTGCCCCTCCACAAGCTAAAATTATCTTATTACTAACAATATCCTTGCCGTTCTCCAAACGTACAGCTTTGACTTGACCATTTGATAAGAGCACATTAACTACCTTAGCTTTATAAATTACCTGTACCCCGGATTTTTCCAGTTCTTTTTTTAATATATTAAGTACGCTCGCAGAACAATCAGTATGCGGAAAAACGCGCATCTGACGCTCTATTTTAAGTTTTAAACCACGCTGCTCAAAAAAATCCATGAGCTCTCGGTTAAAAAACTTCTTAAAGGCATCCCTTAAGAAATCCCCGTTTTTAGAGAATCGTTTTAAGAAATATTCGAGTTCTTCTGTATTGGTAAGGTTGCAGCGGCCCTTGCCGCTTAAGAGAAGTTTATTGCCAACGGAGTCTTTTTTTTCAAGAAGGGTTACATCCTGGCCAAGGCCTGCTGCCCGGATTGTTGCCATCATACCTGATGGCCCTCCGCCTACTACAACAATCTTTATCTTTTGCACAAAGTTTACCTAGAAACCAAAATCCGCAATCTTAAAGATTGACTCTAACTTTAAACCCACTTTAGCCAAATTATCAACAGCGCCTTCGCTGCGATCAACAATCACAATCGCCTTATCAGCTATTACTTCGATCTTATCTAATGCCAGTTTGGCTTCCATGATTGCCTTGCCGCTAGTTGCCACATCATCCACAAGAATTACCCGCGCCCCTTTTTTAAGCACCGGCCCTTCCACCTGTTTTTGCGTCCCGTGTTCTTTAGCCTGCTTGCGCACGATAAAAGTTTTAATTGGACATTTGTTAATATAACTTAAAGTAGCCAAAGCACCTACGATAGGATCGGCCCCCAAGGTTGGCCCGCCAACAGCATCCAAAGCCTCATCTTTAATCATATCTAGTATTATACCCGCAACCAGATACGCGCCTTCCGGGGTCAGGGTGATTAAACGGCCATCAAGGTAGTAATTGCTTTCTTTGCCTGAAGAAAGAACAAACTTACCCCTTTTTAAGGCCTCTTTATTCAATAAAGCCAACAACTTTGCTTTAAGTTGCGCTCTAGTCTCCTTTTCCATATTTATTATTTTACTATCGATATACCTGACTGTCAATTACTTTGACAAACCCAGTTTTCATTGTTATTATATCTTTATGTTGCGCGGTTTCTTTAATGGCATAAAGGATTTAATTTATCCAAATCTCTGCCTGACCTGCAAAAACAGGATAGTCCCGGCTAAAGGGCAGAATTTAGTCTGCGCACAGTGTTGGGAGAAGATTGAAAAGAATCTTCCGCCTTTCTGCGCATCATGTGGCAGGCGACTGGATAAATTAAGCCTGGCCAAAAACATATGCTCAAACTGTTTAAAATTTAAATTTCATTTTGACCGGGCCTTTAGCCCCTGCACATATACGGGAATTATAAAAAAACTGATTCACGAGTTCAAATATTCCGGCAAGGACTATTTAGGAGAACCTCTGGGCGATTTAATGAATAAATTCATTAAAGACTATCGTCTGCCTATTGAATACATTGATTTCATCATCCCTATTCCGCTGCATAAAAGCCGAATGAGAGAAAGAGAGTTTAACCAAGCCCAAATCTTGAGCGAACAGATAGCTAAAGAATTTAATACAAAAATCCTCCCTGATGCTTTGGTCCGAACCAGGCCAACCCGGACCCAAACTGAATTAGCCTTTGAAGAACGGCGTAAAAATGTCGAAAAGAGTTTTACGGTAAATGATGTAAGATCGATTAAAGATGCAAATTTATTGCTCATCGACGATGTATTAACTACGGGAGCCACCTCAAGCGAGGCGGCCAGAGTTTTGAAAGATTCCGGAGCAAGAATAATTTTTGTGATGACCCTGGCCAACTAACAATGAAAATCCTGCGTAATTATATCTTAAGAGAATTTTTCAGCCCTCTGCTATTATCACTGGGAGTGCTTACCTTTGTGATGGTCTTAATCGGTAATTTAAAACGTATTGCCGATCTGGTAATCAACAAAGGAGTGGATTTATTCAGTGTGCTGCAAATCTTTATCTACCTTACCCCTTATATAGTTACCTACACCTTGCCCATATCAGTGCTTGTAGCGGTATTGCTTGCTTTAGGCAGGCTCTCCAGTGATAATGAAATAATTGCTATACGCTCAAGCGGCGTAAGCCTACTCAAATTAATCCTGCCTTTATTAATCATCAGTCTAATCTTAAGCCTGGGGCTGGTAGTTTTCAATGACCAGGCAGCTTCATACGCGCATTTTGCTTACCGCAAGACTTTAAAAGAAATGGGGATAAAAAACCCCACCGCGGCGTTTGAAGAAGGGGTATTTATTGATTCCTTCAAGAGATACATCCTCTTTATTTATCATGTTGACCAGAAAAAGAACCGCTTAAATAATATCCGCATCTATGAACCCCAGGGTGAAGACAAGCCTACGCGCACGATTGTGGCTAAGGCCGGAGAATTCATCAGTATTCCGGAGAAAAATATCGTAAAATTAAAACTCATTGACGGCACAAGCGACGAACCTGACCCGGAAAACCCCACAAACTTCTATAAGCTTAATTTTCGCACTTATTTCATGAATTTGGATATGGGCCAGATGCAGGAGAAGGTTGTGGAAAAAAAATATAAAGAAATGACTATCCGGGAATTAAGGAAAGAGGCCAAAAGACTGAAAAAAGAGGGGATCAGCCCGGCCCCTCTGATTACAAAAATTCATGAAAAGTTAGCCCTGGCCTTCTCCTGTTTTGTATTCATGCTCCTGGGTTCTTCATTGGGAATTATTACACGCAGGCGTGAAAAATCCATTAACATCGGCATAGCTGTATTGATTATTATCTGTTACTACCCCCTGCTTATCGGATCTGAAGCGCTGGCAATCGAAGGGTACCTGCCTGCCGCGCTTGCTCTCTGGATACCTAATATCATATTCTCCTGTATTGGGGCTTATTTAACTTATAAACTATGCGCATCCTAGACCGCTATATCTTAAAATCAGTTATTTATATATTCTTTTCCTGTATTTTTTGTTTTCTTTTTCTCTATATCATCATTGACCTGCTTTCTAATTTAGACGAAATATTAAAATACCGCGCCACCTTGATGCTTTTGACGCGCTATTACCTTTCATATCTACCGGTAATGTTCGTGCAAGTATCCCCTTTTGCCTGTCTCTTAAGCTCAGTATACACATTTAGCAAGCTTAATCACAATAATGAAATAATTGCCATGCGCTCAAGCGGCTTAAGCATATTTGAAATAGCCAGGAATGTCCTGCTCTTTGGCTTACTAATCAGCCTGCTGGTATTTTGGGTAAATGACAGATTTGTCCCTGCTGCTTTAAGCGAAAACCAGAAAATTAAGACCCAGATAGAAGAAGGCTTAAAAAGCAATAAAATCAAGAAACCGGAAGTAATCCTAAACCTTGCCATGTATGGTTCAAGAAACAGGCTTTTTTTTATCAGTAAATTCTTTACCCATACCGAGACCATGGAAGGGATTACAATCTTAGAGCATGACGAAAACCAGAACCTGAAAAAAAAGATTGTCGCAGACAAGGGGACTTACACGGACGGACTATGGAGATTCTCTCAGTGCATTACATATAATTTTGACCATAATGGCCAGGTGATCGATGTACCATCTTATTTTGAGGAAGAGATTATGGCAATATCCGAAACCCCGCGTGATTTTGCAAACCTCAGGCAAAAACCTGAATTGATGAATATCCGCCAAATGCAAGATTATATTTGGAGAGTTTCTAAAAGCGGGGCAACTACCGTAATCCGGAATTTAAATGTAGACCTCTACCAACGCTTTACCATGCCATTTACCAGCCTAATAATCATACTTCTGGGGATTCCTTTTTCTCTTATGACGCACAAACGCGCTACGGGCATGGCTTCTATCGGAATTTCGATTATTGTAGGGTTCCTTTATTATATCCTTGATGCCGTATGCCTGGCCATAGGAAAATCCGGCCTGCTTATGCCTTCTCTGGCTGCATCAATGAGCCATTTAATTGTCCTATCCATCAGCCTTTATCTTATCGCAAAATTGCCTTAATGATTTTCAAGAGACATAAATACGCGGGATGCGACTGCCTAAACCGCAGGCAATCTCATAGGGGATAGTGCCGGCTAAATCTGCCAGCTCTTCAGTAGTAATCTTTTCTTTGCCCTGTTTTCCGATTAAGACTACTTCATCTGCGAGCTTTGGTTTAAATTTACCCACATCGGCCATTATCTGGTCCATGCAAATCCTGCCACTGATACGAAACCTCCTGCCGTTAATTAAAAGCGGGGCGAGATTAGAAAGATTGCGCGGATAACCATCTCCATAGCCAATAGGCAAAGTAACAATATACGCTAAACGCTTAGTTTTATAGGCATGGCCATAGCTTATGCCGCAACCCGCAGGGACCTGCTTAATAAAGACTACGCGGGTTTTAAGACTTAGGACGGGTTTCAAATTTATCCCCAAGCCGGATTTAGGATATAATCCATAAATCACCAGCCCCGGCCTGACCATGGCAAAGCGGCTATTCTGATAATCAATCAACCCAACGCTGTTAGCAGCATGCACTAAAGGAATAGCTATGCCGATCTTTTTTAATTCACTGGCTAGTTTATAAAACAGCTCAATTTGAGAAACAGTAAACTTGCGGCCGGAGTCCGCTAAAGGAAAATGCGTAAAAATACCTTCGATTACAATAGATTTAAGTTTATGGATTCTCTTCACCAACTCAAGGGCATCCTGATGCGCGACTCCGATCCTGCCCATTCCTGTATCTACTTTAATATGCAGCCGCATTGGTTTCTTTAATGCGGTTGCTTTCCTGCTTAATGCAACAGCAAATTCATAATCGCAAATAGTAGGGGTGAGCTTAAAAGTAAAAAACGACTGGATATCCTGCTTAAGGGCTAATCCAAGCACTAAAATAGGTGTTTTTATATGCGCCTTTCTTAATTTTATTCCTTCGTCAATAGAGGCGACCCCCAGATAATCCACGCCGCTGGCAGCGAGTCTTTGGGATACGGGAATTAAACCATGGCCATAAGCATCGGCTTTTACGGTAACCAAAACTTTTGTCTGCGGGTGCAGACGCAACTTCACCTGTTTAAAATTATATTCTAAATTATTAAGATTGATCTCGGCCCAGGTAGGCCGGTAACCTATTTTGTTTTTATTTGGCATTCTTGAGGGTATAGATAAATTGGCTTAACAGTTTGCGCCGAACTGAATTGCCTGGCTTTTATTTTGGCCAGCGCAAGCTGAATAAGATTATGCGCCTTAGGAAACCAATAATCCTTATGCAAAATGGTTGCGCCCTTTATCAAAGAGAGCATCTTATCGCTATATAAAGCTGCGGCATCTCCTAAAATTATTGTTTTATTAGTGAACTTTTTCACAAACTCGCCCAAACTTAAAAGCGAATACCTGCTTTTACGTTTCAAAAGTCCCTGTTCTCTTTTATAAGAACTGCAGTAAATCAGGTTCCTTCTAGCATCTATAGCAGTAACGATCAGGGTATTATTAATCAAGACATTTTCTGCCAGGATATCCAGCGTAGATATTCCGACCACTGGTTTATTTCTAACAATACTTAAACCTTTTATCGTAGCTAAACCTATGCGTATACCGGTAAAAGACCCTGGCCCCAGGCCGCAGGCAAAATAATCAATATCCGCTATTTTTAATCCTGCAGCAGTAATAACCCTCTGTATAGTCGGAACCAAGAGCACAGAGAGGTTTTTCCCTGTCTCAAGGTTGTATTCGTAAAACTTACCGTCTACATACAACCCGAGGCATAAAAACTTAGTAGTAGTATCAATGCCTAATATCTTCATAAATATTCTTTAGCAACTGTTTATACCCGGTGCCCTTAGCGGTAAATTCAAGTAGCCTGCTATTGCCGGCTTTAACAATTAGCTTAATCTTTAAAAATTCTCCTGGCAAGAGGAATTTTAGCCGCTCCGGCCATTCGATAAGCGTCACGGCATCGGAATAAAAATACTCTTCATATCCTAATCCCAGGATTTCTTTGGGGCTTTTAAGCCGGTAAAAATCAAAGTGGTTCAAAAAATATTTCCCCTTGTATATACGCAGCAAAACAAAAGTAGGACTGACCACATTATGCCTATTAATGCCTAATCCTTGCGCAATCCCTTTAGCTAAAACTGTCTTACCTGCGCCAAGGGAACCGGACAAAAGAATAATCTCTCCTCCGCAAAGCTTACGCGCAAGTCTCTTCCCTATTTTTAGCGTCTGATTGACTGATGTAGATAGCTTTTTCATTAAAAATGCTTGTAACCGCCCTTACTGCACCTTGGCATAAATGACTGCCAAGTGCGCCCACTCTGGGCGAATCGGGCGGTACGCGCCTCTGCGCAGTAGCCCCGAAGTTTAAACCTGGAATACCTGTTTTTTTGATTAATTAACCTTAGGCCGAATGACGCAGGCATAATCTCCCCTATTACTCTAAAACGATATTTTGAACATTTGATAATTTTACTGGCCTGATCTCTTGAAACAGTAAAAAGCAACTCAAATTCTTCCCCGGAACAAAGCGCCTCCTCTATCCCTTTAGCTTCCCTGCTTAAAGGAAGCAGGCTCTCATATAAAACGGCGCCAACAGAGCTTTGCTCTAATATGTGCCCCAGGTCCTGGACCAGGCCGTCGGAAACATCGATCATAGAATTGATTTTAAAATTATCCACTAGAAAACGTGCCTCTTTTAAACGGGGGGTAAATTTTAAATGTTTACCTTTAATTGATCCGCCAAAGTCTCCTGTTACCATAATAATATCACCGTATTTTGCGCCCCGGCGCAGGCAAAGCTTATACTTTTCGACTTTACCCAGCATGCTCACATCAATAATCAATTTGGTTGAAGCACTGATATCTCCACCGACAATATTTATTTTATATTCTTTTGCCAAATCAAATAACCCTTTAGCCAAAAGGTCAACTTGATGCACCTGCATATTCTTTGGCAGGCCTAACGATACCACCGCGTGCTTAGGTAAGCCTCCACAGGCAGCTATATCACTGATTGATATAGCTAACGCTTTTCTGCCCACATTTTCCAGATTATCAGTCTTTCTAAAATCTACCCCCTCAATAATCATATCACAGGTAAATAACTGATAATTAGAATTATCCAGCTTTAAGACCGCGCAATCATCGCCGCTACCCTTAAAAACTGAACGATCAGTTTTAATCTGCTTCTGAAATCTCTTAACTAAACCAAATTCACCGATTTCTTTTAAATGCATCTATTCCCCAAGAATTCTCCTAATATTCTTAATGTAAGGAGGCCGGATAATCCCTTTATCCGTAATAATTGCGCTGATAAGCTGATGCGCAGTAACGTCAAAAGCAGTATTCAATACCTTAACACCAGGCGGGGCGGTATTCTTCTTAAGCAATATCTTAGTGACTTCCTGCGCATTACGCATCTCGATCTTAATCCCGGAACCGCTGTTTATCTTAAAATCAAATGTGCTCTTGGGCGCCGCGATATAAAAAGGTATTTTATGGTATTTACATAGGATTGCCAGGTTCAATGTCCCGATCTTATTAGCTGAGTCGCCATTTGCGGCAATACGATCTGCTCCGGCAATTACCAAATCCACCTTTTTTTCAGCCATTAGCGAAGATGCGGTATTATCCGCGATCATCGTAACATCAACACCCTGTTTGTAAAGCTCCCAAGCAGATAACCGGCTTCCCTGCAGTAAGGGCCGTGTCTCGCAAGAGAATACTTTTATTTTCTTGCCCTGAGCACAAGCAGCATAAATAACTCCCAGCGCAGTGCCATAATCAATAGTCGCCAGTATTCCGGCATTGCAGATTGTCAAAACCGTGTTGTTATGCTTAAGCAATTTAGCTCCGTAAAAACCAATCTTACGGCAAGAGGACATATCTTCTCTCATAATCGTTTTAGCTTCGGCCAAAATCAACTGTTTAATTTTAAAGATAGGCTGCTTATTATTTTTTAAAGCAACGGCACAAGCCCTTTCAATGCCCCAAAAAAGATTTCTAGCTGTGGGTCGCGCGCTAGCGGCATACCTAGCTACCTGTTTTAGTTTACGCTGAAATCCCAACCAATCATTACCGGAATAATCTTTTACCCCTAAATAAACTCCAAAAGCAGCAGCAGCACCTAATGCCGGAGCACCGCGCACCTGCATTATCTTTATCGCCCACCACAAATCCCTGAGCCTATCAATATTGATATAAACTAATTTCTGCGGCAATTTAGTCTGATCAATCATCCTAACCTTATTATCCTTCCAGTCTATCGTGCGAATATACATATTTGTTTAGATTAGCGGGTTCTCCTATAACCCGATTAATTTAGCCAGTAGGCTCTTTTTCACGCCTATTGCCACAGCAGGGCATGCCTCCTGACAACAAAAACAGGCAATGCATTGTTTATAATTAAAAGCTATACCTTTCTTCTTAAGCATGATACATTTTTTCGGGCAAATATTTACACAATGACCGCAATGCGTACATTTCAAGCGCAGAGAATAAGGATAATACTTAATTAATAACTTAAGTAATATTTTTAAAACATCCGGGAGATTGTTTATTTTTGATGCCTGCGGCAGGATAAACGGCCGGACATTCAACTTATCGATATCTTCCCCCTTTATCTTAATCCTGCTAAATTGCCCTTCCCCTAATCCACGCTGCGCTGCCTCTTTTGTAGATAAAACCTCCTGGTGCTTAATCCCCATTATCTTCGCCATAATCGTATCTAGGGCCACGCAATCAGAGCCACCTAGTAAGAGATTAAGTTGACGGGGCTTACCGCTAGTCCCCGGACCATCACCTTCCATAGCTAACACTCCGTCGATAATCGTCAGTGCCGGCTTGGACTCTTGATATATATCTACGAGTATCTTTGCAAATTCAGTATTTTGAGAATAATTCTTATGCAGTTCGACCTTATAAGTCCCTGAAACCAGACCAAAAAGATTTTTAATCGCACCCGTAATTAAAGTAATCTCGTGGGTTTTAAACTTAGGCAAGTTAATCAAATAATCACATTCATCAAGCCAGGAAGTAAGTGGAAACTTATCGTGCATCCTGCGTTTAAAAAAGTTAACCAGCTGAACACCTTCATCATATGCAACTTGTTTTATCCCGGTAACCTCATAAACTTTATCCACGTTTTCAATATACTGATCCCAGGCACTTGGACCATCGCCGATAATAACCTGGCAATTAATCTCTTTTAAAATACGTATTACCGATCTAACTACTTGCGGATGCGTAGTAATTGCGTATTCGGGCCCTTTGGACATCAGAAGATTCGGCTTAACCAACACGCGCGATCCTGGCTTGACAAAACAGGTTATACCCCCTAAAAGATTAATTGTACTTCTAACTGCTTGCTCTACGACAGCCGGCTCATAACTATTGCACTTAATTACGGAGATCTGCGCGCTCATCCTAGTTTAAAGAACTCTTTGGCGTTCTTAGTGGTTTTATCTGCGACCTTTTCAATACTAACTCCTTTAATCAGGCTAACTGTCTCAGCCAATAATTTTATCTGCATCGGTTCATTACGCTTGCCGCGGAATCCTTCAGGAGACAAATATGGTGCGTCAGTTTCAAGCATCAATTTCTCAAGTGGAGTAATTCTAACCATATCCCTTAAGCCCTGTGCCTTTTTATAAGTAATATTACAGGTAAAGGAAACAAAAAAACCTGAATCTAAACATTCTTTTAAGAAAGTTTCATCCCCGGAAAAACAGTGTATTACTGCCCGGATAGGCATTGCAGTTTTTAAAACCTGGACAACTTGTTTTTCTGCCTGACGGCTATGCACTACCAATGGCAGGTTTAAATCTTTAGCTAACTTGATCTGCTGACTAAACGCATGTATCTGGCCTGCCTCAGAGGAAAGATTGCGGTAATAATCCAGTCCGGTTTCTCCGATAGCCACAACCTTGTCTTTTAAAGCCAGCTTCCTTAATTGGCCTTCTGCTTCTTGATTAAAACTATCCGCCTCATGCGGATGTACCCCTATGCCGGCATAAACTTGCGCATATTTTGCGGCCAATTCACAAGCGGCATTTGAGGAATCCAGAGTTGAACCGACATTCACAAGATAGCTAATCCCCGCGTCTCTGGCGCGCTGGATAACCGCATCGCGATCCGGGTCAAATTGCGAAAAATCAAGATGGCAGTGGGTATCAACTAGCATTTGAGATGAGATTACTTCTTCTTAGTTTCAATGCGCGGGAATAATGGATTGCCCTTCATAATTTCTTTACCGCCTAACTGCTGAAAAATAGCCTCCGCTGTTTTAGGCATAAAGGCAAATATTTCTTCGCTAATCTTTCTAATTGCATCAACCAATAAACGGATGAATGCCTTAAGCTCTTCTGCCCTAGCTTCTTTTACCAGATTCCAAGGCTTGGTTTCTTCGACATATTTATTCGTTATGCCGATACATTCCCAGATCTTTTCAAGCGCCAAACTAAAATCGTTATTTAAACTTAATAGCGCAGAAACTTCCTGGCGCAGATTCTTTATCTTTTCTTTTATATGCTCTCCGCTGGCATCATATTTAGTTTTATAGATATCCAGTTCCGGGATTAACCCCGAATAATATTTTTCAATCATGGTTAGCGTACGGTAAATGAGATTGCCCAGATCATTAGCCAAATCGCCATTAAATCTTTTAATTATAGCCTCCTCCGAGAAGCTGCCGTCTAAACCAAAAGGAACATCGCGCAAAAGAAAATAACGGTATACATCTATACCAAATTTATCTACCATTTCAACCGGATTAACCACATTGCCGCGCGACTTAGACATCTTGTTTTCATTAATCATCCACCAGCCATGCGCAAATATGGTATCCGGCTGCCTTATCTCTAAAGCCTTAAGCATAATCGGCCAGTAAATTGCATGATGCCTTAAGATATCCTTACCTACCAAATGCACCACCCTGACATCTTTATCCCACCATGCTGAACGGTAAATGTTTTGAGCATCAAATTGGCCTACTGCGCTAATATAGTTAATTAAAGCATCAAACCAAACATAGGTAACATGTTTTTGGCTAAAGGGGAGCGGTATACCCCAGCTTAATCTTTCTTTGGGCCGTGAGATACACAAAGGTTCAAGTTTATTTAGTAGCAAGAAACTTAAAACTTCATTTCTACGGCTTTCCGGCTTAATAAAAGATGGGTTGTCTCTGATATGCTTAATCAGCCAATCCTGGTATTTTGATAACTTAAAGAAAAAATTTGTTTCGCTGATCTGCTCAAGTTCCCGTTTGCAATCCGGACAGAGATTACCAGTAACCTGTGACTGGGGCCAGAATGTCTCGCAAGGGGTGCAATAAGACCCCTCATATTTATCTTCGTAAATATCGCCCTTTTCATATACTATTTGCAGCGCCTTCTGTACGGCGCTGATATGCCTGTCTTCGGTAGTGCGGATAAAATCATCATTTGATATATCCAGTTTCTTCCACAGGTCTTTAAACTGCAGCACCATGCGGTCCACAAACTCTCCCGCAGAAAGCTTTAGCTCATCCGCTGCCTTTTGTATCTTCTGGCCATGCTCATCAGTACCGGTTAAAAACCAGACATTATCTCCTCCCAATATTTTACGGTGATAACGGGCCAAGGTATCGGCCGCAATATTAGTATAGGAATGGCCAATATGCGGAGAGGCATTTACATAATAGATAGGAGTAGTAATATAAAACTTATTTGCCATGCTCTTTTTCTTTGTAGCTTACTTCTAAAAATCCGCCTTCTTCAAGCTGGACAGTAACTAAACGCTTAAAAACATTTACGCTGATAACCTTGCCCTTACCCTGGGATATATTTAAATGCTCGCCTTCCCGGGGCAGTCCTTTTGAAAGCAACTTGTAAGTTTCATATTCGTAAGAAAGGCAACACATAAGCCGTCCGCACAAACCGGATATTTTCGGAGGGTTTAGAGACAATCCTTCTTCTTTGGCCATCTTTATAGTCACCGGCTCAAAATCTTTCAGGAAACTCTTACAGCAAAGTTCTCGGCCACATGAGCCATAACCGCCAAAAAGCCTGGCCTCATCCCTTACCCCGATCTGCCTTAATTCAATACGCGCCTTAAATATCTTGGCTAAATCCTTAACCAGGTTACGAAAATCCACGCGGCCGTCGGAAGTAAAATAAAATAAGATCTTGGAACGGTCAAAAGAATACTCCGCCTTAACCAGCTTCATATCCAGCTTATGCTCGCCGATCTTCTTTTCGCAGGCATTGAATGCTTCCCTGGATTTTATACAATTATCTTCTACCTGTTTTAGGTCGCTTTCCTTGGCCAGACGGATTATTTTCTTCGGAGGCTCTTTGGAATTAGCCTCAGCACAGCAATGCGCCTGGTGCGGCAGGATAACACATCCATAATCCAAACCCCTATCGTGCTCAACAATTACGCAATCTCCGACTTTTAAAGTTAAATTTCCTCCCTGATAAAACTGTATCTGGCCGGAATTCCTTAATTGCACCAAAATCATGCCTTCCATAGCTGCACTCCTAAGTTATGCAAAAGTAATTTACTGTTAATATTATTTTCTAAATAAAATATACTTTCCGAAATCGTTGTTAATATGCCATCGAGCTGTTTAAAAGAAAACTCATGTATAAGTTTTAGTAAATCATTTTCCCGGTCTAAATGTATCAGTTCCCTATCAGATATACCTGCCTTAAGCAGATATATATCCCTAAACCAGGAGGCCAGAATATTTAAACAGCCGCGCAGCTGCTCTCTGCTCTGCCCTGTAAAATTACGATCCAGCGGTTTACCAGAAAGCACAAAAGAATCAAATATCCTGTTTTTCTCCTCGAATACCTTAGAATCCTTCAATTTAACGGCCAAACCCAATCTGCCCTCTGCATAAAAAGAAATAAAACGCGCAAAGAGCCTGTCAACAAGATAATCTTTAATCAAAATATCCTCCAATACAGTTATGGCCAAAGGAGAAAATCTTATAACCTTACAGCGCGAAAGTATGGTCTTAAAAATGTTCTGTAGCTTGTGTGTAATTAAAATAATCAAACTGCCCCCGGGGGATTCTTCCAGCACCTTAAGCAAAGAATTCGCCGCTTCAGGATTAAGCCTATGCGCGTCATCAATAATAAAAACCTTCATTACACCCTCGTATGGCCGGAAACTTGCTTCCCGCTGTAAATTACGGATATCCTCAATCTTAATTTGCGAGGCATCATTCTCGATGATATGCAAATCAGGATGCCGTAGCTTCTCTATCTTTAAACATGAGCTGCAGCTACCGCATGGCCTGTCTATTTGAGCCGTACAATTTAGTTTCTGGGCGATGATTTTTGCAACCGTCTTCTTGCCGATCCCTTCCGGACCGCTAAAAATATACCCGCCGGAAAAACAGGACTTTTCTATATAGGCGTTTATTATGTTTAACGGCTTCTCATGCCCTAAGATATCGCTAAAACGCATTTACAATTTCCCTTATTTTATCTTGCGTCTTAAATCTATTTTCCTGGACCTTTACTATTTTAATCCTCCGTGGTTCTTTTTTAGCAAGCGCAAAATACCCCTTTCTGACTTTTTCATGATAACTCACAGAACGCTGTTCGATACGATCTTTGCAATTATGCCGATGTTGAAGCCCGCTTTTTACCGGCAGATCTAAAAAGATGGTTAAATCCGGGCTTATGCCTTGCGTGGCAAAATTACCAATAAACTTGATTAGCTTTACATCTATACCTAACCCAAAACCTTGATAAGCAATAGTAGAATCTAAGAACCTGTCGCAAACAACTATTCTTCCGGAACAAAACGCGGGCTTAATAATCTCCTCGACTACCTGAGCCCGGGCAGCCATATAAAGCAAGGTTTCTGCTTCAGGAGATATCTTACTATCAGGATCAAGCAGAATATCCCGTATCTTCTCGCTTAATTTAACCCCTCCGGGTTCACGCAGATAAACTACCTTTAAACCTTTGGATTTTAAATAGCGGTAGAGCATCTCTGATTGAGTGCTCTTGCCACAGCCTTCAGAACCTTCAAATGTAATGAATTTACTTTTCATATTAATAGCTTACGCGGATCCTGTCTTGAACTGTTTTTCGCCGCACACCGCGGCTCAAATCCAGTTCAAGCCACCCGCTATAACTTTCTTCTCCAAATTGTCCCGTCTTTTGTGTCTTCTAGAATAATGCCTTTGCTCTCTAATTCTTTCCTTACTTTATCAGAAGTTTCAAAATCCCCCTTCTTTCTAGATTCGTTTCTTAACTCAATCTTATCCTCTATTTCTACAGTTTCGTTAAATTCCAACTTAAACGAATGGCCAATTAGGGTTAATCCAAATAGACTAGTTAAAGTTTCAAAAACTGACTTGGCGTAAATAATCTTTGCTATATTCTTTTTATACTCTGTGAAATATCCATCAGTGATACTTGCAATTTTAAACAAAACAGCTAGAGCCTGAGAAGTATTAAAGTTGTCATCCATTGCATTCTCAAATTCATTCTTTAAAGTATCTACCGCTTCATCACTATGAATACAATTCTTTTCAAGACTGAGATCAATATTATCAAATCTATCATTTAAGCCCTTAAATTTACCCCTTGCCTTATCAAACTCTTGCATCTTCTCTTCAGTGAAATCTACAGGATGAGAATACTGAGTAGAAAGAAAGAATAATTTTAAGGCATCTGCAGAATGTTTATCTAAACAGTCTTTGACTGTAATAAAATTACCCAGCGACTTAGACATCTTCTGGCCGTTAATGGTAAGCAGACCGTGGTGTATCCAGTAGCGGGCGAATCTATTGCCTGCGCCTTCGGCTTGTGCAATCTCATTTTCATGATGCGGGAAAATTAAATCAATCCCCCCGCCGTGGATATCAAATTCATCACCTAAAATATCAGAGCTCATTACAGAACATTCAATATGCCAACCAGGCCGGCCTTTACCCCAAGGACTATCCCAAGCAGGCTCTCCAACTTTCGCTGATTTCCATAAAGCAAAATCAAGCGGGTCCCTCTTTTTCTCGCCAAGAGCAATCCTTACCCCTGATTCCATCTTTTCAATCGCCTGATTAGATAATTTTCCATAACCCTTTGCTTTCTTAATATCAAAATACACATCGCCGTCAGAAACATAAGCGCAGCCGTTGCTAATTAACTGCTCTATAAACTTCTGCATTAAAGGATTTTCTTTACTGACATAACCAGTTGCCTTAGGTTCAATATCTGGGTCAAGAATACCTAAGTTTTTCATATCTTCATGATAAAGATCAAGATACTTAGCAGAAACTTTTTTAACTGCGGTATTTAAATCTTCCCCCTTAAATTCATTTTGCGCTTTATCGATAATCTTATCATCAACATCAGTCACATTTCTAACAAATTTAACCTTATATTCTCTATACATTAGATACCTTCTAATTACGTCAAATATATACGCACTACGCGCATGCCCAATATGCGGCTCGTCATAAACCGTAGGGCCGCAAACGTACATCTTAATCTCTTTCGGCTTTAAGGGGATAAGTTCTTCTTTCTTTCTGGAAAGGGAATTATATATAAAAATAGGCATAAACAAGCACCTTATAGTCTTTATTTAGCGTAGTCCCCGTGAGCGTCAGCAAACGAGGGCAAGCACCTTATAGTCTTTATTTAGCG